>NZ_CP117881.1:2475000-2783750 GCF_028736195.1 Novosphingobium sp. KACC 22771 | reverse complement strand
CTTTGCCCGCCGGAGGCATATTCTAAACCTAAAACCCCCCTCACTTCACCTGCTGCTTCTCCAGCTTCCGGGCCAAAGTGCGCCGATGCATCCCCAGCCTGCGGGCGGCTTCGGAGATGTTGAAATTGCATTCGGCCAGCGTGGTGTGGATATATTCCCACTCGACCGTTTTGATGCTGGTCTTGCGGCCTTCGACGGGCACGGCGGCATTGCCTTCGCGCTTGGAAAAGGCCTCCTCGATATCGTCGGTGTTGGCCGGTTTGGCGAGGTAATGCGAGGCCCCCAGCTTGATGGCCTCGACGGCGGTGGCGATGCTGGCAAATCCGGTCAGGACGACGATGGTGGTTTCGGGGTCCTTTTCGTGCAGCATCTGCACGCAGGTCAGCCCGGAGGCCGTGCCCAGTTTCAGGTCCACCACGGCATACTGAAACCGCGTGCTGGTCATCAACAGGCCCAGTTCGTCGGGGTTGGTGGCCAGCAGCACCTCATAGCCGCGCCGTTCGAACGACCGGCGCAGCGTGCGGCCAAAGGCGGGATCGTCTTCCACGATGACGAGATGGGGCAGGGGGTTGTTCATGCCGTACCTTTGCCTGAAAAAGCCAGCGCCGACAACGGAATGGAGAGCACGACCAGCGCCCCGCCATCGTCAACATTGGCCACTTCGATGCGCCCGCCCAATTGGCGCAACACGTTGACCACGAGGAACAGGCCCAGTCCGCCCCCGTCGCGTCCCTTGGTCGAGCGATAGGGGCGGCCGACCTGATCGAGCATATCGGGGGCGAAACCGGGGCCGAAATCGCGCACGGCAATTTGCCAGATGTCGCCCTCTCGCGCCGTGGCGATGGCTATGCCGCCGGGCGAGACTTCCAGCGCGTTGTCCACCACATTGCCGATCACCTGCCGCAGCGCGGGATCGGCGATGATCGGCACATCCTCGCCTAGCCGGTCGTCCAGCGTGATGGGGGCGGGGCTGCGCGCGCGCCAGTCCTCGACGATTTCGCTTAAGAAACCGCGGGCGGTGGTAACGCTGGGGTTTTCGCCGCGCACCTCGCCCGCCGCCATCAGGATGCCCGACAGGATGGTTTTGCAGCGTTTCAATTCCGCCTGCATATCGGCCACATCGGCGGCAAGGTCGGGGTCGCCCGCAATGGTCTTTTCCCGCGCCCAGTCGCCAAGGATCACCGACATCGAGGCCATCGGCGTGCCCAGTTCATGCGCCGCCCCGCTGGCCAGCAGGCCTAACCGCACGATATGATTCTCCTCCGCTGCCTGTTGGCGCAGGGCGGCAAGGGCGGCGCTGCTGGCGCGCTGGTTGCGGTCCATGCGGACGACGAAATAGACCAAAAGGGCCGCGATCAGCACGAAGCAGGCAAGGCTGCCCAACAGATAAAGCCGGAAATGCTCGCCCGCATAGGCGGGGGGCAGATCAAGCGGGCGGTAATCGAAGGTCAGAAACGCCACATCGCAGCAGGCGACCAGCGCGACAATCCAGCTCCATCGCGCAGGCAGCAGGATCGCGCCCAGCATGATCTGGACCAGAAACAGGAAGATGAAGGGGTTGGTCGCGCCGCCGGTGAAATAGAGCTGCCAGCTCAGCGCCTCGACATCGAGCATCAGCGCGCCCAGCAGTTCCAGATAGGAATAGCCCGCGCGTTGCCGCCCATAGGCCCATGTGCCGATGTTCATCAGCGCCAGCAGTGCGGGCACCGCCACCAGTTCGGCCATCGGCAGGCGCACACCCAGCACCCGCCATGCCACCCAGATCGTCACCAATTGCCCCAGCACCGCGATCCAGCGCAGCTGAACCAACAGACCCATGTTGCCATAGGAGGCCGGGGCAATATCGTAATCGGCCCCTGAAGAGGAGGGGGCGGGGTTGGGTTGGGTGGCCATGGCCCGGCTTTATCAGGCCGGGCGCCGCCAGACCAGCCAGATGGCAAACAGGCTGAGCAGGGCCATGGCGAACCATGTCAGCGCATATTGCAGATGGCTGTTGGGGAATTGAATGACCGTCAGGCCGGGGATGGGGTGACCGAGGATTTCGGGGCCTTGGGCGTCGATGAACCATGCGGCCTGACCCTTCACCCCGCGCGTGGCGGAGATGACGGCAATATCGCGCGCATACCAGCGGTCCTGCGCAGGCACATTGGCCTGCAAGAAGCGGCCCTTGGGCTCGGTTTTCCGCAGCAGGCCGGTGATCGCCACCTCGCCCGTGGGCGTCTGCGCGGCTTCGGCCAGGGCGGTGCTGCCCAAAGGCACATAGCCGCGATTGATCCACACCGCGTGCCCATCGCCCATGCGCAGCGGCGCCATCACCCAATAGCCCGCGCCCCGCTCGGTCAGCGCCGAGACCAGCGTTGTCCCCTGCGGTTCAAACCGGCCCAGCGCCCACACGCGGCGATATTCCAGATCGGCCAGATCGCGCGGGCCAGGTGCTATCGGCAACAGCCGCGCCTCGATGGGATTGGCGGTCGAAACCTCGTTCACATGCGCGATCAAGGCGCGTTTCCATGCCAGCCTCTGCACCTGCCATACGCCCAGCGCCGAAAACAGCGCCGCACAAAGCAGCAGGGCGGCCACCGGAAGAATCCGGCGCCGCCCCTTTTGCTGGCCATTAAGGCCGGACTTCATCAGCCCATGCCGTCCATCTTGACCGGCATCATGTTGGCGTTGAGGTGGAACATCACCCACAGCGTGCCCGACAGGATGATCGCCACCAGCAGGATGGTGAACAGAGCGGCCATCAGGTTCCAGCCGCCCTCGATCTTGCCGTTCATGTGCAGGAAGTAGACCATGTGGACCACAACCTGAACCGCGGCAAAGGCGGTGATGACGATGGCGGTCGTCGATTTGTCGGCGATCGCGCCGCTCATCACCAGCCAGAAGGGGATCGCGGTCAGGATCACGGAAAGGACGAAGCCGATCACGTAATCCTTGGTGGTGGCGTGGAACGCCGCTTCATGGCCGTGGCCATGTGCGTGATCGTGCGAATGGTCAGCCATCAGCGCAGCACTCCCATCAGATAGACAAAGGTGAACACGCCGATCCAGACCACGTCAAGGAAGTGCCAGAACAGCGAGAGGCAGGACAGACGGCGCTTGTTGGCCTCGGTCAGGCCATGCTTGCCCACCTGGAACAGCAGCGTGACCAGCCAGATCGAACCGAAGGTCACGTGCAGACCGTGGGTGCCGACCAGCGTGAAGAAGGCCGACAGGAAAGCGCTGCGCTGCGGCCCGGCGCCTTCCTCGATCAGGTGATGGAATTCGTAAAGTTCGATCGAGAGGAAGCCCAGACCAAAGCACAGGGTCAGGATCAGCCAGCCGATCAGGCCCTTCTTGCTGCCGTTCTGCATCGCGATCATGGCAAAGCCATAGGTGATCGACGAGAAGAGCAGCAGCGAAGTGTTGAGCGCCACCAGCGGCAGGTCGAACAGATCCTTGGGCGCCGGACCTCCGGCATAATTGCCGCCCAGCACCGCAAAGGTGGCAAACAGCATGCCGAAGATGAGGCAGTCGCTCATCAGGTAGATCCAGAAGCCCAGCGTGGTGCTGTAGCCGTCTGGGTGGGCGTGTTCGTGCAGATCGTAATACTGCTCGGTAAGGTTGGTGCTCGCCATTACGCGGCTCCCTTTTCCAGCGCGGCCAACTGGGCCGTGCGCGCAGCTTCAACCTCGGCGACATGGTCGGCCTTGATATAGAAGGTGCGGTTGTAGTTGAAGGTGTGGAAGATCGCGGTGCCCACGATACCCACCAGCATCACGATGGCCAGCCACCAGACCTGCCAGATCAGCGCGAAACCGCAGACCGTCGACAGACCCGCCAGCACGATACCGGCCCAGGTGCCCTGAGGCATGTAGATGTCCTGGAAGCCGCTGACCGGGCGGGCAACACCCTTGGCCTTCATGTCGGCCCAGGCGTCGATGTCGTGGATCTTGGGCGTGAAGGCGAAGTTGTATTCCGGCGGAGGCGAGGAGGTCGCCCATTCCAGAGTACGGCCGCCCCACGGGTCGCCGCTTTCGTCCTTGTATTCTTCACGCTTCCAGATCGACACGGCGAACTGGATCAGCATTGCGCCGATACCGGCCGCGATCAGGAAGGCGCCGGCCAGCGCGATCCAGTAATAGACACGCAGCGGATCAAAGCTGGCGTCGAACACGCGCATACGACGCGTCACGCCCATGAAGCCAAGGATATAGAGCGGGGTGAAGGCGATCCAGAAGCCCGGAACCCAGCACCAGAACGACACCTTGCCCCAGAACTGGTTCAGCTTGAAGCCGAAAGCCTTGGGCCACCAGTAGTTGATTGCGGCAAACACGCCCCAGACCACGCCGCCGATGATGACGTTATGGAAGTGGGCGATCAGGAACACCGAGTTGTGCAGCACGAAGTCGGCGGCGGGCACAGCCATCATCACGCCGGTCATGCCGCCGATGGTGAAGGTGAGCATGAAGGCGACGGTCCACATCATCGGCAGTTCAAACCGGATGCGGCCGCGGAACATTGTGAAGAGCCAGTTGAACAGCTTGGCCCCGGTGGGGATCGAGATCACCATGGTGGTGATGCCGAAGAACGAGTTCACGGACGCGCCCGAACCCATGGTGAAGAAGTGGTGGAGCCAGACCGAGTAGGACAGGATGCCGATGACGCAGGTGGCGTAAACCATCGAGGTATAGCCGAACAGGCGCTTCGAACAGAAGGTCGAGACGATTTCCGAGAACACGCCGAAAACCGGCAGCACCAGAATGTAAACCTCGGGGTGGCCCCAGATCCAGATCAGGTTGACATAGAGCATCGGCGAGCCGCCGAAGTCATTGGTGAAGAAGTTGGTGTGGAACACGCGGTCCAGACCCAGCAGGGCCAGAACGACGGTCAGCACGGGGAACACGGCAACGATCAGGATGTTGGTGACCAGCGCGGTCCAGGTGAAGACCGGCATGCGCATCAGGGTCATGCCGGGGGCGCGCAGCTTGATGATCGTGGCGATCAGGTTGACGCCCGAAAGCGTGGTGCCGACACCGGCCACCTGAAGCGACCAGATATAGTAATCCACGCCGACATCGGGACTGTAGGCCAGCCCCGAGAGCGGGGGATAGGCCAGCCAGCCGGTGCGCGCGAATTCGCCCACAAACAGCGAGAGCATGACCAGCACCGCGCCGCCCGCCGTCATCCAGAACGAGAAGTTGTTCAGGAAGGGGAAGGACACGTCGCGCGCGCCGATCTGCAGCGGCACGACATAGTTCATCAGGCCCGTGACGAAAGGCATCGCCACAAAGAAGATCATGATGACGCCGTGGGCGGTGAACACCTGATCGAAGTGATGGCTGTTCAGATAGCCGTCAGAGCCGCCGAAGCCCAGCGCCTGCTGGCTGCGGATCATGATCGCGTCGGCAAAACCGCGCAGGAACATGACCAGACCCAGGATCATGTACATGATCCCGATCTTCTTGTGATCGACGCTGGTGAACCACTCTTTCCAGAGATAGGACCACAGGCGGAAATAGGTGAGCGCAGCCACCAGCGCGATGCCGCCAAGCGAGACGGCCGCAAATGTGGCGAGCACGATCGGCTCGGTCGGGATCGCGTCCGGGCCAAGGCGGCCCAGCAGCGGTGTCCAATGGGAATGGGTCGGGATCATGGGATCTCGCTATCAGCTAAGAGGGGTGCGCGCAGGGGCGGCCAGCGAAAGCTTGGCTGCCGAAGCCGGAACGGGAGTTTTCACGCCATCGGGAACGCAGATCGCGCGCACGAAAGCCTTGGTGCGGGCATCGGCCTGCGCTGCGGCGCGACCGGGGATGACCGGGATGGTCGTTTCGCGGCCATTCTTGTCATAGGTCAGCGCGGCGACATTATAGATGCCTGCCTTGCCGGTGCCGCCACGAGCGTCCAGCGCCATCATGTCTTTGAGGCACATCTTGCCGGGACGAACACAGAGGTTGACGATCTTGTCGAACAGGCCATCATCCACCGAGGCAAAGTGACGGACCGGCTCCTTTTCGCTGGGCTGTTCCAGCTGGAGATAGGCCACGGTGTCGAGCGCACCGGCGCTGTCCTTATCGCCACCCTTGGCGATGTTGGCGACCCACTGGTCAAAATCGGCTTCGGTCAGGCCATGGGTCTTGAAACGCATGTGCGAGAAGCCCGAACCCGAATAATTGGCCGAGAAGCCATCGAACGTGCCGGTCTTGTTCAGCACGGCGTTCAACTCGCTCGTCATCGCGGGCATGGCATAGATCTGGCCGGCAAGGGCGGGGATGTAGAAGGAGTTCATGACCGAGGAGGCCGAGATGCTGAAATGCACCGGGCGATCCACCGGCAGAGCCAATTCATTGACCGAGGCGATTTTCTGCTCGGGGTAAATAAACAGCCACTTCCAGTCGAGCGCGACGACCTGGATTTCGAGCGGCTTCGCATTCGCAGCAAGGGGCTTGCCCTCGGCAATGCGCGAGACCGGACGGAACGGATCGAGCGTATGGGTGGTCACCCAGGTCAGCGAACCGAGCGCGATGATGATCATCAGCGGCGCGGCCCAGATCACCAGTTCGAGCTGGGTCGAATGGTGCCATTCGGGCTCATAGCGCGCACCGGCCTTTTCGCGATATTTCCATGCGAAATAAACGGTCAACGCCATCACCGGAATGATGATGATCAGCATCAGCAGGGTGGCCGTGACCACCAGGCTGGCTTCCTGTTTGGCGATGTCGCCCGCGGGGTTCAGCACCACCGGGCTACAGGCGGAGAGCGAGGCGAGGCTGACAAGGCTGCCGAGCCGGCTCGCATGGCGGAAAAGGGTGGGTTGCGTGCTCATAGCGCCCGCGCGTAGGAGCCTCATGCTGCAACCGCGATAGGACATATTGTCCCATCAATTTGATTGCCATCAACGACCTTTTGATGCAGTCTCATCCCAGGCCCGCCAAAAGGCCCTGAAATCTGCGGTTTTCCGCCGGTTTGGAACCTTGTGGACAGGCCGTCATTATACAAAAAGCCGGGTTGTTCCCTGTGGAAAACACCGGCCTGATTTTGGGGATGCTGAACATGACCACCTCCGTTTCAAACGGGGTGGCCGCAGGGGTCGTTTCGGGCCATGCCGGCCATTCCGATCACGTCTCTCCCGGTGAAATCGCCATTGGCGTAATTATCGGCAGAACTTCGGAATTCTTTGACTTTTTCGTCTATGCCATCGCCTCGGTGCTGGTGTTTCCAAGCTTCTTTTTCCCTTTCACCGATGCCTATACCGGCACGCTCTATTCCTTCGCGATCTTTCCGCTGGCCTTTGTCGCGCGGCCTTTGGGCACCTTTGTGTTCATGACCATCGACCGACTCTATGGCCGCACTGCAAAACTGGCGATCGCGCTGTTCCTGCTGGGCGGATCGACGGCGGCCATTTCCTTCCTGCCGGGCTATGCCACGCTGGGCACAACCTCCATCGCGCTGCTCGCCTTGTTCCGACTGGGTCAGGGTTTCGCTCTGGGCGGCAGCTGGGATGGTCTGGCCTCGCTGCTGGCGCTCAATGCGCCGCGTGATCGCCGGGGCTGGTTCGCCATGGTGCCGCAATTGGGCGCGCCGCTGGGGCTGATCGTGGCTTCTTCCATGTTCGCCTTCTTCGTCTCGTCGCTGCCCACCGAGGATTTCCTGAGCTGGGGCTGGCGCTTCCCCTTCTTCGTGGCCTTTGCGATTAACGTGGTGGCGCTCTTTGCCCGCCTGCGTCTGGTCGAATCGCCCGAATTCGTCCGCCTGTTCGAAAGCCGCGACCTGCAGCCGGAAAAGGCCATCGTCACCATCCAGCAGGAAGGGCGCACCATCCTGATCGGCGCGCTGGCGCCTTTGGCCAGCTTTGCGCTGTTCCACATGGTCACGGTGTTTCCGCTCTCCTATGTGATGCTCAACACGCCTGAACGCCCTGCCTCGTTCCTGATTATCGAAACGGGCGCGGCCATGATCGGCGTCATGGCGATCATCGTCTCGGGCTATATGGCGGATCGCTTCGGGCGCCGCGCGGTGCTGGGCGCTTCGGCGGCGGCGATTGCGGCTTTCTCCGGCTTTGCCCCGCAATTGCTGGGTCAGGGCACCGGGGGTGAGGTCGCCTTCATGACCATCGGTTTTGCCATTCTGGGCATCTCGTTTGGCCAGTCCTCGGGCGCGGTGGCGTCGAGCTTCTCGACCCAGCATCGCTATACGGGCTCGGCGCTGACCAGTGACATCGCATGGCTGGTGGGGGCCGCCTTCGCGCCGCTGATCGCGCTGAAACTGGCCACCACCTATGGGCTGATTTCGTCGGGGGCCTATCTGCTTTCTGGCGCTGCGGCCACGCTGATCGCGCTGTGGGCCAATCGCGAACTGGCGGGCAATCGCAACAATGCGATGACCACCATGTCGATGGCGGTTTAATGGGTGTGGCTTAGTATGGGCGGTTTGATTGCCGCCCGCTGGACCATTGCCCGCAGAGCATAGTTCTGCAAAGGAAAGGGGGTCGTGAATGGCCCCCTTTCTCTTGACCTCAAGGCTGTGACCCAGCCCGAGCGCCCCGCGATCAGGGGCGAAAGGCTGCGCGCGCATGCCATTTGGCCCTATCTGGCCTCGCTGGGGCTGGTGGCGGGCTTTTCCCTTGTCGGTATCCTGCTCAATCCATGGCTGGGCGAGGGCTATGCCTCGCTGGTCTTTGTGGTGGGCGTTTCGATGGTGGGGGCGCTCTATGGGCTGATGCCCTCGCTGCTTTGCGCGCTGCTCTCCTCGCTGCTGTTCGACTTTTTCGTGTCCGAGCCGGTCTTCGAACTGGCGATCAGCCGGACCACCGATCTTGCCCCGCCGGTGGTCTTTGCCCTCTGCGCGGTGATTTCGGGCCTGCTTTCGGGCCGCCTGCGCGATGAGGCAACCAGAGCCAATCGCTCCAACCAGCAATTGGCCAGCCTGCTCTCGCTTTCACGCCAATTGCAGAGCGCCAGCAGCGACGAGGCCGTTTATGAGATCCTGTGCGAAAGTCTGCTGACCGGGGGGCCGGAAGGCGGCATCGGCCTCTATCGCATGACCGATGGACGCGCGGTTGCCGTAGGGGCCAGCGCGCAAAGGTCGGAATGGATCGCTCTGGCCAAGGCCGCGATGCTGTGGGAGCCGGAATGGCTGGAGGATGAGCATCTGATCGCCTGCCGGTTGCTGGCGGGCGAACATTGCGTGGGGGCGATGGTGGTGGACCGCGTGACGGCGCGCGCGCGCGGCATCGGCCTGATGCTGGCGCAGGGGCGGATGGCGGCGCTGGCGCTTGAACGGATTGACCTGTCGCTGCGCCTGTCCGAGGCCCATGCCCATGCCCGCACCGAGGAGCTGAAATCCGCGCTGCTCTCCTCGGTCAGCCATGATCTGCGCAGCCCCCTGACCGCGATCAGCGCCTCGGCCGCCAGCCTTTTGCATTTCGGCCCGCAATTCGATCCGGAGACTTCGCGTGAATTGCTCGACGGCATTGTCAAGGAAGCGGCAAGGCTCAATGACCTGACCACCAATCTGCTCCAGATGACGCGGCTGGAGGCGGGCGAGGAGGGGTTGAGCTGGTCGCTGCTGCCCGTCGGCGAGAGTTTGCGCGCGATCATGGGCCGGGTTCAAATGCATCGCCAGACCCATCCGATGACGCTGCACATGCCGCCGCAGGAATTGCTGGTGCGCACCGATGCCACGCTGTTCGATCTGGCCGTGACCAATGTGCTGCAAAACGCGATCCGCTACAGTCCGCCGGGCCGGCCGATCACCATCGCCTGCATGCCCGAGGGCCCCTGGTGCCATATTGCGATCAGCGACGAGGGCCTGGGCATCCCCCCCGCCGAGCAGGAAAGGGTGTTTGACCGCTTCTATCGACTTGCGCGCGACGCCCGTGTGCCGCAAGGCTCGGGGCTTGGGCTGGCCATCGTGCGCGGCTTTGTTCAGGCATCGGGCGGCAGGATTACACTTGAATCGCCGCTGCGCGATGGGCAGGGAACGCGCATCACCATTATCCTGCCCCTGATGGAGCAGGAGCAGGGCCGGTTGGCCGATGAGGATGAGGACGAAATTAGCGCCAATTTGGCGGATGACGCGGATGATCGGGCGCCGGGCGCGGCAGGCATGAAGGCATAAGGAAACCTATGGTTAGCGGTCATATCTTGCTGGTGGATGATGAAGTGGGCATCGTGACGGCGCTGCGCCCGGCCCTGCGCGCGGTGGGCCATGAGGTAACCGTGGCCAGCGATGGCACGGCGGCTCTGGCCAGCTTCCTGCTGGCCGATCCCGATGTGGTGCTGCTCGATCTGGGCCTGCCCGACATGGACGGCAAGCAGGTGATCCGCAAGATCCGCGAGACATCCTCGACCCCGATCATCGTCATCTCCGCCCGCCATCAGGAGGCCGAGAAAATCGCCGCGCTGGACGAAGGGGCCGATGATTACGTCGACAAGCCCTTTGTGCTGGGCGAATTGCTGGCGCGGGTGCGCTCGGCGCTGCGGCGGCGGCAGCATCTGATCGAGGTGCCCGAGGGGCTGGATCTGGGCCATCTGAGCATTGATTTCGGCACGCGCGAGGTGCGCCTGCGCGGCGATCTCATCAAGCTTTCGCCCAAGGAATACAACCTGTTGCGCATGCTGGCCGACAGCGCGGGGCAGGTGGTGACGCAAAAACGCCTGCTGGCCGCGGGATGGGGGCGATCAGAGGCCGATCCGCAATATCTGCGCGTCTATATCGGCATGCTGCGGCAAAAGCTGGAGATCAATCCGTCCGATCCGCAAATGATCCTGACCGAACCGGGCGTGGGTTATCGCCTGCTGGTGCCTGCCTCGGCTTGAGGCGGCCGGTGAAGACAGAAAACAGGAAAAACAGGCGCAAAGGAAAGGGGCCGTCTTCATATCGCTTAGGGATAGGTTGATGATGAAGACGACCACACAAAGTTGCGGATCGGAAAGCCAGACTAAGGTCGGCATGTTTTGTTTTTCTGAAATCGAGACTATCCAGCCGCCGCCCGCCTTGCACCTAAAAATGCCATATATGCCGATCCTTGCCGCCATTTTGGTTGCAAGCCCTGTGTTGCGCGGGGGGCAAATTCAGTAGCCCGGAAAGAGCTTGCGGACCAGTTGTCCGCGCCAGGGCCGACCATGATAATTGAAAAAGAACCAGCCGAACAAACGCGTAAAGCCCAGGACCGGCAGGGCCATCGGATCGCGGTTTTCGCGCATATGGGCATAGAGCGCATGATCGGCCCGGCGCCGGTCCGCCCCCGTGCCGCCGCCGTTGATGCCATAGGCATTGTCATGGCGCTTGCACCCAATGTTGCGGTTGCGGATCCGGCCGTTCATGAAAAGGCAGTATTGGCGCTGGGTCATGGCCATGGATAGACCCGCGCCCGCGCCCGCTTTCAAGCGCAAAATCTTCTACCTGCCCGGATATGACCCGCGCGGGGCGCGCTATTACCACGCGCTGCTGGCCGAGGAAGCGCGCAAGGAGGGCGGCTTGACGCTCTCGCCCCGCGGGCGGGCGGGGGGCAATGTGGCGTGGACGCTGGCGCGTGAGGATGGGGCGGTGTCCGGCGCGCATGAGTTTCTGGTGTGGGACGATATTGTGCGGGCCACTTGGGCCAAGCATCCGCCCGCGCTGCTGTGGCAGGGGATCAGGACCTATTGGCACCTGTGCCGCCATCTGGACTGGACCTTGGCGCGGCGCTGGCCGCACGCGGGGTGGAAGACGCTGTTCCTGCCCGGAGTGCTGTTTATCGCGCTGCCTGTGCTGCTGGCGCTGGGGCTGTGGGTCTTGGCGGGCGGGGGATGGCTGGCGCTGCCGGTGGCGCTGGGGCTGGGCTGGGCGCTGGCGATGGAGTTGCAAAGGCGGCTGCATAGCCTGTGGCTGCTGCGTTTCGTGATTTTCAGCACGATCATCTCGCGGCGCGAGGCGCCCGGGCTAGAGGCGCGGCTGGACAGTTTTGCCGAACGCATCGCGGCCGCGCTGGAGGAGGATTGGGACGAGGTGCTGCTGATCGCCCATTCGGCGGGCACGATCCTGTCGGTGATGGTGATGGCGCGATTGCTGGCGCGGCGGGGCGGGGCGATGCCGCGCCACTTCGCGCTGGTGACACTGGGCAGCGTCATTCAACTGATCGCCTGTCGGAGGGATGCGGCGTGGTTTGGCGAGGATCTCGATACGGTGGCGGCGGGCGATTTGCGCTGGCTCGACATTGCCTCGGTCACGGATGGGGCCTGTGTGCCGCTGGTCGCGCCCTGCCTTGGGCGGGCGAAGGAGGCGCCCGACGGCCTGGTCCAGATCACGCCGCGATGGTTCGTCTATTGCGATCCGGCCCACTATGCCCGGCGGCGGCGGGACAAGTATCAGACCCATTTCGATTATCTGCGGCGATTGGATCGCGCATCGCCGGTGGACTATCTGGGGCTGGTGGCCTCGGCCCGGCCAATCGCGCAATCCATCGCCGCCTTTGAGGCGCAGCGCCATGCGGGCGAATACGCGGGCGAATACGTAGGCCAATGCAATGCCTGAATGTCCTTTTACTCCGCCCTATCCGGTGCCTCTCGCCCAAAAGCCGGGGCTGATCCGCCGCTTCTATCTGGGCTGGTGGAAAAGCTGGCTCGATATGCTTCATGGCCGGGCCTACACGATGAAACTGGGGGTGACGCAATTGCCGGCGGGGCGGGCGTTCATGGTCAATGATATGGCGCTGGTCGAACAGGTGCTGGACGATGCGGCGCGTTTTCCCAAGCATCGGATGGTGCACGATATGCTGGCCCCGATGATCGGCAACAGCGTGTTTGTCAGCAATGGCGAGGAATGGGCGCATCAGCGCGCGATGATTAATCCCGCCTTTGTTCACACCAATCTTAAGCGCGCCTTTCCGCTGATGGCGGCGGCCACGCGGGATATGATCGCGCGGATGCGTAGGCAGGCCGATGCGGCGGGCGGTGCGGCGATGGACATCGATCCGCTGATGACTCATGTGACGGCTGATGTGATTTTCCGCACGATTTTTTCGGTGAAACTGGGCGAGGCGGAGGCCGAGGCGGTCTATCGCGCCTTTGCCCAGTATCAGACCGTGTCGCAGCGGGCGCATCTGTTGCGCATGTATCGCCTGCCCGGTTTTGGTCTGGAGTGGCGCGCGCGGAAATTGGGACAGAAGGTGCGCGCGGTCTTTGCCCCCATCGTTGCGGCCCGCGTGGCGCAGGAGAGGGCGGGCGAGCGGCGCGATATTCTCGACGCCTTGCTCAATGCCCGCCATCCCGTCACCGGCGCGGGGTTCAGCGCGGAGCAACTTGTGGATCAGTTGGCGCTGATCTTTCTGGCCGGGCATGAGACGACAGCGACTTCGCTGGGCTGGGCGCTCTATCTGCTCTCCGAATGTCCGGAGATGCAGGATCGGCTCCATGCCGAAATCGAGGCGGCGACCAGGGGCGGGGCGCTCGACTATGAGCATGTCAAAGCGCTCGACGGGGTGCGCAATCTCTATCGCGAGGCGCTGCGGCTCTATCCGCCTGTCGGGTTTCTGCCGCGCACGTCCGATACCGATCTCACCATGCGCGACAAGCGAATCGGGGCAGGCGAGTTGATGCTGGTTGCCCCGTGGCTGGTTCAGCGCAATCCGGGCAATTGGGCCTGTCCGCATACCTTTGCGCCCGACCGTTTCGCCACGCCCGAAGGCGCCGCGGCGATGAAGGAGGCGTGGATACCCTTTGGCAAGGGCGAGCGAATCTGCATCGGCGCCGGTTTTGCCCAGCAGGAGGCGGCGCTGATTTTGGCCGAAATCATCCGCAATTTCCGGCTTGAATATCCCGCCGGGCGGCGCAGGCCAGAGGTCGTGGCAAGGCTGACTTTGCGCCCGCGTAAAGGATTCGGGCTGATCGTGCGGGCGCGATAGATCAGACGCGGCGCAAGCGGTCGTAGCGTGTTTCATCCTGACGGGTCAGCACGGAAACGGGGCCGCGTTGATAATAGTCGCGGGTTTCGGTCTGCTTTGCGCTGATTTCCGCCGGACTGCGCAACAGGACAGGGTCGATCGGGCGGGCAAAGGCCACGCCGAAGCGGTTGCTCTGAACCCATGCCACGATGCCTTCGATCGCGCCGATGTTGCGCAGTTCCAGGACGACCATCTCCCCCACCGTTGCGCCATGCGTACCCTCGGCCATCAATCCGGTGGCCGAAACATTGCGGATCTTGACCCGTTCCTCGATATGGCGGTTGGGCCAGTGGCAGATCGAAGACAAGAGCAGATTGTTGCGCGGAGCATTGCGCTGGTCGGCATGGGGATCATTGTTGGTGTCGGACTGAGACATGACTTTGTCCTGAAGCGGAACACAGGGTCGAGTCTTTAGGTCAGACCGGCAAAATTGTGCTGAATCGGGGCTTAGGTTGGTTTGCGTAAGGGGCGGTGGGCGCGTCGGGCGTTGGTCGGAAAATTTGGTGGTTTTGCCCGGTTTCCTGCGTGTTCCCGCTTGAAAGCGACACGTAATTATGATTCTTGGTAATTATGCGACAACGAATGCACAGGCCGAAAATGGCGCGTGAAGCCGTGGCGCAGGGTGTGGCCCTGTGTCTGCTTCTCATCATGCTCGCCGTGGCCATCGCCGGGCCCAGCGGTTTGCTGGCATGGAGCGAGAACCGCCAGTTGCTTGAGCAGCGCCGTTTGGAGATCCAGAAATTGGCGGTGCAGCGCGACGAATTGCGCAACCGGGTGAACCTGCTCGATCCGCGTCATGCCGACCCGGATCTGGCCGGAGAATTGCTGCGCAAAAATCTTAATGTTGCGCATCCCGACGAGATCATCATGATGGTAAACTGATCGCGCGGTGATTCCTGCGGCCTGTCAAGTTGGCCATTGGAAGTGATGCGCGGTTATTACAAAATTCGTATGTGACGGTTTGCTGGACGGAGTCTTACTCCTATAGGCAAGGCTGAACATAACGACCTTCAGGGGAAGCGTCTTGGCCAGAACCGGCAAAATTCAGAATGCGGCACCCGCCGCAGCCGATAACTCCCTCAGTGCTCTTCAGGCCGCCTATGAGGCCAATCGGCGCTATGCCGCCAGCGATGAGGAATTGCTGCATTTCTATGAGCAGATGGTGCTCATCCGCCGATTCGAGGAACGCGCGGGTCAATTGTACGGCCTCGGCCTGATCGGCGGCTTCTGCCACCTTTACATCGGTCAGGAAGCGGTCGCCGTCGGCATCCAGTCGGCGCTTAAGGAAGGCCACGACAGCGTCATCACCGGCTATCGCGACCATGGCCACATGCTGGCCTATGGCATCGATCCCAAGGTGATCATGGCCGAATTGACGGGCCGCGAGGCCGGTATCAGCCGTGGCAAGGGCGGCTCGATGCACATGTTCAGCACCAGCCACAAGTTCTACGGCGGCCACGGCATCGTGGGTGCGCAGGTGTCGCTGGGCGCGGGTCTGGCCTTTGCGCATCAGTACAATGAGGATGGCGGTCTGTGCGTTGCCTATTTCGGCGATGGCGCGGCCAACCAGGGTCAGGTTTACGAGAGCTTCAACATGGCAGCTCTGTGGAACCTGCCGATCATCTTTGTTGTGGAAAACAACCAGTATGCGATGGGTACGGCGGTCAACCGTTCGTCGGCCGAAACGCATTTCCATCGTCGCGGCGCGGCTTTCCGCATCCCCGGCATGGATGTGAACGGCATGGACGTTCTGGAAGTGCGCAGCGCGGCCAATCTGGCGGTTGAGCATGTCCGTGCGGGCAATGGCCCGGTGCTGATGGAACTCAACACCTATCGCTATCGCGGCCACTCGATGTCCGATCCGGCCAAGTATCGCAGCCGTGAGGAAGTCAACGAAGTGCGCGATCACCGCGACCCGATCGAGGCGGCCAAGAAGGACCTGCTGGATCGCGGCATCCCTGAGGAAAAGCTCAAGGAAATCGAAAAGCGCATCCGCACCATCTGCACCGAAGCGGCCGATTTTGCCGAAAACTCGCCCGAACCGGCGATGAACGAGCTTTATACCGACGTTCTGGTGGAGACTTACTGAGATGGCGATTGAACTCAAGATGCCCGCTCTCTCGCCCACCATGGAAGAGGGCAAGCTGGCCAAGTGGCTGGTCAAGGTCGGCGACGAAGTGAAGTCGGGTGACATTCTGGCCGAAATCGAAACCGACAAGGCGACGATGGAATTTGAAGCGGTGGACGAAGGCACCATCGGTTCGATCCTGATCGCCGAAGGCACCGAAGGCGTGAAGGTCGGCACGGTCATCGCGCTGATCGGCGGCGAAGGTGAGGCGGCGCCTGCCGCTTCGGCTCCCGCTGCTGCGCCTGCCGCCGCTCCGGTTGCCGCTGCTTCCGCGCCTGCCGCTGCGCCCCGTCCGGCCGATCCGGTCGTGCCCCATGGCACCAACATGAAGACTTCGACCGTGCGTGACGCGCTGCGTGACGCCATGGCCGAGGAAATGCGCCGCGATCCGCGCGTCTTTGTCATGGGCGAAGAAGTGGCCGAATATCAGGGCGCCTATAAGGTGACCCAGGGCCTGCTGGCCGAATTCGGGCCGAAGCGCGTCATCGACACGCCGATCACCGAATATGGCTTTGCCGGTATCGGTACGGGCGCGGCCATGGGCGGTCTGCGCCCGGTGATCGAGTTCATGACGTTCAACTTCGCCATGCAGGCGATTGACCACATCATCAACTCGGCGGCCAAGACCAACTATATGTCGGGCGGCCAGATGCGTTGCCCGGTGGTGTTCCGTGGCCCGAACGGCGCCGCCAGCCGCGTGGGCGCGCAGCACTCGCAGAACTATGGCCCCTGGTATGCCAACGTGCCCGGCCTGATCGTGATCGCGCCTTATGACGCTTCGGATGCCAAGGGCCTGCTCAAGGCCGCCATCCGCAGCGAAGATCCGGTTGTGTTTCTTGAAAACGAGCTGATCTATGGCCGTTCGTTTGAACTGCCCGAGCTGGACGATCACGTTCTGCCCATCGGCAAGGCCCGCATCATGCGTGAGGGCAAGGACGTGACCATCGTGTCCTATTCGATCGGCGTGGGCCTGGCGCTGGAAGCCGCCGAGGAACTGGCGGGCGAGGGCATTGATGCCGAGGTTATCGACCTGCGCACGCTGCGTCCGCTGGACAAGGAAACGGTGCTGGCCTCGCTGGCCAAGACCAACCGCATCGTCGTGGCCGAAGAAGGCTGGCCGACCTGCTCGATCGCTTCGGAAATCGCGGCCATCGCAATGGAGGACGGCTTCGACCATCTCGACGCGCCGGTTGTCCGCGTGTGCAATGAAGACGTTCCGCTGCCCTATGCAGCGAACCTCGAAAAGGCCGCTCTGATCAACACGCCGCGCATCGTCGAGGCGGTCAAGAAGGTCTGCTATCGCTAAGCAGGGCTTTTGGCTGAGGAATTGGGCGCTCCTGCCGAAAGGCACGGGGCGCCTTTTTCTTTGGGCGCTGTATGGCGCGCAAAAGGAAAGGCCGGGGATCGCTCCCCGGCCTTTCCTTTTGCCGATACGCTTTGGATCAGGCGGTTTTCAACGCATTGGCCGCGCTCAGTACCGCGCGCACCGAGGCGGTGGCGATATCATTGTCGAGGCCAACGCCCCACACGGTCTGGCCATCGGGGCCGACGGCTTCGATATAGGCCGCCGCCTTGGCCTCAGACCCTGACGAGAGCGCGTGTTCGGAATAGTCCTTCACCGAGATCTCGACCCCGAAATGCTGCGCCAGCGTGGCGACGACCGAGGAGATCAGACCATTGCCACGCCCGGAGACGCTGCGTTCCTGACCATCGACGCCGATTTTGCCGGCGAACACGCGGGTGCCGTCGGGCGCGCGGGCTTCCTCGTAATCGACCAGTTGCAGATGCTGGGGATCGTTGACGTAATAGACGCGCTGGAACACATCCCAGATGTCGCCCGCCACCAGTTCGCGACCAAGCTCATCGGCCAGTTCCTGAACATGGCGGCTGAAATGCGCCTGCATCTTCTTGGGCAGTTTCAGCCCCTGATCCTGCTCCAGCACCCAGGCAAAGCCGCCCTTGCCGCTCTGCGAATTGACGCGGATGACGGCCTCATACGAACGGCCCAGATCGGCCGGGTCGATCGGCAGATAGGGCACGGCCCAGAGCTGGTCATTGCGCGCTTCCTGTGCGGCAAAGCCCTTCTTGATCGCGTCCTGATGGCTGCCGGAAAAAGCGGTGAACACCAGTTCGCCGCCATAGGGATGGCGCTCGGCCACGGGCAGCTGGTTGCAATATTCAACCGTTTGGATCACCTCGTCGATGTCCGAGAAATCCAGACCCGGCGCCACGCCCTGCGTGTACATATTCATGGCGACGGTCACCAGGCAGCAATTGCCCGTGCGCTCACCATTGCCAAACAGACATCCCTCGACGCGATCCGCACCGGCCATCAGGCCCAGCTCGGCCGCCGCCACGCCCGTCCCGCGATCATTATGCGTGTGCAGCGAGATCACCGCGCTTTCGCGATTGGGCAGGTTGCGGCAGAAATACTCGATCTGGTCGGCGTAAACATTGGGCGTTGCGCATTCGACCGTCGCGGGCAGGTTCAGGATGATCGGGTTCTCCGGCGTCGGCTGGAGAATGTTCATCACCGCCTCACAGCACTCGATGCTGAAATCCAGTTCGGCGGTGGAGAATGTTTCGGGGCTGTATTCGAACTGCCACTTGGTCTGCGGGAAACGTGCGGCATTGTCGCGCAGCAGCTTGGCGGCGTTTTCAGCGATCCCGCGCACCTGCGGCTTTTCCATACCGAACACGACATTGCGCCACAGCGGCGAAACGGCGTTGTAAACATGGACGATGGCCGAATGAATGCCCGCCAACGATTCAAAGCTGGTCTTGATCAGATCCTCGCGCGCCTGCGTCAGCACCTGGATCAGCACGTCGTCGGGCACGCGGCCCTGATCGACGAGGCCGCGAATGAAATCATACTCGGTCGCGCCTGCGCTCGGAAAACCGACCTCGATTTCCTTCAGGCCCACTTTGAGCAGCAGATCAAAGAAGCGGTTCTTCTTTTCCGCGCCCATGGGGTCGATCAGGCTCTGGTTGCCGTCGCGCAGGTCGGTCGAGAGCCAGCGAGGGGCTTTCTCGATCACCTTGGAGGGCCAGGTGCGATCAGGGATGTTGATCGTGGGAAACGGACGATACTTGACCGAGGGGTCTTTCAGCATGGACATGTCAGGATCTCGTAAAGCTGGATAGGCGACTTGAGGCTTGATGCTTGCACCCTTGAGCGCCGCGCGCGCTCAACCGGCACGCCAGCTCACGCCCAAGGGCGGATAAGTCGCAGGGTAAGGTCCAGATGAGCGATCATGGGGAAAGCCTATGGCGCGATAGCGGCGTGAAGTAAAGTCTTGATTGCGCCGCAAGGCGAAAGGACAAAGCGGTTCTGCTCAACGCGCGCCGCAGGCGTCGAACAGGCGATCCACCGGCCCGGCGGGCAGGAACCACAGCACCGCCACCGCGCCCGCGCAGGCGATGCCCGCCCACGGATGCCACAAGGCAAGGCCAAAACCCGCCAGATAGAGCAGCGTCGAAGCCGTCCCCTTGCGCGTGCTGGTGCGGTAATAATCCTCGGCAACGGGGGTGCGGTGGCCGTGGCGGCGGACATCGGCCTGCAGGGGGAGATAGCAGACCGCAGGCGTCAGCATCACGGCCAGATAGAGCATCGTTGCCTCCCGGCTGAAATGATGCTCGCCCAGATAGGCGGTGGCGAAAGGCACCAGCGAGAGCGTGAAGAGCAGCCCCATATTGTTCCACACCAGCCGATTGGTCACCCGCCGTGCATGGGCCAGCAGCCGGTGATGGTTCACCCAATAGATCGCCACATAGGTAAAGCTGAGAACATAGGCGAGGAACACAGGCCAGAGGCGGAGCAGGGGTTGCCAGCCCTCCTCCGCGGGGGCGTGCAGTTCGAGCACCATGATGGTGACAATGATCGCGAGCACACCATCGGAAAACGCCTCGATCCGTCCGATGCTGCCCCGACTTTCCAGTTCACTCTCGCTCATGGTGCCTCCGTTTGGCCGCTGGCGCGATCATGCACCACCCGGTCGAACCACGCCAGATAGGCATCCGCACAAGGATCGGCCGCCAGATGGGCGATCAACGGGCGCAGTAGCGCGGGCGAGGGGCGGGGCGCGCGCGTCACGCTCAGCAGTCCATGGGACAGCGGATCAGCTTTGCGACAGGGCACGATCATGCCCGCCTCCGGAATGGTCATGATGTCGCGCAGGAAATGCGAGCAATCGGTCGACACCACCGGCACGCCATGGGCCAGCGCCTCGACCGCCACGGCGGGGCCGCCCTCAAACGTGCTGGAGACGAACAGCACGTCGGCATCGGCCAGAAAAGGGTCGATGGCAGGGACATGGCCCATGAAGCGCACTTTGTCGCCCAGCCCTATACGGGCCGCCATGTTTTCCATGCGCGGGCGCAGATAGCCTTCGCCCAGCATGGTCAGGCGCGCAGGCGTGATCCGATTGAGCGCCGCGATGGTTTTGAGCGCGAGCGGCGCATCCTTTTGCGGCTCAAACCGACCCGCCCACAGGATCTCCAGTCGGTCCCCGCTGGGGCGATGGACGGCGGGATGATCGGCCAGAAAGACCGGGTCATAAAGCGTCGTTACATTCACCCATGGCGCGATGGCGCGGATCTCGGCCTCAAGCCCGGTGTTCATCGCGGCAAATCCGTCCAGATCGCGGGCAAAACGGCGCAGCAGCCAGCGCACCGGCCCGGCCACAATCCCTTTGGGCACGGCGGGATTGGAAATCTTGGCTACCAACGCGGCGCGCCCCCGCACTTTGGCCAGCGCGGGGATCAGCGGGAAATGGAAATTGCCGGGCAGGAAGATGACGTCGGGCCTCAGGCGCTTGACATAGGGCGCCATCGCCGGGCCGAGCCGCAGACGCGAGGTCAGGCTGCGCGGCAGCGGCGGGTCCAGTTCAACCACCGTAATGCGCGGATCGACCGTATCCTCAAGGCCCCCAGTCCGCGCGCCGCACAGGATCGTGACCCGCCGCCCCTGATCCAGCCAGCGCCGCGCCATGCCCAGCGCAATGCGTTCGGTGCCGCCCCGGTTGAAATCGTGGAAACAGATCAGGATATGGTCGGCGCGCATCATCATCGCCCCAGCCATAAACAAGAAAGCGCGCCGGGCAAGGCTGCCGGGCGCGCTTCCGTGCGATCAGGAAAGAACGTTTAGTTCTTCGTCTGGTCAACCAGCTTGTTGGCGCCGATCCAGGGCATCATGGCGCGCAGCTTGGCGCCGGTTTCCTCGATCGGGTGACGCTTGGCGGCGATGCGCGAAGCCTTCAGCTCGGGCTGACCGGCGCGGTTGTCGAGAACGAAGTTCTTCACGAAGCGGCCCGACTGGATGTCTTCCAGAACGCGCTTCATTTCCTTCTTCGTTTCGTCGGTGATGATGCGCGGACCGGTCACGATGTCGCCATATTCGGCGGTGTTCGAGATCGAATAGCGCATGTTGGCGATACCGCCTTCATACATCAGGTCGACGATCAGCTTCAGCTCGTGAAGGCATTCGAAATAGGCCATCTCCGGCGCATAACCAGCCTCGACCAGCGTTTCGAAACCGGCCTGAACCAGCGCCGTGGCGCCGCCGCAAAGCACAGCCTGCTCGCCGAACAGGTCGGTTTCGCATTCTTCGCGGAAGTTGGTTTCGATGATGCCGCTGCGGCCGCCGCCAACGCCCGAGGCATAGGCCAGAGCGATGTCATGCGCGTTGCCGGTCACGTTCTGATGAATGGCGACCAGGCAGGGCACGCCGCCGCCCTTCACATATTCGCCGCGCACGGTGTGGCCCGGGCCCTTGGGGGCGATCATGATCACGTCGATGTCGGCGCGCGGCTCGATCAGGCCGAAGTGGACGTTCAGGCCATGCGCGAAAGCCAGAGCAGCGCCCGGCTTCAGATTGGCGTGCAGGTCGGCAGCATAGATCGCAGCCTGATGCTCGTCGGGGGCCAGGATCATGAGAACGTCGGCCCAGGCAGCGGCATCAGCGTTCGACAGAACCTTGAAACCGGCGCCTTCCGCCTTGGCGGCCGAGGCCGAACCGGGACGCAGCGCGATGGCCACTTCCTTGACGCCCGAATCGCGCAGGTTCTGCGCATGGGCGTGGCCCTGCGAACCATAGCCGAGGATGGCGATCTTCTTGTTGACGATCAGGTTCAGATCGGCGTCGGCGTCGTAATAGACCTTCACAGCAATTCCCCTTGCATGCCCCCGCGCATGGCGCTTTCCAAAGGGGCTGGACAGGTGCCACCTGTCGGTGGCGGGTTTCAGATTTGGCGCGGCATCTGCATCAGACTGTCGCCCCGGTCAAGTTCAGGATTTCCGCGTGCCCCGCACCATGCCGACAACCCCCGTGCGGGCGGTTTCGACAAGGCCCAGCTCGTTCATCAGGCTGACGAACATGTCGATCTTGTCAGGCGTGCCGGTCAGCTCGAAAATGAAGCTCTGCGTCGTGGTGTCGACGGGGCGCGCGCGGAACACATCGGCAAGGCGCAGCGCCTCGACCCGGTTCTCGCCCTTGCCCACCACCTTGACCAGCGCCAGTTCGCGCTCGACATAGGGGCCTTCCTCGGTCAGATCGATCACCTTGTGCACCGGCACAAGGCGGTCGAGCTGGGCATGGATCTGGTCGATCACATCGGGCGGGCCATGCGTCACGATGGTGATGCGGCTGGTCGTGTGGTCCTCGGTAATTTCCGACACGGTCAGGCTGTCGATATTATAGCCGCGCGCGGTGAACAGACCCGCGATCTTGGCCAGAATGCCCGCCTCATTGTCGACCACCAGCATCAGGACATGGCGTTCCTCGGCGGCGTGCTTGATCTTCATCATCTCTCTCGCCCTCCTTACACCAGCGCCCGCGCTTCATCGTCGATGATCCCGGCCACATTGTCGCCATAGAGGATCATGTCGGTATGCGCCGCGCCCGAGGGGATCATCGGGAAGCAGTTGGTTTCCTTGTGAACACAGCAATCCACGATCACCGGACCCGGATGGTCGATCATCGCCTGAATGCCTGCGTCCAGTTCGGATTCGTTCTGGATGCGGATGCCCTTCCAGCCATAGGCTTCGGCCAGCTTCACGAAATCGGGCAGCGAGTCCGAATAGCTGTTCGAATAACGGCTCTCATAGGTCAGTTCCTGCCACTGGCGGACCATGCCCATCCATTCGTTGTTCAAGATGAACACCTTGACCGGCAGGCGATATTGCGTCGCGGTGCCCAGTTCCTGAATGTTCATCTGGATCGAGGCGTCGCCGGCAATGTCGATCACCAGACTGTCGGGATTGCCCAATTGAGCGCCGATGGCGGCGGGCAGGCCATAACCCATCGTGCCAAGGCCCCCGCTCGTCAGCCACTTGTTGGGGCCGAAGAAGTGGAAATACTGGGCCGCCCACATCTGATGCTGGCCGACCTCGGTGCTGATGACGGGATCGCGGTCCTTGGTCAGCTCGAACAGGCGCTCGATCGCATATTGCGGGGCGATCGTGCTGTTATAGCGCGGATAGGACAGGCTCTTCTTCGCCTTCCAGCCCTTCACGCGCTCTTTCCACGCGCTCAGGTCCTGTGGCTTGCGATTGCCCCCCTTGGCATTTTCCCAGGCCTCGACCATCTGGCCCAGAACGGTCGCGCAATCGCCGACGATGGGCAGATCGACGCGGACGATCTTGTTGATGCTGGAACGGTCGATGTCGATGTGGATCTTGGTCGAATTGGGCGCAAAAGCGTCCAACCGGCCCGTCACGCGGTCATCCCAGCGCGCGCCGATGCACAGGATCAGGTCGGCCTGATTCATCGCCCAGTTGGCCTCATACGTGCCATGCATGCCCAGCATGCCCAGCCAGTCGTCATGATCGGCCGGAAACGCGCCCAGACCCATCAGCGTCGAGGTGACCGGCGCGCCGCTCAGCGCCTGAAGCTGGCGCAGCAGTTCGGAGGCGCGGGGGCCGGAGTTGATGACACCGCCGCCGGTATAGAACACCGGCGCCTTGGCATTGGCCAGCAGTTCAACCGCCTGCGCGATCTCGCTCTCGCTGCCCGCCAGACGCGGCTGGTAGCGGTTGCGGCGCTGGACCGGACCTTCGGGGAAGCTGGCGGTGGCGATCTGAACATCCTTGGGGATGTCGATAACGACCGGGCCGGGGCGGCCCGTCGTGGCGATCTGAAATGCCTCGTCGATCACCTTGGCCAGATCGGCCGGGTCCTTGACCAGATAATTGTGCTTGCAGCAGTGGCGCGTGATGCCAACGGTGTCGGCCTCCTGAAACGCGTCCGAACCGATCAGCGGCGTGCCGACCTGTCCGGTGATGACCACCATTGGGATCGAATCGAGAAAGGCGTCGGCAATGCCGGTGACGGCATTGGTCGCGCCGGGGCCGGATGTGACCAGCACCACGCCGGGCTTGCCGGTGGAGCGCGCATAGCCTTCGGCGGCATGGGCCGCGCCCGCTTCGTGGCGGACAAGGATGTGGCGCATGCGTGCATCGTTAAACAACGCGTCATAGATCGGCAGCACCGCGCCGCCCGGATAGCCGAATACGCATTCGACCCCCTGACGGGCAAGGCTTTCAACCAGAATTTGCGCACCGCTCAGCTCTTGGCTCACGGGAATACATCCTTCTATCACAATGTTTGCGGCCACCGGCCCCGTATGGGGTGCGTGCTCACGACAATCGCGCGGCCATGGCCAAGCTTGGCCTGCTGCGCAAGAGGGGAAATGGAGCAAAACCGCGAAATTCAGCCGTTTCTCGCGGGCTCGTCCATTGATGCCCCATCGGCCCACGGGCGCGTTCGCTATGGGCGCACGTCCGACTGCCGATGACGGGTTGGGCTCTAGGTGATGCAAAATGTCTCGTCAAGGATTAATCGTGAAATAAAATATCAAAATGAGATTTTATGGTGAAATTTGTATCGGACGCGCGGGGCCAATGGGCGGGCGGCTGGTGGCGAAACCAAGTGTATTGGCGCTTGGCATACTGGCGCGTTGCCTGCGCGCCATCGGCCATCGCCTCTGCCAATGTCATCTCGCCGCGCAGATGCGCCGCCAGCGAGGACACCCCGATCGCCCGCATCACCGGCAACGCCGGATCAAGCCCGCGTGCCATCAGCGCTTCGACTTCCTCCAAGGCGCCCTGCCGCACCATCAACCCAAAGCGCCGGTCGCAGCGTTCATAGAGCCAGTCGCGGTCGGGCAACAGGACCAGCGGGGACAGCCGGATGCTCTCGCCAATGCCGCCCTCCAGCCTTTGCTGCCAATGGCTCAGCGTCTGGCCGGTGGAGAGTACGACCTCCAGAGCGCGATGGACGCGGGTGGTGTCATTGGCATGCAGCGCGGCGGCGCGTTCGGGGTCAAGGCGCGTCAATTCCGGATACGCGGCCTCCACCGGCATGGCGCGCACGGCCTCGCGCACGCTGGGCGCAATCTCGGGCACGGGCGCGATGCCATAGAGCAGCGTGCGCAGATAAAGCCCCGTACCGCCCACAAGGATCGGCACGGCGCCCGCGCCATGGGCTGCGGCAATTTCCTCACGCGCCCGCGCCGCCCAATCGGCGGCCGAGCAGCTTTGCGCACCATCCCATGCGCCATAGAGCCGGTGCGGGACTTCCGCCTGCTCCTGCGCCGAGGGGGCCGCCGAGAGAACCGGCAGGTCGGCGTAAAGCTGGGCGCTGTCGGCATTGACGATGACCGCGCGCCGCCCGGAACTTTCCAGCGCGCGCGCAAGGCTCATGGCAATATCGCTCTTGCCGCTGGCGGTCGGGCCTGCGATGAGGCCGACCAAAGGGCGGGCTGACGGGCCGGTCGATGAATGAAGGGATATTTCGGTGCTCATTGCGCGCGTATTAGCAGATTGCGTGGACCTGTCGGCAAGGATTGATCTGCTGCTGGAGGCTTTGAGCGAAGGCGATGCTTCGGCCGATGCGCGCGAATTGCCCGGCGACGTGTGGGAAATCATCGTTGAGGGCGTGTCGCTGGAGGATCTGCGCGGAGCCATCGACACCCATGTGGGCGTGTCCGACGCGCTGATCGTGGATCACAAGATCCGTATCCCCAAGCTGTTCATCTCGGACATGGATTCGACGATGATTTCGGCCGAATGTATTGACGAATTGGCCGATTTTGCGGGCATCAAGGACCGCGTCGCCGATATTACCGAGCGCGCCATGCGCGGCGAACTCGACTTTGCCCAGGCGTTGACCGAGCGCGTGGGGCTGCTCAAGGACCTGCCCGCGCAGGCGATCCAGGATTGCCTTGACCAGCGCATTGCGCCGATGAAGGGCGCCAAGGTGCTGGTCGAAACGCTCAAGGCCAAGGGCTGCCGCACGGTGCTGGTTACGGGCGGTTTCCATCAATTTGCCGATCCCGTCGCCGAGCAGCTTGGTTTTGAGCGCGTGGTGGCCAATCGCCTCGCGGTGGCGGATGGGCGGCTGACCGGCGGGCTCGACGGCCCGATCTGTGACAGCAGCACCAAGAAGGCCACGCTGCTCGAAGAAATGGCGGCGCTGGGCGAGGGGGCGGTTGCGCTGGCCACTGGCGATGGCGCCAATGACATTCCGATGATCGAGGCGGCGGCCTATGGTGTGGCGTTTGAGGCAAAGCCCAAGGCGCGTGCGGCGGCCAATGGCTGGGTGGATCGCGGGGATTTGACCTCGGTGTTGCGGTTGTTGGGTGTGGCGGAGAAGGATTGGGTTTTGGGCTAAGGGATTTTGCCTCCGCCGGGCAAAGGGCGGAGGCCCTTTGCAATCCCGTTACTGGAGGCGCTATGGGGTCGGCTAAGGCTGAACGGCGCAGCGTTGAAAAATGAAAGCCTGCGGCGCTTTAAATGGCGCCGCAGGCTTTTCAATTCATCGTATCAAGCAGGGCATGGCAGGCCTGACGCAACCCCAAAATGGGATTGCAAAGGGCCGAGGCCCTTTGCCCGCCGGAGGCATAACTGGCCGGAGGCCACAAGGCCCCCAAGCCAAGCTTACCCCTCCATCCAATCCTTGAAGAATGCCTCATGGGCGCGCTTCAGATCGGACACCAACACGCCCGCGACATCCGCGCCGCCAACCGTGCCCAGACGCACAGCGCCTTCGAGCACAACATCACCCGCCGTGGTCACGACATAGCGCGACTGGTCCTCGCCAAAGGCCTGCGCGGTGTTGAGCGTTACGTCGAGTCGCGCGCCAATGCCGCCCGCCATCGCCATTTCTGCAAGGGCCACCAGCAGGCCGCCATCCGAAATGTCATGCACAGCCGTCGCCACGCCATCGGCGATCAGTTGGCGCACGGTTTCGCCATTGCGGCGTTCGAGGTCGAGATCGACCACGGGGGCGGGGCCTTCCTCGCGCCCGGTGGTTTCGCGCAGCCAGATCGACTGGCCAAGGTGCGAGCCTTCCGGCCCGATCAGCCAGATCGCATCACCCGCCTTCTTGAACTTCACGGTGGCCATCTTTTCGTGGTTCAGCATCAGGCCGACGCCGCCGATCGCGGGCGTGGGCAGGATGGCCGAACCGCCGCCGGTGGCCTTCGATTCGTTATAGAGCGAGACGTTGCCCGACACGATGGGATAGTCCAGCGCGCGGCAGGCATCGCCCATGCCTTCGAGGCAGCCCACGATCTGGCCCATGATTTCGGGGCGCTGCGGGTTGGCGAAGTTGAGGCAGTTGGTGATCGCCAGCGGCGTTGCGCCCACCGCGCAGATGTTGCGCCATGTTTCGGCCACGGCCTGCTTGCCGCCCTCATACGGATCGACGAAGCAATAGCGCGGGGTGCAGTCGGTGCTGATGGCCAGCGCCTTGTCAGTGCCATGCACACGCACCACGGCTGCATCGCCGCCCGACTTCTGCATCGTGTCGCCGCCGACCTGCGAATCGTATTGCTCGAAAATCCACTTGCGCGAGGCCAGATCCGGGCAACCGATCAGTTTCAGCAGATCCGCGCCAATGTCCGCGCTTTCGGCCACTTCGCTCAAAGGCGCAGGCTTGGGGGTTGCGACCGAGGGGCGATCATAAAGCGGGGCATCTTCGGCCAGAGGGCCGAGCGGGATGTTGCAGACTTCTTCACCCTTGAAGGTCAGCACCATATGGCCGGTGTCGGTCACTTCGCCGATGACGGCAAAGTCGAGTTCCCACTTCTTGAAGATCGCTTCGGCCATCGGCTCCTTGCCGGGCTTCAGCACCATGAGCATACGCTCCTGGCTTTCCGAGAGCATCATTTCATAGGGCGTCATGCCCTCTTCGCGGCAGGGCACCTTGTCCATGTTGAGGATGATGCCGGCCTTGCCATTGGTGGCCATTTCCACCGAAGAGGAGGTGAGGCCGGCGGCGCCCATGTCCTGAATGGCGACGATGGCGTCGGTGGCCATCAGTTCGAGGCAGGCTTCGATCAGCAGCTTTTCGACGAAAGGATCGCCAACCTGCACGGTCGGGCGCTTTTCCTCGATGTCATCGCCAAAATCGGCGCTGGCCATGGTGGCGCCGTGGATGCCGTCGCGCCCGGTCTTTGAGCCGACATAGACGATGGGATTGCCCACGCCCGTGGCGGCGGAATAGAAAATCTTGTCCGTGTCGGCCACGCCGACAGTCATCGCGTTCACAAGGACGTTGCCGTCATAGGCCTTGTGGAAATTGGTTTCGCCGCCAACGGTGGGCACGCCCACGCAATTGCCATAGCCGCCGATGCCCGCAACCACGCCTTGCACCAGATGCTTCATCTTGGGATGATCGGGGCGGCCGAAACGCAGCGCGTTCATGTTGGCCACCGGGCGCGCGCCCATGGTGAACACGTCGCGCAAGATGCCGCCAACGCCGGTCGCGGCGCCCTGATAGGGTTCGATATAGGACGGGTGGTTGTGCGATTCCATCTTGAAGATGGCGGCCTGACCATCGCCGATATCGATGACGCCTGCGTTTTCACCGGGGCCGCAGATGACCCAGGGCGCCTCGGTCGGCAGCTTCTTCAGGTGGATGCGGCTCGACTTGTACGAGCAATGCTCCGACCACATGACCGAGAAAATGCCCAGTTCCACAAGGTTCGGCTCACGGCCGAGTGCGTGGAGAACCTTGTCATACTCCTCAGTGCTAAGCCCGTGGGCGGCGACAACTTCGGGGGTGATCGTGCTGGCGGCGTTTGTCATGGTCGCGCCCTTAGCGCCATGGTCGGCAGATTTCCAGAGCGTATCGGTCGCTCATGAACGTGTATAGTTTCGCGATGCCCTTGGGGGAGCCTTGACCGGGCGTGTCAATTATGTCCATGGCTGCACCCATGAGCCAAGAAATTGCAACTTCGCCCGAGCTTTCCAGTCTTAGTTTCGAAGACGCCCTGCGCGCATTGGAAGATGTCGTGCGGCGGCTGGAAGGCGGCGAAGTGCCGCTCGATGAATCGATCACCTTGTATGAGCGCGGCGAATCGCTGCGCAAGGCATGTCAGGCGCGGCTGGATTCGGCGCAGGCGCGCATCGAACGTATCGTGGCCGGGCCCGATGGCGCGCCCGCCGGTCTGCGCCCGCTCGACGAACAATAAAGGGGAAGGGGCAAGCCATGGCTGTTGTGACCGATAATCTGCTGGCTCAGGGGCTGAAAAGCATTCAGGCCGACATCGACGCTGCTTTCGATTCGCTGCTGCCGGTTCCCGAGGATCCGCGCGCGCGCCTGTTTGAGGCCATGCGCTATGCCACGATCGGCGGGGGCAAGCGCGTGCGGCCGCTGCTGGTGGCCGCGGTGGCCGATATGTATGGGGTGGACCGCAATGCGGCGGTGCGCGTGGGCGCGGCCATCGAGGCGGTGCATGTCTATTCGCTGATCCATGACGATCTGCCCTGCATGGACAATGACGCGCTGCGCCATGGCAAGCCGACGCTGCATCTGGCCTTTGACGAGGCGACGGCGGTTCTGGCGGGCGATGCGCTGCAATGCTTTGCCTTTGAACTGCTGGCCGATACGGCCACCAGCGGAGATCCCTTTGTACGGGTCGAACTGGTGACGACTTTGGCCACGGCCAGCGGCCACAACGGCATGGCGGGCGGCCAGATGATGGACATTGCCGCCGAAACCTCTAGCTTTGATCTGGCCACGGTGACGCGCCTGCAACAGCTCAAGACGGGCGCGCTGCTGGGCGCGGCGGTCGAACTGGGAGCGATTCTGGGCAAGGTGCCCGCTGAGGGGCGCCGCCATCTGCGCGCCTATGCCCGCGACATCGGGCTGGCGTTCCAGATCGTCGATGATCTGCTCGACCATGAGGGCGATGCGGCGCTGGCAGGCAAGGCTTTGCGCAAGGACGCCGAGGCGGGCAAGGAAACTTTCGTCTCGCTGCTGGGCGCCGAGCGCGCGCGCGAACAGGCGCGGCTGCTGATCGATCAGGCGATTGCCCATTTGGCCAGCCATGGCCCCGAGGCCGACCTGCTGCGCGCTCTTGCCCGCTTTATCGTTGAACGGGATCGTTAAGAGGCTAGACCGGGTGCTTCTCCGGCTTTACGCATAAGGCAATCTTAGGCCGGGGGAGCGCAGGGGTCAGGCATGGCAAATATACTTCATGGGCTGACCGAGCGGGTCGGCGTTTATCCCGGCACCTTTGACCCGATCACGCTGGGCCATGCCGATATCATCCGGCGCGGGGCCAAGCTGGTGGATCGTCTGATCATTGGCGTCACCACCAATCCCTCGAAAAACCCGCTGTTTACGCCCGACGAGCGGATGGCCATGGTCACGCGCGAAGTGGCCGATATGGGGCTGGATAATGTCAGCGTGGTGGGCTTCAACGCACTCTTGATGAAATTTGCCGAGAGGCAGGGGGCCAGTGTGATCCTGCGCGGTCTGCGCGCGGTGGCCGATTTCGAATATGAATATCAGATGGCCGGCATGAACCAGCAGTTGAATGCAGGGATCGAGACGGTCTTCCTGATGGCCGATGTCTCGCTTCAGCCCATCGCCAGCAAACTGGTCAAGGAAATCGCGCTGTTCGGCGGTGAAATCGCCAAATTCGTCAGCCCCGCCGTCCGCGCCGATGTCATGGCGCGTATTGATAAAGTCGGGCGAATGGGAGACGATGGATGAGCCGTGCCGAATTTTCGGTGACTGGTTCATTGCCACGACAGCCTTGGCGGTCTATCGCCGCCGCAATTGGTCCCAAGCCGGGCCTTGGGTGCCATACTTGCAAGAGAGCCGCATGAAACGTCCTGATTTCGCCAAAACCGCGTTTGCTGTGCTGCTGGGCGCTGCGATGCTGTCCACCGGGGCCTGTGCCCGCCATCAAGACAAAACGCCCAAGCTGGCCAATCTGAAGGCCGAGGCGGCGCTGCCTGCGGCCAATCTGTCGGCCAAGGTCGATCAGGACATCTCGCATGATCCCGACAATGTGCTGTTGCTTGATCTGTCGAACGGCGGCCGTGTGGCGATCCGCCTGATGCCGAAATGGGCGCCCACCCATGTTGATCGTATCAAGACGCTGACCCGGCAGGGTTTTTATGACGGCATCATTTTCCACCGCGTGATCGAGGGCTTTATGGCCCAGACCGGCGATCCGACGGGCACGGGTGCTGGCGGCTCCAAGCTGCCGGATTTGAAGGCTGAATTCAATTCGATCCCGCATGTGCGCGGCTCGGTCTCGATGGCGCGCACCAATGAGCCCGATACCGCCAACAGCCAGTTCTTTATCGTTTTCTATCCGCGCTTTGCGCTGGATAAGCGCTACACGAACTTTGGCCGTGTGATTGCGGGCATGGACATTGTTGACGCGATCGTGCGCGGCGAGCCGCCCAGCAATCCGACCAAGATCGTCCAGGCCTCGATCGCCTCGGACAACAAGCCGCGCCCGGCTTACGCCCCGCCTGCGGCTCCGGCCAAGATCAGCATTGATCAGTTGAACAACTCGCGTTCGAACTGAGGCTGTCTTGCGCGTCGATCTGTTTGATTTCGTCCTGCCGCCCGAAAATATCGCGCTGAGGCCCGTGTCTCCGCGCGATTCGGCGCGAATGCTGCTGGCTGGCCCCTCCGGCGATTTTGGCGAGCATCAGGTGCGCGACCTGCCGCAATTGCTGCGCGCGGGCGATGTGCTGGTGTTCAACGACACGCGGGTGATCCCGGCGCAGTTGGAGGGGACGCGGGGCGAGGCGCGCATTGGCGCGACGCTGCACAAACGCATCGACCTGCGCCGCTGGCAGGCGTTCGTCCGCAATGGCAAGCGCCTGCGCGAAGGCGATGTGATCGCTTTCCCGGCCGATGTATCCGCCACGGCCGAGGCGCGCCATGCCGACGGCAGTTGGACGCTGGCCTTTCATGGCGAGGAGCCGGTTGAGGTCCTGCTGGAGCGCGCCGGACGGATGCCCCTGCCGCCCTATATCGCGGGCAAGCGGCCCACCGATGAGGCTGACAAGCGCGATTATCAGACGATGTTTGCGCAAAAAGACGGCGCGGTGGCGGCTCCTACGGCGGCGCTGCACTTCACGCCCGAGTTGATCGCCGGATTGGATGCGGCAGGCATCGCGCGCGAATTTCTCACGCTCCACGTGGGCGCGGGCACGTTCCTGCCGGTCAAGGCGGATGACACGACGGACCACCAGATGCACGCAGAATGGGGCACGATCAGCCCCGAGGCCGCCGAGCGTCTGAATGCCGCCCGCCGCGCGGGGGGCCGGGTGATAGCGGTGGGGACAACCTCGCTGCGCCTGCTCGAATCGGCGACTGGTGAGGATGGCGTGATCCGGCCCTTCAGTGGCGATACCTCGATCTTTATCACGCCGGGCTATCGCTTCCGCGCCATCGACGGGCTGATGACCAACTTCCACCTGCCCAAATCCACGCTGTTCATGCTGGTTTCCGCGCTGATGGGGCTGGAGAGGATGCAGGCGGTCTATGCCCATGCCATCGCCAGCGGCTATCGTTTTTATTCTTACGGTGATTCCAGTCTGTTGCTGCCCTGATCTCGATTTCGGATGGAATTGGACTTGCATTGAGGCACTGGCGCCTGTTTAAATACTGCGACGTTGCTGTCGGAGTGTTCCATGAATAGCACGAAATTGGCAGGTGCTCTTGCGACTACCGGCTACGATGCGTGGCAAAACACGCATTGCAGCGAATTGGCGCGCCGTTTCGTGCTCCTTACCGGAATGGTGGGCAGGGATATTGACAGTTTCATCGATGTGTCGGGGCGCAACGCCTGCATCATCATATCGCGCTGTCCCAATTTCATTGCATTTGCCCACGTCCAGTCGGTTAATCTGGGGTTGATCAAGCCCAAGCCCGCCGACGTAAAGGCCAAGACGCATCCCATGCTGGGCATTGGGGCGGCGGCAGGGGGCCTTGTCGTTTCGGATTACGATCTGCAATGCATTGCCGGGGCGTCGACGGATAAGATAATAGGCGAGTTGAACCGGAGGCTGCATTATCAAATCCAGCACGGCACGAATGATGATTATGCCCTCAAGGCCCCGCTTGCTGCGACGTTGAACGTCTGGCTTACTGATCGATGGATGGCTTTCCGGTCTGGAGTGCCGGAGCTTCTCGATTCCAGGGCTGATCTCAAGATCTATTATGACAAGTACGGACTGAACTGGCCCTTGGCTTATGATGTCGAGCCGCCGGCCGAAAAGTTGGATGAAAAGAACGAATATCGCGGCATAACCCAACATTGACGAAACATTTGTTCGGGGCTCGGGTGGGTGAAATTGCCCATTGCCGGGATTGGCCTGTCCGCCCATTTGCGCGTCATGCTGTTTTCCGTGCTGATGGGGTTGGACAGGACTCAGGCGACCTTTTCTATTCCTGCGGCGCTTCCAGCCTGCTTGGGCCCAAGTGACTGGTCGAATTGCGGCTTGCCTTAGGACTGGCGCTCAGTCAGTTTCGGCGCGGATCGAAAAGCCAGGATGGATAGGAACGGCGGATATGAAAAAGACAATCGGGATCGCAGGCCTTTTGGCCATGATCGCATCGCCCGCTCTGGCACAGGCGCCGGCGGTGGATGAAGGCTCGCAGAAGCTGGCCGAATGCGTGACCAGCAAGGCAACGGCGGAGGACAAGACCGTGCTGTCCAAATGGGTGGCGGTCGAAATCGCCTCCTCGGCCCCGGCAGCGGGCGTGGTCACGGTCGATGCCGAGAAAAAGGCCGCGCTCGACAAGGATGTGGCGAGGATCTTCACCCGGCTGGTGGTGACGGATTGCTATGATGTGGCCAAGCCTTTGGCCAAGCAGGGCAGCGCGCAGATGTTTCGCGCGGCGGGCGCTGCCTTCTGGCGCTTTGCCATTCGCGAACTCTCGGCAACACCGGGCGTGGCCAGCGGCATTGTGCGCAGCTATGTCTCGCAGATCAATCAACAGGATTTCATCCGCCTGATCCAGCAGTAAAACCCTCGGGCTGGTTCATCCCGCGAACCAGCCCCACACCAGCTTGGCGGTAAGAGCAAGGCTGACCGTCACCAGCAGCGGGCGGATGAATTTCGCCCCCAGCCGCGTGGCCATATGCGCGCCTGCCCACGCCCCGGTCATGGAGCCCAGCGCCATGCATAGGCCCAGCGCCACCATGATCTGCCCCCCCAGCGCAAACATGGCGAGCGAGGCCAGATTGCTGGTCAGGTTGAACAGCTTGGTCAGGCCCGTCGCCCGCGTCAGGCCAAAGCCGCGCAGCGAAACCAGCGTGATGGCAAAGAACTGACCCGTGCCGGGGCCAAAGAAGCCGTCATAGAAACCGATCCCGCCCGCGACGGGCAGATAGGCCCGTTCCCCGATCTTGGCCTCGCCCTCAAGGTCATGCATCTTGGGGCTGAGCAGCGTATAGGCCGCCATGGCGATCAGCAGCACCGGCACCATCACCTTGAGCACCCCCGGACTGATCCGCTGCACCGCCCAGGCGCCCAGCGCCGCGCCCACCAGCACGAAACCCACCGTAAGCAGATTGGGCCGCAGCGCGAACAGGCCCGCCCGGTGATAGCGCCATGTGGCCAAGGCCGTCCCGCTGCAGGATTGCAGCTTGTTCGTACCCAGCACCATCGCCGGGGGCAGACCCGCATAAATCAGCGCGGGCACGGTGATCAGCCCGCCGCCCCCCGCCACCGCATCGACAAACCCCGCCACGGCCGCAACGCCGGTCAGCGCGGGGTACATCGGGTCAATGTTCACTTGGCGGCCTCACGGGCGAGGGTGGTGTTCAAACGGTCCTCGAACCGCGCGATGGTGGCGGCGCAGGCGCCCTTGTCCTCCCAGTTCACGCTGCCCGGCGCGCGCATCGCGGCCGAAACCTTGTCATCGGTCTGGCTGTGTTCGGGGTGGCCGGTGATCAGATAGTTGCAGGGAAAGGCTCGCCCCTTGGCAAAGGATTGACGGAAAGAGGCGACGATGGCGGCGTGTTCGGGCGCGGAAAAGCGGTAGGTGTCGGCGGAGGTGGCGCTCATGCTGGCCATGAAGACCATGGCGCGGCACCCTGTCTTGGGCGCGCAGGATTGCCAGGTCCAACTGGTCGATCCGGCGGTATGGCCGGGGGTGAAACGGGCGGTGATCACCGTATCGCCCAGCTTGATCTGGCCCCCGTCGCGGATGGCGCGCAGGCGCGTCGGCGCGGGAAAGGGCTTGAGGTCGCCATCCTGCGGGTCTTCCACCCCGGTCTGTCCTTTACGCAGCGCGGCCACCGTATAGGGGCTGGCGATCACCGTCGCGCCCGAATCGCGCGCCAAGGCGGCGACGCCCCCCGCATGGTCAAAATGCGCCTCGGTGACGAGGATATAGCGCACATCCGAAGGCTTGTGACCAAGGCTGCGGATCTGGGCCTTCAATTGCGGCTCAAACTGCGGCAGGCCTGCGTCGATCACCACCAGCCCCGCGCCCGTATCGATCACCGCCGTGTTGAGATGCACCGATCCTGCCATCCATGTCTTGCCATAGATGGGGATCGGCGCGCGCGGCTGCATCCAGCGGTCGGTATAGCTGGTGGTGATCGGGCGGGTCAGCGGGTCGTCCGCTGCCGATGCGGGGGCGGCCAGAAGGGCGAGAAGCAGGGCTGCGTTTTTCATGGGCGCGACGCTAGACGCCCGGCCGGGCCGCGTCCAGATTGCGGGCCTTCGCTTTTGCGCGTAAGGCGCGGCCCCATGACCCGTTTTCAATTCAACATCCACGCGCGCGACGGCAAGGCGCGCACCGGCACCATCCAGATGCAGCGCGGCGAAATCCGTACGCCTGCCTTCATGCCCGTGGGCACGGCGGCGACGGTCAAGGCGATGAAGCCCGAGACGGTGCGTTCGATCGGCGCCGACATCATTCTGGGCAACACCTATCACCTGATGCTGCGCCCCGGCGCCGAGCGGGTGGCGCGGCTGGGCGGCCTGCACAAGTTCATGAACTGGGACCGCCCGATTCTGACCGACAGCGGCGGCTATCAGGTGATGAGCCTGTCCGATCTGCGCAAGATTACCGAGGAGGGCGTGACTTTTGCCAGCCATATCGACGGCAGCCGCCACAATCTGACGCCGGAACGCAGCATGGAAATCCAGCGCTTACTGGGCAGCGATATTGTGATGGCTTTCGATGAATGCCCCCGCGCCGATCAGCCCAAAGAGGTGATCGAGCGTTCGATGCTGATGTCGATGCGCTGGGCGAAGCGCAGCCGTGACGGTTTTGACAGCGGCGAGGAGCATGCCGCGCGCTCGGCGTTGTTCGGCATTCAGCAGGGCGGGCTCAATGAGGATCTGCGCGGTATTTCGGCGGGCAAATTGCAGGAGATCGGCTTCGACGGCTATGCCATCGGCGGGCTGGCCGTGGGCGAGGGGCAGGAGGCGATGTTCGCCACGCTGGACTTCGCGCCGGGCCAATTGCCCGAGGACAAGCCGCGATACCTGATGGGCGTGGGCAAGCCCGACGATCTGGTCGGCGCGGTCGAGCGCGGGGTCGATATGTTCGACTGCGTGCTGCCCAGCCGCTCTGGCCGCAATGGGCAGGCGTTTACGTGGAGCGGGCCGTTGAACATCCGCAATGCCAAGCATGCCGAGGATACCGGGCCGATCGACGAGGATTGCACCTGCTCGGTCTGCGCCACCTACAGCCGGGCCTATCTGCACCATCTGAACAAGGCGGGAGAGATTCTGGGCGCGATGCTGATGACCGAGCATAATCTCGCGTTTTATCAGCAATTGATGGCGGGGATGCGCGCCGCGATTGCCGAAGGGCGGTTTGCGGGGTTTGCGGCAGGGTTTCGGGCAAGGTATTTTGCGGGGAAGTAGGAAGATGTGAATGCGAGGGACTCGTCCCTCGCGCTACCGTTAATGTCTGCGTTGCGTATCGGGTTCGGCATCAGGTGTGGGACTCTGCGGTAGCATTTAAAACCTGCGGCGCCGATAGACAGCGCCGCAGGCGCTATAATCCAATCCCAAACCTGTGAGCCTTTACGTCAACCCATTCATGGGATTGCAAAGGGTGTAACACCCTTTGCCCGCCGGAGGCCTACTTTTCAGCCCTTCAGGCCGTCTTCATGACTTGCCCGTCGGGCATCAGCACCTCGAGCCGGGTGCCCATGTAAGTGGAAAATTGCCCGCTTTTTTCCGCCATGAATCCCGCGCCGATCTTGAAAGCAAAGCGCTGCGCAGTCGCCAGATCGGGGTACCATTTGCCCACGCGGTGGGCGGTGACATAACGATAGAGCTTGTTCATGACTGCCATACGATTCTGATGTGCATTGGTTCCGTTCATCGCGGCGAAATGAACGATCAGAGCGACGATCTGATGACAGAAACGAGCCGGAAAACCTTTGTTACGAAAAAGAAAAAGGGCGGAAAGCCGAAGCTCTCCACCCTCTGTCTGTTCCCGATGGGAAGCGAATTAGCGCGAATAGAATTCGACGACCAGATTCGGTTCCATCTTCACCGGATAGGGCACTTCGTCGAGCGTCGGAACGCGCACGAAGGTCACCTTGTCGGCGTCCTGCGACACATAGTCGGGCACTTCGCGCTCGGGCAGGGCCTGGGCTTCAGCGATGAGGGCCATTTCCTTGGCCTTCTTGCCGAGGCTGATCACGTCGCCGGGGCGAACGCGACGCGAGGCGATGTTGCACTTCACGCCGTTCACATAGATGTGACCGTGCGACACGACCTGACGGGCCGAGAAGATGGTGGGGGCGAACTTCGAGCGATAGACCACCGCGTCCAGGCGCTGTTCGAGCAGGCCGATCAGGTTCTGACCGGTGTCGCCCTTCATGCGCGACGCTTCCTGATAGGTGCGCTTGAACTGCTTTTCGGTGATGTCGCCATAGTAGCCCTTGAGCTTCTGCTTGGCGCGCAGCTGGATCCCGAAGTCCGAGATCTTGCTCTTGCGGCGCTGGCCGTGCTGGCCGGGGCCATACGAGCGGCGGTTCACCGACGACTTGGGACGGCCCCAGATGTTTTCGCCAAGGCGGCGATCAATCTTGTACTTCGAGGCATGACGCTTCGACATAGTCTTCCTTACATTTGCTATACGGCACGGGGCGGAATGCCTCGTGCCTGCGTTTGCCGGTCTGGTTCGACCGACTGTTCCGGCGCGCACCCTGAAGGCCAAAGGCTTTCAGGCGGCCACTGCTTCACCGGACATGCAGGGCCAATGGAATACGGCGCCGGGTGGGCGCCATCCTTGTGAAGGGGCGCCCTTGGCGGGAATGACGGATTTTGTCAATCCCCCGTGTTGCCGGATTCGTCGTCTGTCTTGGGCGCCGGCTTGACGCGGGGCGGCGGCGGCACGCCCGGCTCGCGCATCAACGTGGAGAGAACCCCGCGCATCGTGCGCACTTCCAGATGGTTCCACGCCGGTTTGGTCAGCATGGTGCGCAAGGTGCGCCGCGTGGCATCGGCCCGCGCCTCGGGGAAATAATAGCCGCGCGGCTCCAGCAGGCTGTCGAGGTGGTTGATCAGCCCCTCCAGCTCTTCCTGAGGGGCAGGGGGTAGCATATCCTCGGCGGGGGGCTGTTCCAAGGCCACGCCCTTCGACCACTCATAGGCGCACAGGATCACCGCCTGCGCCAGATTGAGCGAGCCGAATTCCGGATTGATCGGCACGGTGATGATTGCGCGGGCCAGCGCCACGTCATCGGTCTCCAGCCCCGAGCGTTCGGGGCCAAAGATGATCGCGCTGCGCCCCGGCTGGGCGTGAATTTCGCGCGTGGCGGCCTCGGGCGTCAGCACAGGCTTGGTCACGCCGCGCTTGCGCACCGTGGTGGCATAGACATGCGGGCAATCGGCCACGGCCTCGGCGAGCGTTTCAAACACCTGCGCCTGTTCCAGCACGATGTCCGCGCCTGCTGCGGCCGGGCCCGCGCTGGGGTTGGGCCAGCCATCGCGGGGCGACACCAGCCGCATTTCGACCAAGCCGAAGTTGAGCATGGCGCGCGCCGCCTTGCCGATATTCTCGCCCAATTGCGGGCGCACAAGGACGATAACAGGTTTCATTTCTTATGCCCCGCGTCGCGCACGTTACCCGCAAATTCCTCGAAATCGCGCGCTTCGGAAAAGTCGCGATAGACGCTGGCAAAGCGGATATAGGCCACGCTGTCCAATGCGCGCAGCCCTTCCATCACCATCTCGCCAATCGCCTTGGAGGGCACTTCGCTGTCGCCCAGCGTTTCGATCTGGCGCTGGATGCCCGAGACAAGCTGATCCAGCCGCTCCTGCGCGATGCCGCGTTTGCGACAGGCCAGCGCGACCGATTGCTCGATCTTGGCCCGGTCGAAAGGCTCGCGCTGGTCGTTGCTCTTCACCACGGTGATTTCGCGCAATTGCACCCGTTCAAACGTGGTGAAACGCGCGCCGCAGCCCTCGCACTGTCGGCGCCGACGGATGGACGTATTGTCCTCCGTCGGGCGCGAATCTTTCACCTGCGTATTGTCACAGGCGCAGAACGGACAGCGCAAGGATCAGTAGCCCAGCTTGGGATAGATCGGAAAGCGGGCGCACATTTCGGCCACTTCGGCGGCCACGCGGGCTTCGACCTGCGCATCGCCTTCGGGGCCATTCTTGCGAAGGCCGTCAACCACTTGCGCGATCCACTTGCCGATCTGCGTGAACTCCTCCTCGCGGAAACCACGGGTGGTCCCGGCGGGGGTACCCAGACGGATGCCGCTGGTCAGCAGGGGCTTTTCATCGTCGAAGGGGATCGAGTTCTTGTTGCAGGTGATGCTGGCGCGGTCGAGCGCCTTTTCCGCATGCTTGCCCTTGGCGCCATAGGGGCGCAGGTCAACCAGCATCAGGTGGTTGTCGGTGCCGCCCGACACGATGCCCAGACCTTCGGCCTGAAGGCTGTCGGCCAGCGCCTTGGCGTTCGCCTTGATCTGGGCCGCATAGGCCTTGAACGAAGGCTGGAGCGCTTCACCAAAAGCCACCGCCTTGGCCGCGATGATATGCATCAGCGGGCCGCCCTGAAGGCCGGGGAAGATCGCGCTGTTCAGCTTCTTGGCAATCGCCTCGTCGTTCGAGAGGATGATGCCCGAACGCGGACCGCGCAGGCTCTTGTGCGTAGTGGTGGTGGTGACATGGGCGAAAGGCACCGGCGAGGGATGTGCGCCGCCCGCAACCAGACCCGAAATGTGGCTCATGTCGGCCAGCAGGTAGGCGCCCACTTCATCGGCAATCGCGCGGAAACCGGCCCAGTCCCATTCACGCGAATAGGCCGTGCCACCGCAGACGATCAGCTTGGGTTTGCACTCGCGAGCGATGCGGGCAACCTCGTCCATGTCGATGAGCTGGTTGTCTTCGCGCACGCCATAGGGCACCACGTTGAACCACTTACCGCTCATGTTCACGGGGCTGCCGTGGGTGAGGTGGCCGCCCGAATTCAGGTCCAGACCCATGAACGTGTCGCCCGGCGTCAGAAGCGCGAGGAACACGGCCTGGTTCATCTGGCTGCCCGAATTGGGCTGAACATTGGCGAAATTGGCGCCGAAGAGTTCCTTGGCGCGGTCGATGGCGATCTGTTCGATCTCGTCCACATATTCGCAGCCACCGTAATAGCGACGGCCCGGATAGCCTTCGGCATACTTGTTGGTCAGGATCGAACCGGCGGCCTCAAGCACGGCGGTCGAGCAGATGTTTTCGCTGGCGATCAGTTCGATCTTGTCCTGCTGACGGCCCAGTTCCTTGTTGATCCAGCCAGCGATCACGGGATCGCGATCAGACAGCGTGCCGGTGAAGAAATCGTCGGGGCGAATATCGGTCATGGAATGCGTGTCCTTTTTAGGGATCAGAAGGTGGGGTTGGTCAGCTTTTCAACGCGGCCAGCATGGCGGCCACCGCCGAAATCGGTGCTGAGGAATGCGGTGAGGCAGGCCTTGGCCATATCCGGGCCGGTCAGGCGGGCGCCCATGGCGATGGCGTTGGCATTGTTGTGCTCGCGCGCGAGGGCGGCCGAAAGCGGTTCGCTCACCAGTGCGCAGCGCAGGGCCGGGTGGCGGTTGACGGCGATGGAAATGCCGATGCCGCTGCCGCAAAGCGCCACGCCATATTCCGCCTCACCCGATGCCACCGCCTCGGCCAGCTTGTAGCCATAGTCGGGATAATCCACCCGGTCCTCGGTTGCCGGACCAAGGTCGTTCACCTCATGGCCTTCATCGCGCAGGAATTGGGCGAGTTCGGCCTTGAGGCCGACGGCGGCGTGATCGGAAGCGATAGCGATTTTCATGGGTCTGGCTCATTCCCGCAGAGTCGTCTTGGCGGCTCCTTAGGCGTCAAACCGCGTCATGGCCACCCCCATCGGGGGGCAAAAGCGGCAGTTTTGCGACATCCGTGGCCCGTTTGCGCCATGACAGGCACCGTGATGCCGCTATCCATCGCATTTCAACGAAAAAGGGCACGATTCCCAATAGAATCGCGCCCTTTTGCATCAAGATTTCTGCAATTATTGGTCGAGGAACGACCGCATCTTGCGCGACCGGCTCGGGTGCTTGAGCTTGCGCAGCGCCTTGGCCTCGATCTGACGGATACGTTCGCGCGTCACGCTGAACTGCTGGCCCACTTCTTCCAAAGTGTGGTCGGTGTTCATGCCGATGCCGAAGCGCATACGCAGCACGCGCTCCTCACGCGGGGTCAGCGAAGCCAGCACGCGGGTGACGGTTTCCTTGAGGTTCGACTGGATCGCGGCATCGACGGGGATGATCGCGTTCTTGTCCTCGATGAAATCGCCCAGATGCGAATCTTCCTCGTCGCCGATCGGCGTTTCAAGGGAGATCGGCTCCTTGGCGATCTTCATCACCTTGCGCACCTTTTCGAGCGGCATCGAGAGACGCTCGGCCATTTCTTCCGGCGTCGGCTCGCGGCCCTGCTCGTGCAGGAACTGGCGGCTGGTGCGCACCAGCTTGTTGATCGTTTCGATCATATGCACCGGAATACGGATCGTGCGGGCCTGATCCGCGATGGAGCGGGTAATGGCCTGACGGATCCACCACGTGGCATAGGTGCTGAACTTATAGCCGCGGCGATACTCGAACTTGTCCACCGCCTTCATCAGGCCGATGTTGCCTTCCTGAATAAGATCAAGGAATTGCAGGCCACGGTTCGTGTACTTCTTGGCAATCGAGATCACGAGGCGAAGGTTGGCTTCCACCATTTCCTTCTTGGCGATGCGCGCTTCGCGTTCGCCCTTTTGCACCATGTTCACGATGCGGCGGAACTCAGGCAGAGCCATGCCGGTCTGGCTGGCAATGTCCGAAACCTCGGCGCGGATGCGCTCGACGGCGTCGCCTTCGTTGACGGCAAAGGCCGTCCACTTCTTGTCCTTGCCCTGAACGCTGGCCAGCCAGTTGTCGTCCAACTCGCGACCGACATAGGCCTCAAGGAAGTCCTTGCGGCTGACCTTGTGACGCTCGGCCAAACGCAGCATCTGGCCACCAAGGGCGGTCAGGCGGCGGTTGAAGGCATAGAGATTGTCGACCAGATATTCGATCTTCTGGCCATGGAACTGCACGCTTTCCACCTGCGCGGTCAGGTCTTCGCGCAATTGCTGATAGGTGCGTTCCTTGTCCGCCGGATAGTCATTGCCGACGGCCATGAATTCGAGCCGCTCTGCCTGGGCCTTTTCAAAGCTGTAGAACAGATCGGTGATAAGCGCGAACTTCTCCAGCGCTTCGGGCTTGAGCTGCGCTTCCATCTGGGCGAGCGAGAGGGTGTTGTCCTCTTCCTCTTCCTCAACGGGGCGCTTGGCGCGTCGCTCGATGCCGTCCTCATCCTCCTCATCGGCGGATTCGGTTTCCTCGATGTCCTCTTCCTCCTTGAAGGAAGGGCCGGCGGTGGCTTCGGAAATCTCGCCATCGGCTTCTTCACCGTCTTCCGAGAGGTTTTCCGGCTGCGGCTCCTTGGACAGCATCGCGTCGAGATCGAGGATCTCGCGCAGCTGCATTTCGCCGTTGTTGAGCGCCTCGGACCACTGGATAATGGCGTGGAAGGTGATCGGGCTTTCGCACAGGCCCAGAATCATCGTGTCGCGACCGGCCTCGATCCGCTTGGCGATGGCGATTTCGCCCTCGCGGCTGAGCAGTTCGACCGCGCCCATTTCGCGCAGATACATGCGCACCGGGTCATCGGTGCGTTCGATGGTTTCCTTCTTCTTCTCGATGGCCGGCTTGTCGGCCATCATCGAATCGGAATCGTCCACATCGTCGGCCGCATTGTCATCCTGCTCGACCGCGTCCTCATCGCTTTCCACGATGTTGACGCCCATCTCGCTGATGGCGGCCATGATGTCCTCGATCTGGTCGTTCGAGAACTGGTCCTGAGGCAGGGCCTCGTTCAATTCGTCATAGGTGATGATGCCGCGACGCTTGGCGCGGGCAATCAGCTTCTTGATCGAGGCTTCATTGAGGTCGATCAGGGGGGCGTCGCCGCCTTCGCCCTTGCCGCCGTCCGACATGTCCGCGCCAGAAATCTCTTCGTCCATCCTATACGCCATCTAGAGGTGCGCGGCATCGGGCGATGCCGCCGCAGCATTATCCTGTGCAACCGCCATTTGGCCGAGTCGCGCCTTCAAATCCAGTTCTCTTTTTTTCAAATCGCGCAAACGGACCAACAATCTTTGCTGTTCCGCCCAACTTTCATCGGTTACCTCGCCGCTTTGGGCGGTTTTGGCCAGTTCCGCTTCAATCTCAGGCAACTCAACCAGCAGGCTCAACACGTCGGCCAATTGTCCTCTGGCGCCATCCCCCGATTCGCAAAGGAAGGAGAAGCCCATGCCCGGACGAGGTGTTGTTTCTGGAGGGGTGAAGCCTTTCGAGGCCAAGATGGTGCTGATGTCGGCGCTTTCAAGGGGCGCTGCGTCATCAAGCGCATCAAGGAGCACATCGCATCGCGCATCTTCATTCGCCAGCCGCGCCAGCAGGCTGGCATGGCGGGCGATTTCGCCGGGCATGCGGGTCAGGCCCGCCAGCACCGCCTCGATCGTGGCGGCGCGAAACGGGTTGGCTGGGCGCTGGAGGCGCTGCGCGGTTTCCTGATGGGGCAGGGGCGGGGGAATATCGCGCCCGAAACTTCCGCCTCGCTGTTGGGTGCGCGGCGCGCGCGGCTGCCACGGCGCGCGATTGTCCTCGCGCCGGGGAAAGGCGAAGGCGGAGAAGCGCTCAAGCAGGTCGCGGCGATAGAGCGCCTTGATGTCATTGTCGGCAATCGTGTCGACATGGGCCATCAACCGCGCCTTCAGGCCCGCCTTTTCCTCCGGGCTGTTGGTGGGCGCGGCATCCACTTCGTGGGTCCAGAGCGTGTCGAGCAGGCTTTGCGCGCCTGCCAGCGCTTCTTCCATGGCGCCGGGGCCGCGCGCCTTGATGAGCTCGTCCGGGTCCTGGCCCTGGGGCATGCGCACGATGCGCAGGGAATGGCCGGGGCGTAGCAGCGGCAGCGCGCGTGTAACGGCGCGCATCGCTGCCCTTTGCCCCGCGCTATCTCCGTCAAAACAAAGGATCGGCATCGGCACCATGCGCCAGATCATTTCGATCTGCGTCTCGGTGAGCGCTGTGCCCAGCGGCGCCACCGCATCATGAAACCCCGCCGCCGCCAGAGCGATGACGTCCATATAGCCTTCAACCACGATGATCCGCCCCGATTGCCGCGAGGCGGGCGAGGCGCGATGGTGGTTGTAAAGCGTGCGGCCCTTGTCGAACAAAGGCGTGTCAGGCGAGTTGAGATATTTGGGCGCATCGGTCTTGTGCGTGGCCAGAATGCGCCCGCCAAAGGCGATCACCCGCCCGCGCGGATCGTGGATGGGCAGCATCAGGCGGCCCCGGAACCGGTCATATGGCTCCTTGTCCTCGACCACAATCCGCAGGCCGCCCTCGATCAGCATCGCCTCGGGGAACTGGCCCAAAGCGCCCTTCAGCGCCTGCCGCCCCTCGGGCGCATAGCCAAAGCCGAATTCGCGGCACACGGCCTGCGAAAACCCGCGCGAGGCCAGATAGGAGCGCGCCTGTCCGCCTTCCGGGCTGGCCAGTTGGTCGACGAAAAACGCCTGCGCCGCGCCCATCACATCGTGCAGGCTCTTCTGCTTTTCCGCGCGCTGGGCCTGCCTTGGGTCGGGGGCGGGGACTTCCATCCCCGCCTCCTCGGCCAGTTGTTTCACCGCATCCATAAAGGACAGGCCGCGCTGATCCGTCATCCAGCGGATGACATCGCCATGCGCGCCGCAGCCAAAGCAGTGGTAGAAGCCCTTTTCATCATTGATGGTGAAGCTGGGCGTCTTTTCATGGTGAAACGGGCAACAGGCCTTGAACTCGCGCCCCGCCTTGGTCACGCGCTCGGTGCGGCCGATGATGGCCGACAGCGTGATCCGGCTGCGCAATTCATCAAGGAACTGGGGCGAGAGGGACATTAAGCGAGCGCGGCCTTTACCAAGGCGCTGGCCTTGCCCATGTCGATCTGGGTGCCGTGGCGGGCCTTCAGCGCCCCGACAACCTTGCCCATATCCTTGATGCTGGTGGCGCCCACTTCGGCCTTGATCGCCTCGATCGCGGCCTTGACCTCGTCCTCGCCCATTTGCGCGGGCAGGAAGTCCTCGATCACGGCAACCTCTGCGGCCTCTGCGGCGGCCAGTTCGGGGCGGCCGCCCTGCTCATACATGGAGATCGATTCGCGGCGCTGTTTCACCATCTTTTGCAGCACATCGGTGACGATCACATCGTCATCGGGGATGCTGGACGCGGTGCGCAGTTCGATATCCTTGTCCTTCAGCTTGGCCAGAATGAGGCGCACGGCGGCAAGGCGGGCCTTGTCGCCCGATTTCATGGCGGCCACCTGCGCGGCCTTGATCGAATCGCGGATCATTTTTCTAAGACTTTCCCGTGGAGTTTTGCGCATTTCGCGGCTTGGCGCATAACCCTAGCGGGATTTTTCCGCTTTTGATAGGTTGACGGAAAGGGGGATGGGGTCTAGCGGGCGGGCCTTAGCACCCATTGTTGAAACCTTCTCACGGAGCGCCCCCCATGGCAGACCCCGCCCATTCGCTTGCGCCTAAACCACTTGGCGCCACTGCCGTCCTGGTACTGGCCGATGGTTATGTCGCCTGGGGCCGAGGCTTCGGCGCCCAGGGCAGCGCGGTTGGCGAAGTGTGTTTCAACACTTCCATCACCGGCTATCAGGAAATCATGACTGACCCCAGCTATGCGGGCCAGATCGTGACTTTCACCTTTCCCCATATCGGCAATGTCGGCGTCAACCACGAAGACAACGAAGCGGCCGTTGACGGCGCGGTCGGCTGCATCGTGCGCGAGGATGTGACCAAACCTTCGAACTTCCGCTCCGAAGGGCGATTTGACGCCTGGATGAAGGCCAAGGGCAAGATCGGCATCGCCGGGCTCGACACCCGCGCGCTGACGCGCCGCATTCGCCTGTCGGGCGCGCCCAATGCTGTCATCGCCTATAACGAGGCGGGCGAATTCGACATTCCCGCGCTGCTGGCCAAGGCGCAGCAGTGGCCCGGCCTTGAAGGCATGGATCTGGCCAAGATCGTCAGCCGCAAGGCCCAGCAGAACTGGGAAGGCAGCATCTGGCATCTGGGCAAGGGCTATGGCCGTTCGCCCCACGATCCGCGCCCGCATGTCGTGGCGATGGATTTCGGCGCCAAGGACAACATCTTCCGCAATCTGGTCGCAGCGGGCGCAACCGTCACCGTGGTTCCCGCCGAAACCCCGCTTGAGGTCATCCTCGGCCTCAAGCCCGATGGCGTGTTCCTCTCGAACGGCCCCGGCGATCCGGCGGCGACGGGCGTTTACGCCGTGCCGGTGATCAAGGCGCTGCTGGATCAGGGCATGCCGATCTTCGGCATTTGTCTGGGCCACCAGATGCTGGCGCTGGCCGCCGGCGCGCGGACCATCAAGATGCACCAGGGCCATCGCGGCGCGAACCATCCGGTCAAGCGCATGGCCGAGGGTGTGGTCGAAATCACATCCATGAACCACGGTTTCGCGGTGGACGCGGCAACGCTGCCCGAGGGCGTGGTGGAAACCCACAAGTCGCTGTTTGACGGATCGAACTGCGGCATCGAGATCACGGGCAAGAAAGCCTTCTCGGTGCAGTATCACCCCGAAGCCTCGCCCGGGCCGATGGACAGCTTTTATCTTTTCACGAAATTCATTGAGAGCATTGCCTGATGCCTAAGCGGACAGACATCTCCTCGATCCTCGTCATTGGCGCGGGGCCCATCATCATCGGTCAGGCTTGCGAGTTTGACTATTCCGGCACGCAGGCGATCAAGGCGCTGAAGGAAGAGGGTTACCGGGTCATCCTGGTCAACTCGAACCCGGCCACGATCATGACCGACCCGGAAATGGCCGATGCGACCTATATCGAGCCGATCACCCCGGCCATGGTCGCCAAGATCATCGAAAAGGAGCGCCCCGATGCGGTGCTGCCCACGATGGGCGGCCAGACCGCGCTCAACACCGCGCTGGCGCTGTTTGAGGACGGTACGCTGGAAAAATACGGCGTGCAGATGATCGGCGCCGACGCCGACGCCATCGACAAGGCCGAAGACCGCCAGCGGTTCCGCGAGGCGATGGACAAGATCGGCCTGGAAAGCGCACGCAGCGGCGTCGCCCACACGCTTGAGGAAGCCTTTGCGGTGCTGGAACGCACCGGCCTGCCTTCGATCATCCGCCCCTCCTTCACGCTGGGCGGCACGGGCGGCGGCATCGCCTATAACAAGGCCGAATTTGAAAAGATCGTGAAGGGCGGCCTTGAAGCCAGCCCCACCACCGAGGTTCTGATCGAAGAATCGCTCCTCGGCTGGAAGGAATATGAGATGGAGGTTGTTCGCGACAAGAACGACAATTCCATCATCATCTGCTCGATCGAGAATATCGATCCGATGGGCGTGCATACGGGCGACTCGATCACGGTCGCGCCCGCGCTGACGCTGACGGACAAAGAATATCAGATCATGCGGACCGCCTCGCTCAACGTGCTGCGCGAGATCGGCGTGGAAACGGGCGGATCGAACGTCCAGTTTGCGGTGAACCCCGCCGATGGCCGTCTGATCGTCATCGAAATGAACCCGCGCGTGTCGCGCTCCTCGGCGCTGGCGTCCAAGGCCACCGGCTTCCCCATCGCGCGTGTCGCGGCCAAGCTGGCCGTGGGCTATACGCTGGACGAGCTGACCAACGAGATCACGGGCGCCACGCCCGCCTCGTTTGAGCCCAGCATCGACTATGTCGTGACCAAGATCCCGCGCTTTGCCTTTGAAAAGTTCAAGGGCTCCGAGCCGCTGCTCTCCACCGCGATGAAATCGGTGGGCGAGGTGATGGCGATCGGGCGCAACATCAAGGAATCGATGCAAAAGGCGCTGCGGGGACTGGAAACGGGTCTCGACGGTTTCAACCGTGTCGATGAGCTGGTGGGCGCAAGCCGTGACGAGATCACGGCCGCCCTGTCGCGCGCCACGCCCGACCGCCTGCTGGTGGTGGCGCAGGCCTTCCGCGAAGGCTTCACCGCCGCCGACATCAACCGGATCACGCATTACGATCCCTGGTTCCTGGCCCATATCGAGGAAATCATCGCGGCCGAGGCCGAGGTGGCCAAGAACGGTCTGCCCAATGATGCCGAGGGTCTGCGCCGTCTGAAGGCCATGGGCTTCTCGGACAAGCGTCTGGCCAAGCTGGCGGTGCAATCCGCTTCGCTGGCGGGCAGCCCCAATATGGCGCGCTCGGGCCTGCTGCATGATGTGGTCGAAGCGATGGTGGGCGCCACCAGCGAGGCCGAGGTGCGCGCGCTGCGTCATCGCCTGAACGTGCGCCCGGTGTTCAAGCGCATCGACAGCTGCGCGGCCGAGTTCGAGGCGATCACGCCCTATATGTACTCGACCTATGAAGCGCCGATGTTTGGCGAGGCCGAGAACGAGGCTGATCCGTCCGACCGCAAGAAGATCGTGATCCTGGGCGGCGGCCCGAACCGTATCGGTCAGGGCATCGAGTTCGACTATTGCTGCTGCCACGCCTGCTTTGCGCTGGAAGAGGTTGGCTATGAAACCATCATGGTCAACTGCAACCCGGAAACGGTTTCGACCGACTATGACACCTCGGACCGCCTCTACTTCGAGCCGCTGACGGCCGAGGACGTGCTGGAAATCCTGACGGTTGAACAGTCGAAGGGTGAGCTGGTCGGCGTGATCGTGCAGTTTGGTGGGCAGACCCCGCTCAAGCTGGCGCAGGCGCTGGAAGACGCAGGGATCCCCATTCTGGGCACCAGCCCGGATGCCATCGACCTTGCCGAAGACCGCGAGCGTTTCGCCGCACTGGTCGAACAGCTTGGCCTGAAGCAGCCCGCCAACGGCATCGCCCGCAGCCGCGACGAGGCCGTGAATGTGGCCAACCGCATCGGCTATCCGGTGCTGATGCGCCCGTCCTATGTGCTGGGCGGCCGGGCGATGGAGATCGTCGACAGCGTTGCACAGTTGGATGACTATATCGCCACGGCGGTGCAGGTGTCGGGCGACTCGCCGGTGCTGATCGATCAGTATCTGCGCGATGCGATCGAATGCGACGTTGATGCGCTGTGCGATGGCGAAAAGGTCGTCGTGGCGGGCGTGATGCAGCATATCGAAGAGGCCGGCATTCACTCTGGCGACAGCGCCTGCACCCTGCCGCCCTACAGCCTCTCGGCCGAAATCATCGCCGAGATGGAGCGTCAGGCCGAAGCGCTGGCGCTGGCGCTGGGCGTCAAGGGGCTGATGAACATCCAGTTCGCGGTCAAGGATGGCGAGGTTTACCTTATCGAGGTCAACCCGCGCGCCTCGCGCACGGTGCCTTTCGTGGCCAAGGCCATCGGTCAGCCGGTCGCCAAGATCGCCGCGCGCGTGATGGCGGGCGAAAAGCTGGACACGTTCCCGCCGTTCCGCCGCGATCTGCCCTATATGGCGGTCAAGGAAGCGGTGTTCCCGTTTGCCCGTTTCCCCGGCGTCGATCCGGTGCTGAGCCCCGAAATGAAGTCCACCGGCGAGGTCATGGGCCTCGACAAGGATTTCGCCACGGCCTTTGCCAAGAGCCAGTTGGGCGCGGGCGTCAAGCTGCCTCAGGAAGGCGTGGTGTTCATTTCGGTCAAGGACACGGACAAGCCGGTCGTGCTGCCTGCCGCGCGCAAGCTGGTCGATCTGGGCTTCAAGCTGATCGCCACGGGCGGGACGCAGAAGTTCCTGGCCGAGGCGGGTGTGGCCGTCGAACTGGTCAACAAGGTGGCCGAAGGGCGCCCGCATATCGTTGACCGGATCATCGATGGCGGCGTGGCGCTGGTGTTCAACACCACCGAGGGTTGGCAGAGCCTGAAGGACTCGCAGAGCATCCGTCAGGCCGCCCTTGGCAACAAGGTGCCCTATTTCACCACCGCGGCGGGCAGCGTTGCGGCTGTGGAAGCGATTGGCGCCATGCGCTCGGCCAGTCTTGAAGTGTGCCCGTTGCAAGCCTATTATAGCTGACCGACCACGTCCTTTCCGCAAAAGTTGGAAGGCATTCCCCCGCGTTTTCGATGAGAATGCGGGGCGGTGCCTCCGACTGTCCCGGCGGAGGGAAGGGCCATGAAGGAAGTTTCACGGATGGCAAGTATCGAAAAGCTGCCGATGCTGGCGATTGGCTATGAAAAGCTGACGGCCGAGCTGAAGGCGCTGCGGGAAGAGCGCCCCCGGATCGTTGACGCGATCGAGGAAGCGCGCGCGCATGGCGACCTTTCCGAAAATGCGGAATATCACGCCGCCAAGGAGCGTCAGGGGCAGGTTGAAGCCACGATCGCCGATCTTGAGGACAAGATCAGCCGGGCCCAGATCATCGACCCCACCACGCTTTCGGGCGACAAGATCATTTTTGGCGCCACCGTCACTTTGCTCGACGATGACGACAAGCCGGTGCGCTATCAGATTGTCGGCCCCTATGAGGCGGACGCCAAGCTGGGGCGGATCAGCTATGTCTCGCCGCTGGGCCGGGCGCTGATCGGCAAGAAGGTCGAGGACGAGATCGAGGTGCGCGTGCCTGCGGGCGAGCGTTTCTATGTGGTGGAAAAGATCGAATTCATCTGATCCATCCCGGTTTTGCCCAAGGAAAAAGGCCCCGCCATCCGGTGGGGCCTTTTCTGTTTTGGCCGGATTGATCGCGGGGCGATCAAAGCCAATAAAAGATCAATGTTCGTGGCCGGGTTCCAGCAACTTGTGCAGATGGACGACGACATACTTCATCTCGGCATCGTCAACGCTGCGCTGGGCGGCGCCGCGCCATGCTTCCACGGCCGAAGCGTAATCGGGAAACACGCCGACGTAATCAAGCGCGCTGAGGTCCACGAAATCGAGGCCCTGCGGGTCACGCACACGACCGCCGATGACGAGGTGGAGAAGTTGGGACATGATGGCTTGTTTCCAGCAAATTGGAGGATTGAGCCTTTGCCATAGCATTCGGCCAAGCCGATCAGCAAGCACCACCAAGGTTGAAATCAAGCATATTCTGATTGCGTTTTGCGCAAGTTTTATACCCCTTCGCCCTTGTGGGGCAGGAGGGCGCGGATTTTTGCCACGCCAGAGGCCAGCTTCTCGCGCGCGGCGCTCCACGCAGGCCGGGCCTTGGGGGCCAATTCAACCGCCTTGGCAAAGATCTGCTTGCGCGCAAACCAGAGCATTACCGCGGTCAGCGTGCCCGCCAACAGGCCGCGTTCGTCCGCTGCAATCTCCATCGCCTGAGAGAGCGCCTTGCGCCCCTGCACCTGCACATCGCGGGTGATCCGGCGGCTCAATTCCCCCGGCTCGGCCAGAGCGCGGATACGGGCCGACCGGCTGAGAAATTCGGCGCGGGCGGCATCACGCGTGGCCCGCAGCTGGGCCAGTTTTTCCTCGGCGGGGCTCATGCGTCAGGCTCCGATCCGGAAAACAGCGCAGTCAGCCGCGAGACGCTGCGCTTGACCGTCACAACGCTCCAGAGCGTGATCAGCAGCAACAGCCCCACCACGACGCCCATGGCTCCCCACGGCCCCAGCAGGGCCGCCAGACCCAGCAGGGAACCCATGATCAGCGCCATCAGCAGGAAGAACACCAGCGCCAGCGCCAGCGCCCCCAGCGCCGCGATCCGCAGGGCAAGGCGCAGTGCCAAAGCGGCGCGCGCTTTCTGATATTCGATTTCGCTGTCGAATGCGGCGCGGGTGGATGAGAAAAGCCCGCGCACATCCTCTTCGAGACTGGGCTCTTCGAGGGTGGGCTCTTCGATCTCGCTGTTGTCTTGCCGATGCTTGGGCATCAGGCCCCCTTCAATGCTTGCGTAAAGGCGCCGGGACAGCGCAAGGCCGCCCGGCGCCTTCAGCTTATGCCTTACGGCTTATGCTTCTTCGGCGCTTATGCTTCTTCGGTTTTGTCTTCGCTTTTGCTGCTCAACAGCTTGGTCAGCGCAAAGCCCACCGCAATCAGGGCACCGGCGGCAATAACCGGGTTCTTTTTCACAAATTCGGTGGCTTCCTTGCCCAGAGCCTCCAGATCCTTGGATTCCAGCTTGGCGCCGGTTTCCTGAAGGGCGCGGGCCGCGCTGCGGGCATAATCGCCATATTTGCCGCCCAGCTTGTCATCGACCAGCCCGGCATTGTCGGCAACCACCTTGCCCAGCGAGGTGATGGCATCGCTAGCCTTCACCTTGCCGTCGGCGGCCAGATTGAGCGCGCGTTCCTTGGCCTGTTCGCCAATGGCCTTGGCTTCGGCCAGCAAATCGCCGCTCGAAAGCTTTTCCGCGTAAGGAGCCGCCTTTTCCTGCAAATCCTTGCCCAGCGCGAGGGCGCCCGCGCGCGCATCGTCAATCGCCTTGCTGAACTTGGCCTTCACGCCTTCGGCCGTTTCGTTCACGGCTTCGGCAGCGTCGGCAACAAGAGCGTTGGTTTCATCGGCCATGGCTTGTCATCCTTCTGTTGGGCGGGGCGTAGAGAATCGCGTGATGAATTCGCATCGATTTGCTCGCCTCGTTCCTATCATGCTGCAATGCACCTTGCCTGCCAAGGTTCCGCTGCTAAGGGAATTGCCTTGAGGGCATCTGAAAGGTGTCCGAGAGGAGATGAACACGCCATGACCGCGATTATCGACATCCACGCTCGCGAAATTCTGGACAGCCGTGGCAATCCCACGGTCGAAGTCGATGTGCTGCTCGAAGACGGCAGCTTTGGCCGCGCCGCCGTGCCCTCGGGCGCCAGCACCGGCGCGCATGAGGCGGTTGAACTGCGCGATGGCGACAAGAGCCGCTATCTGGGCAAGGGCGTCACCAAGGCGGTGGAAGCAGTGAATTCCGAAATCCACGAAGCGCTCGTCGGCGTCGATGCTGAAGATCAGCGCGACATCGACCTTGCCATGATCGAACTGGACGGCACGCCCAACAAGGGCCGCATCGGCGCCAATGCCATTCTGGGCGTCTCGCTGGCCACGGCCAAGGCTGCCGCCGACGCGCGCGGCCTGCCGCTCTATTCCTATGTCGGCGGCGTTTCGGCCCATGTCCTGCCCGTGCCGATGATGAACATCATCAACGGTGGCGAACATGCCGACAACCCGATCGATTTCCAGGAATTCATGATCATGCCGGTCGGCGCCGACTCGATTGCCGAGGCGGTGCGCTGGGGCGCGGAAATCTTCCACACGCTGAAAAAGGGCCTGCACGAAAAGGGTCTCGCCACCGCCGTTGGTGACGAAGGCGGCTTTGCCCCCAACATCGCCAGCACGCGCGCTGCGCTCGATTTCGTCTCGACCTCGATCGAAAAGGCCGGTTTCAAGCTGGGCAGCGATATCCTGCTCGCGCTCGACTGCGCCTCGACCGAATTCTTCAAGAACGGCAAGTATGAAATCAGCGGCGAAGGCCTCTCGCTCTCGCCGGTCGAATTTGCCGAATATCTGGCCAAGCTCTCGGCCGATTATCCGATCATCTCGATCGAGGACGGCATGAGCGAAGACGATTTCGAAGGCTGGGCGGCGCTTACCAACCTGATCGGTGACAAGGTGCAGCTGGTGGGTGACGACCTGTTCGTGACCAACCCCAAGCGTCTGTCGATGGGCATTGATCAGGGCTTGGCCAACTCGCTGCTGGTCAAGGTCAACCAGATCGGCACGCTGACCGAGACGCTGGAAGCCGTGAGCATGGCCCAGCGCGCTGGCTACACCGCCGTGATGAGCCACCGTTCGGGCGAAACCGAGGACGCGACCATCGCCGACCTCGCGGTTGCCACCAACTGCGGCCAGATCAAGACCGGCTCGCTGGCCCGTTCGGACCGGTTGGCCAAGTATAACCAGCTGATCCGCATTGAAGAGCAGCTGGGCGTCGCCGCGCTTTACGCCGGCAAGAGCGCCTTTGGCCGCCTGAAGGTTTAAACAGCCTTTAAGACGCCGAAATGGAAAGGGCGGGGAGTTGTCTCCCCGCCCTTTTGCTTTGCCCCCCGGCAGGCGTCAGAGATTGGCGAAATAGTCGAGCATCATCGCCCGCGCCTTGGCGGTCAGGCGCACGAAAGAGCGCCGCGCGTCGTGATTGTCATCCTCGCGCTCGACCATGCCGCGCACCTCCAGCACATTGAGCCAGCGCAGCGCCGTTGTGCTGGGCACGCCCGAGCCGATGCAGGCGCTGGTCACGGCCACGCGCTTGCCCCGCTCTCCGGCCACGAACAGGTCGAGCAGGATGTCCCACGCGGGCTCGCCAAACAGCGTGTCATCGCCAAAGGCCTCGATCCGGCGGCGGCGTTCGCGGTAAAGCTGTTGGGCCTGCTCGGCCGGGTCTGATTTAGGCCTTGCGCCGATGCCCGTTGCGCCATCGTCCAGCGGCACCGCAGGCGGCGCCTTTTCCAGTTCGATGGCGGCATTGAGCAGCGATTGCGCCAGCGTGCGCAGGCGTTGGTTGACGGGCTGGGCGCCCTCTACGGGCTCTTTCCAGATCTGAGGCGCCGCGCCGGCCAGCGCGGCAGGATTTCTGTCGGTCCAGTTCATCCTTTGCGGTGTCCCCCATACTAGCAGCAAAACGTGCCAGCAGCAGAAATAGCTACTGGTGTCTGCGTAGTTTAACCCAAGCGGGGGCATTGGGAATATTAGGGGTAATACCGATTAATCCCCTTTCGACCGACTTTCATCGGAAATGAAGTAATCGCTCAAAGCGTGCAAACAGGCGTCCAAGTGTGCAGCTGCGGTAAAGGCATTAATGGCGTCCAGCCGATCAAGCACATTGCGCAAGCATTGCATCAGCGCGAGGGGGTCGTCAGTCCGGTCCATGCTATCCCTGTTTCTGGACATTGCGCCCGCTTACAAATTGCTCTGCATCGGGCCATTGTTGAGGATGAATAGAGGGCGATAGTCAGGTGTGGTTCGCATTTGAACAAGCGTAGCTAGGTGGTAACACCTATGTAGAACGGTAGAGAGCTTGGCGTCTCGTGCAGATTCGCCACATTTGGACTATTCAAAGCCGCCGATTGGCTTATCTCCGGCTCCATGGCGAACCTACTGACATCGGTGTAACTTGTTGTGTGCGCCCGCCGCTTGCGGGCGGGGCAACGGTTCTCGAGCGTAAGTCTGGCGCTACTATATTGTAAGGATAGGATAATGCCCAAAATAGCAGATTTCCGCCGGGCGCTGGTGCTTGGCCTTTGCCCGGTGGCCTTGGTTGCCCCGATGGTGGCCCATGGAGCGGGGGCGCCGATGGCCGCTTCGGTGGGTTTGAATACATCCGGAATGGATCGTTCTATCCGCCCCGGAGATGATTTTTATCTCTTCGCCAATGGCACCTGGGCCCGCGAAACCGCGATTCCGGCCGATCGGGCCTCGGTGGGCGGCTTTTACATCGCCGATCAGTCGACCGAAAAGCGAATCACCGCGCTGGTGGCCGAGGTTGTCGCGGGCCATCCCGTGCCCGGCAGCGATGCCGCGCTGATCCATGACTACTATCGTGCCTATCTCGATACGGGGGCGATCAACGCCTTGGGCATGGCTCCGGCGCAGGCCGATCTGGCCGCATTTGCTGCGATTGCGAACAAGGCTGAACTCTCGCGCATGCTCGGCGCGCAGGTCCGCGCCGACGTAGATCCCCTTAATGCCACCGACTTTCAGACCGAGAACCTCTTCGGCCTGTTCATCACCCAATCCCTTAACGGCACGGCGGTGATGCCCTACGTATTGCAAGGTGGTCTCGGCCTGCCCGAGCGCGAATATTACCTCTCGGCCGATCCCAAGATGGCCGACATCCGCGCCAAGTATCGCGCCTATATCGCCACGATCCTGAACGATGCGGGGCTGGCGGCCACGCCCGCTGAGGCCGATGCGCGCGCCCAGAAGATCTATGATCTGGAAATCAAGATTGCCCAGGCCCATGAAAGCCGCGAGCAAAGCGAGGATTTCCAGCACGCCAATGCCGAATGGACCCGCGCCGATTTCGCCGCCAAGGCCCCCGGTATCGATTGGGATGCCTTCTTCACCGCCGCAGGGCTGGGTCAACAGGACCGCTTTGCCGCCTTCCACGACCAGTCGATCCCGCGCATCGCCGCGCTGGTTGCCTCCGAGCCGCTGGACGTGTGGAAGGACTGGCTGGCCTTTCATCAGGTCAACCAATACGCTTCGGTCCTGCCCACGAAGATCGACGATGACCGCTTTGCTTTTTATGGCGAGGCGCTGCAGGGCGTAAAGGTTCAGCGCAGCCGCGAGCGCCGGGCCATTGCCGCGCTCAATGGCGCGCTGGGCGATGCGCTGGGGCGGCTCTATGTCGCCAAATATTTCCCCGCCAGCGACAAGGCCCGCATTCAGGGCATGGTCTCGGGCATCAAGCAGGCCTTCGCCACCCGCATTGCCAAGCTGGACTGGATGGCCCCGGCCACCAAGCAGGAGGCCATCGCCAAGGTGCGCGGCATTGTGGTGGGCGTTGGCTATCCCGACAAATGGAAGGATTATTCGGCGCTGAAACTCAGCCCGGACAAGGCCTATGCCAATGCCAAGGCGGCGGGGCTCAACGAATATCATCTGCAACTGGCCAAGATCGGCAAGCCGCTGGACCGGGGCGAATGGTGGATGAATGCGCAACTGGTCAACGCGGTCAACCTGCCGGTGCAGAATGCGCTGAACTTCCCCGCCGCGATCCTGCAAAAGCCGTTCTATGATCCGGCGGCGGATGCAGCGTTTAATTACGGCGCGATCGGCGCGGTGATCGGGCATGAGATCAGCCACAGCTTTGACAACAATGGCGCGGCCTTCGACGCCTCGGGCCGCCTGCGCGACTGGTGGACGAGCGCCGACATGGCGCGCTTCAAACAGGCGGGCAAGGCGCTCGCCGACCAGTTCAGCGCCTATGAGCCGTTTCCCGGCCTGCATGTTCAGGGCGAATTGACGCTGGGCGAGAATATTGCCGATGTGGCGGGGCTGGCCGCAGCGCTCGACGCCTATCACGCCTCGCTCAAGGGCAAGCCAGCGCCGGTCGTCAACGGCATGACCGGCGACCAGCGCTTCTTCCTCGCCTTTGCGCAGAGTTGGGCCACCAAGGCGCGCGAAGCCGCGATGCGCGCCCAAATCGCCACCGACGGCCATGCGCCGGGCCAGTATCGCGCGCTGACCGTGCGCAATGTCGATGACTGGTACAAGGCGTTCAATGTGAAGCCGGGCGACAAACTCTATCTGCCGCCCGCCAAGCGGGTGAAGGTCTGGTAAAAGAAAAGGGCGCGGATGGGATGACCGCCGCGCCCTTTTTTCATGCCTTGTCGGGGCGTTTTACGCGCCGAACTTTTCCTTCAGCGCCAGCAGGGCGAGGGCCGCCTTGGCCGCTTCGCCGCCCTTGTCCTTTTGCGCCGGGTCGGCGCGCACGATGGCCTGCGCCTCGTTTTCCACCGTCAGGATGCCGTTGCCGATGGCGATGCCGTCCATGGTCAGCGCCATGATTCCGCGCGCGCTTTCGCCCGCAACGATTTCGAAGTGATAGGTTTCGCCGCGGATCACCACGCCAATGGCCACATAGCCCTCATACTCGCCCGAAGCCTCGGCCAGCGAGATGGCGCCCGGAATTTCCAGCGCGCCCGGCACGGTCAGCACATCGACCTTGTGCCCGGCGGCCTTCAGCGCAGCCCGCGCGCCTTCGACCAGCATGTCGTTGAGGTGGTCATAGAAGCGGGCTTCGACAATCAGAAACTTGGCCATGATAGGTCCTTCAATCAATACGGCGTTCTTCGGCGATGGTCAGGCCATAGCCCTCCAGCGCGACAAGCGTGTGATGCGTGTTGGTCAGCAGCACCAGCTCATGAATGCCCAGCTCTGCCAGAACCTGGGCGCCAACGCCATAGTCGCGCAGCTCCTCAAGGTGCTTGGTGTTGCCCGCCATGGCCTGACGCCGCCATTCAAAAGCCTTGGAGGCCTCGGGGTGGGGGCGGTTGACAAAGACGATCACGCCCGCGCCTTCCTCGCCGATGATTTCCATCGAACGCTGCAAGAGACCGGCGCGCGGGCTGTCCTCCCACAACAGGTCGGCAAAGACCGAGGTGCCATGCATGCGCACCAGCGTCGGCTTGGCCGGGTCCACGCGGCCCTTGAGCAGCACCAGCGTTTCATCGCCGGTCGCCTTGTTGAAATAGGCGCGGGCCTGCCATTCGCCGCCATAACGGCTCTTGAAGGTGGTTTCCGATTTCAGGCTGACCATGCGGTCATGCTTGCGGCGATAGGCGATCAGATCGCGGATCGTGCCGATTTTCAGCCCATGCTGGCGGGCAAAGCCGACGAGATCCTCAAGCCGGGCCATCGTGCCGTCATCTCGCATGATCTCGCAGATCACGCCGGAAGGATTGAGACCGGCGAGGCGCGAAATATCGACCGCCGCCTCGGTATGGCCCGCGCGCACCAGCACGCCCCCGGCGCGGGCGCGCAGCGGGAAGACATGGCCGGGGCTGACGATGTCGGCCGAACCCTTGCTGCCGTCGATGGCCACCGAAACGGTGCGGGCGCGGTCGGCCGCCGAAATGCCGGTGGTGATGCCTTCCTTGGCCTCGATCGAGACGGTAAAGGCGGTGCCCAGCGGCGTGCCGTTGCGGCGGCTCATCGGTTCAAGGCCCAACTGGTCCACACGCTCATGCGAGAGCGCAAGGCAGACGAGGCCGCGCCCATGGGTGACCATGAAATTGATCGCGGCGGGGGTGGCCATCTGGGCCGGGATGATCAGGTCGCCTTCATTCTCGCGGTCTTCGTCATCGACAAGGATATACATCCGCCCGTTGCGGGCTTCCTCGATGATTTCATCGATGCCGACCAGCACCGGCGTCTCGTCGCTCTCGTCAAGGAAACGCTCAAGCTTGCCCAGAGTTTCGGCGGTGGGGTTCCATTCCGGCTCGTTGACATCGCGCAGGGTGTTGGCATGAAGCCCGGCGGCGCGGGCCAGTCCGGCGCGGGTCATGCCCCCTTCGTTGACAAGGCGGCGAACGCGATCAAGGATGTTCTGTGTCATGGCTGTGCAGGTAATCACATGGAGATGTGATTGCAAGGGTGTCGTCACATTGCCATCACATTATTTCTTCTGACTATGCGCCAAGCGGATATTTGCGCGGCCAGATCCGCCACCAGAATCCCCGCCGCAACCGCCACGGCCAGAGCGATCCAATAGGTGCCGCCCAGTTCGCGCACACCCTCGATAATCGGCATTTGCAGGGCAAACAGAGGGAAGGCGATCCGTCCCAGCCGCATCGCCGCATCATGGAACCGGTCGAGCCGCATCGCGCCCGCAATCATGGCCGGGCAGGCCAGCACCACAAAGCCGACATCGCACCACCACGCCTGCATCCCCGCCCACCACATCAGCGGCAGCAGCCCAGGCATCAGCGCAACCGCCACCCACCATGGAACCGCAACAGCAGGCCCATCACGCCACCAGCGCGCCAACACGATACCCAGCACATAGGCGGCCAGACAGCGCAGCAAGCCCCAAAAGAAATTGTTGCTCCTGGCTCCGACATCGAGCCCGTGAAACCGCCACGCGATCCAGCCATCCGCCACAAGCAGCGCCGCCGCCAGCGCAACCATCCACCACCGCCGCAACCGCCAAAGGCCCAGCACATGCGCCGCATTGCAGGCCAGTTCGCAGGTAATCGTCCATGCCGGAATGTTGATCGGAAAGGCAAAGGTCCACCACCACACCGGCAGCAGCGCCATATTGGGCACCGCCGCCAGCAGGAAATTATAGAAATTGACCGAATGGAGCCACAGGCGCGGCATCCCCACGACCGCGCCCAGCGCCATCATCGGCCACAATCGCCAAAACCGCCGCCGCAGAAACGACCACACCGCCGCGCCCTGCGCCAGTCTGGGCTCCTGAACCCGCGCCATCAGAAAGCCGGACAGCATCAGAAAGAAATCGACGCCCAGATAGCCCTGACCAAACACCCGCTGCCCGCCAAACACCGCGCGCAGATGCAGCAGCAGCACACAGGAAGCCGCCACCAGACGCAGCAGTTCGATGCCCGGCAGGCGCTTTAACGTGGAGGAGGGCATTTCGGCCATGGCGCGGCCCCTAATCGCCATCGCGGCAAATGGAAAGCGATCTGTCGGTGGAGGGTGGTGGACGCACTAGGGCTCGAACCTAGGACCCGCTGATTAAGAGTCAGCTGCTCTACCAACTGAGCTATGCGTCCGTCTGTGCCGAAAGGGCCAGAAAATTTTTTGGTGGACGCACTAGGGCTCGAACCTAGGACCCGCTGATTAAGAGTCAGCTGCTCTACCAACTGAGCTATGCGTCCATCCACGCCATAAAGGCGAAAAAACCGTGGTGGACGCACTAGGGCTCGAACCTAGGACCCGCTGATTAAGAGTCAGCTGCTCTACCAACTGAGCTATGCGTCCGTACCGGTTTGGTGGGAGAGCTTGGTTGGCTCCCCGCCGGAGGCGCTCCCTTTAGCGTGTGATCGCGGGGGCGCAAGTGATTCTTTCAAAAAAATTGCGAGACTTGGCCAAAGGGCCTCAACCCAGCCTGCCCCCTGCGCGCCTGCCCCAGCGGTCAACGGCCATGATCGTGCCGATACAGATCATGTTGGTCATCATCGAGGACCCGCCATGGCTGATAAAGGGTAGGGGGATGCCCACCACCGGGGCCAGGCCCATGACCATCATCATGTTGATCGCCACATAGAAAAAGATCGTCGCGGTCATCCCGGCGGCCAGCAGTTGGCTGAACCGATCCGGCGCCCGGCGCGCCACGCCCATGCCCCAGCGGAACAGCACGATGAAAAACACGAAGAGGATAAACAGCCCCCCGATCATCCCCCATTCCTCGGCCATGGTGGCAAAGGCAAAGTCGGTATGCGCCTCGGGCAGGTATTTCAGATGGCTCTGCGTGCCATTGCCCAGCCCCTTGCCGAAAAAGCCGCCCGAACCGATGGCGATCTTGGACTGGGTAATGTGATAGCCCGAGCCCAGCATGTCGGCTTCGGGGTCGAGAAACACCAGCACGCGCTTGCGCTGATAATCATGCAGCGCGAAAAAGAACGCCAGCGGAGCAATCACCGCCGCCGCTGCGCCGCCGCTGATGAACCACCAGATCGGCGTGCCCGACAGGAACACCACCACCACCGCGCCAAAACAGATCGCCAGCGCCGTGCCCAGATCGGGCTGAAGCATCACCAGTGCGGCGGGCGCCCCCAGCAGGATCAGCGGCGGCACCAGCGCGCGCCAGCTGCGGATCAGCGTCGGCGGCAGGCTGGCATAAAACACTGCCATCACCAGCACGATCCCCGGCTTCATCAATTCGGACGGCTGAAGATTCATAAAGCCGATGTTGAGCCAGCGCTGGCTGCCCCCGCCGACCTTGCCCACCGCCTCGACCAGCATCAGCAGGAAGACGAGGCCGCCATAGATCGGATAGGCCGATTGGCGAAAGGCGCGGTCGGGCAGGCGCGAAATCGCGATGGCCAGCGAGAGGAACAGGCCAAAGTTGAAAATATGCTTCCACGCATAGGGCGACCAATGGCCCCCCGCCGCCGACCACAGCACCGTCGCGCCAAACAGCACCAGCGCCGTCAGCGGGATCAGCACCCGCCATGGCAGGCCGCGCAGGGGCGTGGGGATAACATGCATGCTCATGGATGCTGGCTCGGGCTGGCTGAGGGCGCGGGACTGGGCGTCGGGGCGGGCGCCGGAGCATCATCGGCAATGGGCTCGGGCGCGGGCGGGGCGGCGTCGGACTGGATCGGCTGGGGCGTGGGCCGGGCATCGGCCTCGTTCTCGCGCGCCAGGGCCTCGTCGCTGTCCTGAACCGCGGGGGCCGAAACGCCATATTGCGCGGCATAGGTGCGATACTTGGCGGCTTGCCTTTGTTGCGGCGTGCCGCCCCATCCGGCCTCCAGCTTGGTCAGCGCGTCCCACGCTTTCTGCTGGTCGAACATATAGGTCATCACATCGCGCGCGATCGGCATGGCCGCGCCCGAACCGCCGCCATGCTCCACCAGCACGGCGCAGGCATAGCGCGGTTTGTCAAAAGGCGCGAAACAGATGAAATGGCCATGGTCGCGGTGGCGCCAGAGGCCGCCCTTGCCATTGCCGATGTTGAGGCCGACAACCTGCGCCGTGCCGCTCTTGCCCGCCAGTTCGACACCGGGGATGGGGATTTTGGCTGCATGGCCGGTGCCGCGCCCGTTGACCATTTCGTGCATGGCGGAATGGATGAAATCGAGATGTTCCTGCGGCACACCAAGCGAAGCAGGCGCGGGGGCCTTGTCATCATGCATCAGGCGCGGCATCAGCAATTTGCCGCTGGCCAGACGGCTGGCGATGATCGCCTGCTGCAAGGGGTTCACCTGCACATAGCCCTGACCGATGGTGGCGTTCACAGTGTCGTAAACGGCCCATTCCTTGCCATATTTCTTCATCTTCCACGCCGGATCGGGCACCGTGCCATAGGACTGGCTGGGATAGGGCAGGGGGAATTTCTGGCCATAGCCGATCTTGCGCATCGTGCGCGCGATCTGGTCCATGCCGATCTGTTGGGCAAAGTGATAGAAATAGACGTCGCAGGACTGATAGATGCCCTTGGCCATATCGACGCTGCCGTGGCCGTGGTGCTGCCAGCAGTGGAACACGCGGTTGCCCACGCGCAGCCCGCCGTTGCAATTGACGCTGGCCTTGGGGTCAAGCCCCGCCTCCAGAAAGGCCAGCGCCACCGTGGGCTTGACCGTTGAACCGGGCGGATAAAGGCCATGCAGCAGCTTGTTGCGCAGCGGCACATGGTCATCGTCCGACAGCATCTTCCATTCCAGCCGCCCGACCCCGTCGGTAAAGCTGTTGGGGTCGAAACTGGGCATGGAAACAAAGCTGAGGAGGTCGCCCGTCAGGCAATCGATCACCACGCAGGCGCCGCTTTCCACCCCGATGCGGCGTGCGGCATATTCCTGCAATCCGGCATGGACCGTCAACTTGATCGGCTGCCCCGGCACGTCCTCGCGCGTTTCAAGGTCGCGCACGATCTTCCCGCTGGCCGTCACCTCGGTGCGGCGGGCGCCGGGCTGGCCGCGCAGGGTCTGGTCATAGACCTTTTCCAGCCCGTCCTTGCCGATCTTGAAACCCGGCGTGATCAGCAGCGGGTTGTGCTCTTTCTCATAATCCTTGGCATTGGCCGCGCCGACATAGCCCACCAGATGGCCCACGCAGGGGCCGGATGGGTAATAGCGGGAGAAACTGCGCTGCGGCACCACGCCGGGCAGATCGGGCTGGCGCACCGAAATGGCGGCGAATTGTTCCCAGCTCAAATGCGACCCGGCCTCGACGGGCTGAAACCCGCGCGCCTTTTCCAGCCGGTCGCGCACATCCTGCAGCGCGATCTCGTCCAGCCCCAGCATATGGGCCAGTTCCTCCAGCGTCTTTTCCTTTTCGATCACCCGGTCGGGGATCAGGTCGACGCGGAAATCGGCGCGGTTGCTGGCGATGGGCTGGCCGTCGCGGTCCAGAATCCAGCCCCGGCGCGGCGGGATCAGCGACAGGTTGACCCGGTTGCTCTCCGCCATCATCTGATACTTCTGGCTTTCGGCCAGAGCGATATAGCCCATGCGCGTGGCCAGCAGCACGCCGACCCCGCCCTGCAACAGGCCCACGACCATGCTGCGACGGTCGAAACTGTCGCGCAGCATCGCGGGCGTAATCAGTTTCGGCGCTTTCTTGCGCTTTGCCATCAACCCAGCACCCGGAATCGCATCAATCGCCAGCGGTCGATCAGCCCGACCGTGCGCCCCACCATCGGATAGGCCACCAGCGCCATCAGCCCTTGCGGCACCACCAGCGCAGGCGCGATGGCCCCGCCCGAATGCGCCGCAATCACCCAGCCCAGCGCCAGATAGGCGGCGATAAACACCCCCGCCACCAGCCAGTCGGTGAGGAAATTGCGCCAGGGAAACCGCGCCTCGATCAGATCCATCACGATCATCGTGATCGACCACAGCGCCATGGCAGCGCCAAAGGGGGCCCCGCTGAACAGGTCATCGACCATGCCCAGCACCGCGCCCGACCAGACCGGCAGCAGGCCCGGCCGCAATTGTCGCCACGCCAGCAGCGTCATAAACCCCAGCGGCGGCATGATCGGCGCCACCGCAATCAGCGGCCATCCCGGCAGGCACGAGGCCAGCGCCACCGTCAGCCAGGGCGCGGCATAGGCGACAAACGGCGAGGGCGCGCGGCTGATCTGGCGCGCGCGGCTTCGCAAAAGCCGGTTGGCCGCCATTCAGCGTGCCGCCTTGGGCGCGGCGCCGCCGGTTGCGCCTGCTGCCGCTTTGGCCGCTTTTGCCGCCGCTTTGGCCGCCGCATCGGCTTCGGCCTTGGCCTTCACCGGATCGGCGGGCGGGGGCAGCGTGGGATCATCGCCCGGCGCCCATGCGGGCAACACAGCCACCATCTCGCTGACCGCCGGATCGCCCAGCACGCGGGCGATCGCGCCGTCGCGCGTCAGGCTGGAAACCACAGCAATCGGCGTGCCGGGCCAGTAAAGCCCGCCCGAACCGGAAGTGACGAAGGCATCGCCCACCTTGAGCGGATTGATCCCCAGCGTCAGCAGCCGCAGTTGCAGCGTGCCATCACCCTTGCCGGTGGCAAAGGCGGGGATCGAATCGCTGGCGCGGCGCACCGGCACCACGCTTTCGGGATCCGTGATCATCAACACGCGGGCCGAATGCAGGCCCACCTCCAGCACGCGCCCGATCAGCCCCAGATGGGTGCGCACCGGCATTCCGCTTTTCACGCCCTGCAGGCTGCCCACCGAGATCGTCGCATAGCGCCGCGCGTTGGCGTTGGTGCTGGCCACCAGCCAGCCATAGGTGATCGGCTTGGGCGTGTCCGAAGTCAGGCCTAGCATCGCTTTGAGCCGCTCGTTCTCCTGTTTCACCGCCGCCAGTTCGACCGCCTGCACCCGCCCCAGCGCGACCTCTTTTTTCAGCCGCGCATTTTCCGGGCCCGAGGTGAAATAGCCCGCCGCAGCGCCCCACACGCCACCCGCAGCCGAGCGCCCCTGCGCGGTCAATTGTGCCGCAGGCTGTGTCACGTCGCCCGCGATATTGCGCAGGGACGCGAAATTGCCGGTGCTGCCCATTGAGGCGAACAGCAGCGCGCCGCCCACCAGCGCACCCACACCGGCCGCCACATAGGCAAAGAAGATATTGTTATGCGCCCTGCGCGAATAGCCCGGGCGCCGGTTGCCTGGCGGAGCCATGCATCCCGCCTTTCCTACGCATTATCTGTCCGCCGCGACCCTATGCCGACGGCGGACAGGGAATCAAAACTTCCAACGATCAGCCCGAAAAATCAGGCCGTCATCAACACGCCGCGATAGATCGGATCCTCCATCGCGCGGCCCGTGCCCAGCGCCACGCAGGACAGCGGATCCTCCGCGATCGACACCGGCAGGCCGGTTTCCTCGCGCAGATAATCGTCCAGACCCTTGATCAGCGCGCCGCCGCCGGTCAGCACGATGCCCTGATCGACAATATCGGCGGCCAGTTCGGGCGCGGTGTTTTCAAGAGCGATGCGCACGCCTTCGATGATCGCGCTGATCGGTTCGGACAGCGCTTCGGCGATATTGGCCTGCGTGATCGTGATTTCCTTGGGCACGCCATTGACCAGATCGCGACCCTTGAGGTGGATCGTTTCGCCAATCCCGTCGGCGGGCATCACGGCAATGCCGTAATCCTTCTTGATGCGCTCGGCTGTGGCTTCACCGATCAGCAGGTTGTGGTGTCGGCGGACATAGGAAACGATGGCTTCGTCCATCTTGTCGCCGCCCACGCGCACGCTGGTCGTATAGGCAAGACCGCGCAGCGAAAGCACGGCGACTTCGGTCGTGCCGCCGCCGATGTCGACCACCATCGAACCCACCGGCTCGGTCACGGGCATGTCGGCGCCAATCGCGGCGGCCATCGGTTCGAGGATCAGGTAAACCTGGCTGGCGCCCGCATTGCTGGCCGCATCGCGGATCGCGCGGCGTTCAACGCTGGTGCTGCCCGAGGGAACGCAGATCACGATTTCCGGGTAACGGAACAGGCTGCGCTTGCCATGAACCTTGCGGATGAAATGCTTGATCATTTCTTCGGCGATTTCGATGTCGGCAATCACGCCGTCGCGCAGCGGGCGGATGGCCTCGATGCTGTCGGGGGTCTTGCCCATCATCATCTTGGCATCATCGCCCACGGCCTTGACGCTCTTGTTGCCGTTGATCGTCTCGATGGCCACCACGCTGGGCTCGTTCAACACGATTCCCCGGTCCTGCACATAGACAAGCGTATTGGCCGTGCCGAGGTCGATGGCCATGTTTTGCGAACCGAATTTCATGAAACGCGAGAAAAAGGACGACATCGAGGCTTCCGTGGCTTTGCCGGACATTCGAAACGTTCGGCAGGATATTTGGGTGTGGGCGCGCCGCTCCATAACGCATGAGCAGCATAAAGGCCAAAAATTTGTTGGCCCTGTCCTGCAATGCGTCAACGGATCGGCGCGAATCGCTTTCGCTTGATCCTCGCCATGGCTGATTCGTGTGACGATTGCACCAGCGCGGTGGCGATTGGTGCCACGCATTTGCGGAAAATCGGTGGAAATTGTCGGCCGCGCGTCCTGCGCTTTGCGCCAAGGCGGTCTATATGGGGCGTATGCCCATTATTCGCCGCCTGCCCGAAAATCTGGTCAACCGCATCGCCGCCGGTGAAGTGGTCGAGCGGCCCGCCTCCGCGCTCAAGGAATTGATGGAAAATTCCATCGATGCCGGTGCGGGGCAGATCAGCGTGCGCCTGTCCGATGGCGGGCTGGAGGCGATCGAAGTGACCGACGACGGCTGCGGCATGGCGCCTGATCAGATGGCGCTGGCGCTGGAACGGCACGCGACCTCGAAATTGCCCGACGAGGCCATTGAACTGGTCACCACCCTTGGCTTTCGCGGCGAGGCTTTGCCCTCCATCGCCAGCGTCGCGCGCTTTTCCATCGAGAGCCGCCCGCGCGGGGCCGCAGAGGGTTGGCGCCGGGTGGTCGATCATGGCGATGTGGTCGAGGACGGCCCCGCCGCGCTGCCCCCCGGCACACGGATCCGGGTGGACAATCTTTTTGCCAAAATTCCCGCGCGGCGCAAATTCCTGCGGTCCGGGCGCAGCGAATATGCCGCCTGCCTTGATGTGGTGCGCCGTCTGGCCATGGCGCGGCCCGAGGTCGGCTTTGTGCTGGAGCATGACGGGCGGCGCGTGTTGTCGGTCCAGCCGGGGCAGACCGGCCCTGACCGCGTAGCCCAGATCGTCGCGCGCGAACTGGCCGAGGACGGGGTGATTATCGACCTCGAACGTGGCCCGGCGCGGTTGACGGGGGTGGCGGGGCTGCCCACGTTCAACCGGGGCGTGGCCGATCATCAATATCTTTTCGTCAATGGCCGCCCGGTCAAGGATCGCCTGCTGGTGGGTGCGGTGCGCGGGGCCTATGCCGATATGCTGGCGCGTGATCGCCATGCGGTGCTGGCGCTGTTCCTCGACGTTCCGCCCGAGGAGGTCGATGTGAACGTCCACCCGGCCAAGACCGAGGTGCGTTTCCGCGATCCTTCGTTTATCCGGGGCTTTATCGTATCGGGCCTGCGCCATGCGCTGGAAGGGGCGGGGCAAAAGACCGCCCAGACCCCGGCGGCCCCGGCCATGACCGCTTGGCAGGCCGAACCGATTGCTCCTGCCCCGGCGCCCAGCCTGACCAGCCTTTTCGCCCGCCAATATGCGCCCCAATATACGCCATCTCCCAACCGCGTCAGCGAGGCGGGCGCGGCATGGCGCGGCTATGAGGCGCAGGTGATGGCCCCGGCGCAGGACCTGCCGATGGGCCGCGCCGAAGTGTCGCAGGAACCCGCGCCCGAGGCCCTCCGGCATCCACTGGGCGTAGCGCGCGGACAGGTGGCCCACACCTATATCATCGCCGAGGCCGAGGATGGTCTGGTGATTGTTGATCAACATGCCGCCCATGAACGTATCGTGCTGGAACGGTTGAAGGCCGCAGGGGCGGGCGACAAGGTGGCCGCTGCACAGGCACTGCTCCTGCCCGAGGTGATTGAGTTGGATGAGCCAAGCTGCGACAGGCTGGAGGAGGCGATCCCGACCTTGGCGCAGCTCGGGCTGGCGCTGGAGCGGTTCGGGCCCACGGCGATGCTGGCGCGCTCGGTCCCCGCCGCGCTGGGCAAGGGCGATGTTCAGGCGCTGGTGCGCGATGTGGCCGACGATCTGGCGGCCAATGGGGACGCCCTGCTGCTGGGCGAAAGGCTCGATCTGGTGCTGGCCACCATGGCCTGCCACGGCAGCGTGCGGGCGGGGCGGGCGCTCAACGTGGCCGAAATGAACGCCCTGCTGCGCGAGATGGAAGTGACCCCGCGCTCAGGCCAGTGCAACCACGGGCGGCCGACCTGGGTGAAGCTGGCGCATGGGGACATTGAGAAGCTGTTCGGGCGGAAATAGTCCGCCCTACCGCAGCGCTTTTTGCACCGGCGCCACCGTCCCGTCGCGATCCTTGCCGGGCGCCAGACCGATCAGGCGGCGCAGCAGCGGCTCGATGGCAACATTGTCGAACACGGGCAGGCGCGTGCCGGGGTGGAAGGCCGGGCCGGTGGCCAGGAACAGCGCGCGCATGTCTGGGCTGGCCGGGTCATAGCCATGGTCGCCGCCGTCATCGGGGTGTTCGGGTTTGCCATCCATGATCCGCGCGCCCGGATCGGGCAGGCAGAGCCAGTCGGGCACGCGCGCATTATGGCCGTAATGAAAACGTTCCGGCAATTCGCCCTTGCGCCAGCAATGGATGAAACCGGGCATTTTCTTCAGGCTTTCGGCCAGTTTGGCCTCATGCCCCGGCACATTGTTGATGAACAGGATGCCGCCATAGGAAACCAGCGTGTAATCCTCCTTGGCCAGATAATCCTTGGCCCAGATCACATGGTCGGGGATGGTGCGGGCCATGCCGTGATCCGACACGATGACCATATTGACCCGCCGATGCATGGCCGCCAGCCCCCGGCGCAGATAGCCGATGGCGGCATCGACATCGCGGATGGCGGCGGTGGTTTCGCTCGATCCCGGCCCATGGCGATGGCCGTTCACATCCACATCGCCAAAATAGAGCAGCGCCAGACCGGGCCGGATCTTCGCAGGCCGCCGCATCCAGTCCAGTACCACTTCGGCGCGTTCATGGTTGGGCAAATCGGCGTGATAGGCCTGCCAGTCGCTGGCGCGTATGCCGTCAATGGCTACGGTCGATCCGGGCCAGAACATGATACCGGCGCGGATATGGGCGCGCTCGGCGGCCACCCAGATCGGCTCGACATGCACCGGGCCGCCGCTGCCGTCCCACCACCATGGCTGCTCGCTGGATTTGCCGAAGATGACGCCGGGATGGGTCGGATCGCTCATCGCGCCATTGATGATGCCGTGCCGGTCGGGGCGCAGGCCGGTGGCCATGGTCCAGTGGTTGGGAAAGGTGATGCTGGGGAAGGATGGCGTCATCGCGCCCGACACGCCCTTGGCCGCGATCTCGGCCAGATTGGGGGTGAGAGCGGGGCTGATGTAATCGGGGCGGAAGCCGTCGATGGAAATCAGGATCGTGGGGATGCGTTCGCGCGGCCTGGCCCGCGCGGCGGCGGGCTGGCTCAATGCCGCCAGCGACAGGATCAGGGCGGCCATCAGACGGAAAAACTGCTTCATAGTCATGGCTCTGAACCTGATTTCTTGCAAATTCGCGTCAGTCTTCGATCGGCGCGGAGGGATCGCGAAGAGCAATCATGCCGGTGACAAGAAAGCTCATCACTGCGCGGTTTTCCTGATTGAACACGGTGTTGCGCCGCCGGATCAGGCCCATTTCGGGGCGCGAGCGGCTGCGGCGCTTTTCCAGCAATTCCGATTCCACCCGCAGCACATCGCCCGGATAGACCGGCGCCAGCCAGCGCAGTTCATCCACCCCCGCGCCGCCCATGCTGGCCAGACCCTTTTCATGCATCTGATCCACCATCATCCGCATGGTCATCGCGCATGTGTGCCATCCGCTGGCGGCGAGGCGGCCGAAATGGCTTTGCGCCGCCGCCTCGTCGGACAGGTGGAAATCATGCGGATCATAGGCGCGGGCAAAGTCGATGACTTCCTCGCGCTTGACCTCATACTGGCCGAACTTGTGGATTTCGCCCGATACAAGGTCTTCAAAAAAGGTGCGGAATTCAGCGCCCATCACACGTTGAACTTGAAGTGGAACACATCGCCATCCTTGGTGACATATTCCTTGCCTTCCTGACGCAGCTTGCCCGCATCGCGGCACGGCCCTTCGCCGCCCAGCGAGACGTAATCGTCATAGGCGATGGTTTCGGCGCGGATAAAACCGCGTTCGAAATCCGAGTGGATCGCGCCCGCCGCCTGCGGGGCCTTGGATCCCTTGGCCACAGTCCATGCGCGCGCTTCCTTGGGGCCGACGGTGAAGAAGGTCAGCAGGCCGAGCAATTCGTAACCGGCGCGGATGATGCGCGCGAGGCCCGTTTCGGCAAGGCCCAGTTCGGAGAGGAATTCGGTGCGTTCTTCGGCGTCCATGCCGACCAGATCGGCCTCGATGGCGGCCGAAACGATGACGGCGGTGGCGCCTTCGGCCTTGGCCTTTTCGAACACCTTGGCGGAAAAAGCATTGCCCGTGGCCGCACTTTCTTCCTCAACGTTGCAGACGTAAAGCACGGGCTTGGCGGTCAGCAACTGGGCCTGCGCAAAGACGCGGGCTTCGTCATCGTCCTTGGGCTGCGTCAGGCGGGCAGGCTTGCCCTCGCGCAGCAGTTCGAGCGCCTGACCCAGCACCGAGACGAGGATCTTGGCTTCCTTGTCGCCGCTGTTGGCCTTTTTCTGGGCCGCCGCAACGCGCTTTTCCAGACTTTCAAGGTCGGACAGCATCAGTTCGGTTTCGACCGTTTCGGCGTCCGAGATCGGGTCCACGCGGTTGTCGACATGCTGGATGTCGTCATTTTCAAAACAGCGCAGAACATGGACGATGGCGTCCACTTCGCGGATATTGCCAAGGAACTGGTTGCCCAGACCTTCACCCTTGGACGCGCCGCGGACCAGACCGGCGATGTCCACGAACGAGAGCTGTGTCGGGATGATCTTCTGGCTGCCCGCAATCTCGGCGAGCTTGTCGAGGCGCGGATCGGGCACGCCCACCTGACCCACGTTGGGCTCGATGGTGCAGAAGGGATAATTGGCCGCCTGCGCCGCCTGCGTTTCGGTCAACGCATTGAACAGGGTGGACTTGCCCACGTTGGGCAGGCCGACGATCCCGCATTTGAAACCCATCGCTCGATCCTTTTAATCGCCATGCGGCCCGCCTTTATGCAAGGCAGGCGCGCGTCAATGGCCCCGCTGAGGCGGGGCCTTGGTCATGGGCGGGCGATGGTCCAGCCAAGGGGCGAAATCAAGGGAAAAGTGGGGTTGGGGGATCAGGCGGCCTGCCCGTCTTCGTGCCCGTCTTCGTGTCCCTCCTCGCGTGCCCCGTCGCTTTGGCGCGCGGCGGCGCCCTTGGCCCGACGGCGACGCCACGAGACAAAGCCAAGGCCCGCCACGCCAATGCCCATCAGGCCAAACGCGCCCGGTTCGGGAACGTCGGTCGCGCCTGCGCCCCCGCCCTTGCCCCCGTCCTTGCCATTGTCCTTGTCGCCAAAATGGAATCCATCGAACCAGCCATTCCCGCGCCCATCGTTTCCGCGTCCATCATGGCCCCGGCCATCATTGCCATCCCGGCCAGGTCCGCCCGCAGGCCCCCGGCCGCCTGATGCCGCGCCATCATGATCGCCATCGGGCCGCCCATTGCCGCCGGGGCGGATATTGGGGTCGCGCGGGCCAAAGGGATCGCGCCCGCCGGTGGTGGCGCCAACAGTGCCGCCGCCCGTCGTTGTGGTCCCGCCGGTGGAGGAAACAGCGCCGCCCGATGTGGTTGAACTGGTGCTGGTCACGCCGCTCGACGTTGTCCCGCCCGAGGTCGTGCCCTGACCCTGACCCGACCCCTGACCGGAGCCCTGGCCATTGGCCGATCCGCCGCTTGTGCTGATCGCCTGCTGCCCGCCCGAGGTTGATCCCGTGCCCTGCGTTCCGGTGCCGCCGGTCGACGAAGTTGCGCCCGCCGGTTGGCCATTGGGGGCCAATTGGCCGCCCGCCGCGCCGCCTGTTCCGCCTGAAGGGTTGCCGCTGCCGCCGCTGGTGCCGCGCGATGCGGTGGCGCCGATGCCGTTGGCGGTGTTGTTGCCGCGGGCAAAGCCATTGCCGGTGCCGTCAAAGGGCGTGCCGTCCGCGCGCAGATTGCCGCCGCCGGCAACGCCAGCACCCGTACCGATCCCGCGCCCGACGCCCAGAGGTCCGCGCGTGTTGGTCAGATTGGCGGGCGTACCACCGGCGCCGATGCCGGTCCCCAGCGCAGCCGGGCGGCCAAGGGGAGCGGCGCGTCCGGCGTCCGCATCGGGCGCGCCCACGCGAATGGCCATGCCCTTGGCGTCCAGCGCTTTGCCGCCGCCCTGGCCCCCGCCTTGGCCAATGCCTTCGCCAAGGCCCTTGACCGTGCTCGACACGCTGGCGTTCAAATCCTTGGGGCAGCCGCAGTCCACTTTGCGCGTCCAGCCAAGGATCGCCAGAATGATGCTGCCGATGGTGACGCCGGTCAGCAGCCAGTTCTGCTTTTGCGCGCCTTGCCGGTCCCTGCCTTGCTGGTGCCCGCCGTGCTGGGTTTGTGCCATAATGCCCCGTTCTGTGGGCGCGGCAGGGCAGGTTGCCCGCCAATCGCGCCATTCGTTGGGCGCGATCTATGCGGCAGGAACGGTTGAAGCGCGGTTAATGATAAACCAAAGCGGTCAGTTTGGCGCAGGTGGCGCGCCGAAATTCAGCCAAGCCGCAACGCCACATCATTCATAAAGCGCACATCATCGCCTTTGGCCAGCCACGGCGCCTCGGCGGCAATCGCGCCCAGCATGTCGGCCAGATCGTCGATCTCGGCCTTGGCGTAATTGCCAAGGACATGGCCCGTCACGCGGTCCTTGTGCCCCGGATGGCCGATGCCGATGCGCACGCGGCGATAGTCGGGCCCCATATGCTGGGCGATGGAGCGCAGGCCGTTATGTCCGGCATGGCCGCCGCCGGTTTTGACCTTGACCTTCATCGGCGGCAGGTCGAGTTCGTCATGAAAGACCGTCAGCGCATCGGGCGTCAGCTTGAAAAAGCGCATCGCCTCGGCCACCGCGCGCCCGCTCTCGTTCATGAAGGTGGCGGGTTTGAGCAGGATCACCCGTTCGGTCCCGATCCGCCCATCCTGAAGCCAGCCCTGAAACTTCTTTTGCACCGGGCCGAAACGATGGATGTCGGCGATCACATCGCAGGCCATAAAGCCCACATTGTGCCGGTTCATCTTGTACTGGTCGCCCGGATTGCCAAGGCCCACCCACAATTGCATCGTTTCAATTTCCCGTCTGGCGCAAAGAAAAGGCGGGAAAGACACGCCGGTTTCCGGCCATCTTTCCCGCCTGTTTCATCGCCGCATCATGCGGCGCCTGTCGCAATTAAGCGCGCAGGAAGTCCACGTGCTCGGGACGGTCGCTCACCGGGTGGAAGGCGACATCCTTGGGCAGGGTCTTGATGGTCTGGCCGTCAACGGTCAGCTCGATCACGCTGTCGAAGAAAGTGCCGGTGTTGAGCTGACGGATCAGCTCCTTGGCTTCGACGTGGATCGCGACGGGTTCGGCATTGCCACCATAGATCACGGCGGGCACGCGGCCTTCACGACGCAGGGTGCGGCTGGCTCCCTTGCCAGTCTTCGCACGCGTCTCGGCCGGCAGGGTCAGGGTATTGCTCATAACACAAGCCTTTCAAAACTTCTGGAACCAAAATACACCCGACACGCCTCCAGGGATGACCATGCCGGGCAGGCGGCGGCCCTTAGGCGCAAAGCGGGGGAAAAGCAAGGGCGCGCTTATTGCACCCGCGTCACGCGATAGCCCTGCGCGGCAAGCATCGCGGGCAGGGCATCAGGCCCGGCCATATGCGCCGCGCCCACGGCCACGAACGGATGGGCGCCGGAGGCAAGGCTCTGAGCGATCTTTGCGCTCCATGCCCGGTTGCGGCCGGCATAGAGCGCCTCGCGCAGGACCGGATCGGCCAGAATGCCCCGGTTGGTTTCCTGAGAGAGCGTGGCGACATCGCCCTTTTTCCATGCAGTGGCCAGATCGGCGGTGGGCTTGGCATCGGACACGGCCTCGTCGAGCAGGCGGCGCTGGGCGCTTTCGGGCAGGCGGTCGAAGATGGCCAGTTGCGCCCCCGCGCCCTCCAGTTCAACGACCCGCTTTGTCCCCGCTTCGGCCAGAACGGCGCGGTCTATGCCATTGGCCGGGTTGCCCGTGGCGGCCTCGTGCGCCAGCATCAGCGCGGCGGCCCAGCTTTCGGTATCGGCAAAATCGCCCGGTTTGGCATGGGCGGCGGCCAGCGCCCGGGCCAGCGCAGCGCGGTTTTGCGGCGATACGCGCGCGTCCAGCGGCGGCAATCCGGGCGTATGGGCCAGCGCCTGAAACGCCCGCGCGGTGGCCGCATCATCATTCAACGCGGCGATTTCGACGATCACCGTATCGGCCCCGTCCCACGCCTTGGCCACCGGGCCCTCGCGCCAAGCCGCCGCGCGGGGCAGGGCGTGGATCGTGCCCAGCAGCCAGCCCTTCTGCCCGCCGGGGCCTTCAACCTGCCACAGCGCGGGGCGGACGGGCTCCGGGCGATGCAGCCCATACCACAGCGCCCCGCCCGCCAGCGACAGCGCGGCAAGCGCGGCCCAGCCGCGCTTCATTACTGCACCCGCGTGGCGATGATGCCCTGCTTGGCCAATTGCTCCTGAACGCTGCCGCGCCCGGCCAGATGGCCCGCGCCCACGGCGATAAAGACCTTACCCGGCTTGCGCAGCCGCTCTCCGATCCACGCCGCCCAATTGCGGTTGCGCCCCAGCAGCAGCGCCTCGGCCAGCTTGGGGTCGCTCTGATCGGCATTGATCAGTTTGGCCAGACGGGGCGCATTGCCCACCTTCCACGCCGCGATCATCGCGCCCAGTTCGGTGGTGATCTTGGGCGCATTCATGGCCACTTCGCGCAAATATCCGCGCTGGGACGCGATGGGCAGCGAATCGAAAAGGCCGAGCTGATATTCGGGCGTTTCGAGCGCGACATGCTCAATCCCGCGCTCCTGCGCCATCTTGACCAGCCGCCCGTCCACGCCATTGGCCGGGTCGTAGCCCGACTTCATCAGCGGCAGGGTGGAGAGCGCCACAGCGGCATACCACGGGCGGAAACTGTCGAACATGGCCGGCGCCAGCCCATTGCCCGCCAGCGCCTTTTCCAGTGCCTTGCGCGTACTGGGCGAGAGCGTGGCGCGCAGGTTCTGGCCTTGGGGCAGCATCGCCTTGTCCATCACGATGGCGCGCATATCCTCCGGCTTTTTCTCGATAATCTCGGTCACCAGCGTGTTTGAATCGCCAAAGGCCCGCGCCACCGCGCCGTCGAACCAGTCGATATTGGCAGGCAGGGCGTGAACCGTACCGAACAGATAGATCACTGTGTCTCCCCGCTGCACTTTCCACAAGGCCGGGCGGGCGATATGCGGGCTGGCCAGCATCTGGGGGGCGACCGGCGTGGGGTGGCGCTGGACCTTGGCGGCGGCGTGGGCGGCGGCAGGCGCGACAAACGCCAGCGCGGCGCCCAGCAACGCCAGAGCATAGGCCGCAGCGCGGGTGAGACGGGGGAGAATAACCTTCAGCATGGCGGCCCCTATAATGATCCTGTGTCACCTGTCGATTGCGGTATTGAGCGAATGTCAGGTTAACACGGGCTGTAGGGAGGCTTTGTCTTGGCCTGCGGGCGGTTTTTGCCGGGCCTGATCGGTCACCCTTGACCCGTTGCGGGCCTTACGCCAAAGGCGTCGATCATGAGCGAGACAGCACCTTTGGCCAAAAAGCCGCTGAGCTTTCAGGACATGATCCTGACCCTCCATGATTTCTGGAGCAAGCAGGGTTGCGCCATTCTGCAACCCTATGACATGCGGATGGGCGCGGGCACGTTTCATCCCGCCACAACCCTGCGCGCGCTTGGTCCCGAACCGTGGAAGGCCGCCTATGTGCAGCCCAGCCGTCGCCCGACCGATGGCCGCTATGGTGAAAACCCCAACCGCCTTCAGCATTATTACCAGTATCAGGTGATCCTCAAGCCTTCGCCGGAGAATTTGCAGGAGCTGTATCTGCAATCCTTGGCCGCGATTGGTGTGGACCCGCTGGCCCATGACATCCGCTTTGTCGAGGATGACTGGGAAAGCCCGACGCTGGGTGCCTGGGGGCTGGGCTGGGAGGTCTGGTGCGACGGGATGGAGGTGACGCAGTTCACCTATTTCCAGCAGGTCGGCGGGTTTGACTGCAAGCCGGTTGCGGGCGAGCTGACCTATGGGCTTGAACGTCTGGCCATGTATATTCAGGGCGTGGACTGGGTTTACGACCTGCGTTTCAATGATGCGGGCCTGACCTATGGCGACGTGTTCCTGAAGAACGAGCAGGAAATGTCGAAGTACAATTTCGAGGTGGCCGACACCGAGCAATTGTTCAAAGGTTTTGCCCACGCCGAGGCCGAGGCCAAGCGCTGCATCGAGGCGAAGATCCCGCTGGCCGCCTATGATCAGGCGATCGAGGCATCGCATCTCTTCAACCTGTTGCAGGCGCGCGGCGTGATTTCCGTGCAGGAGCGCGCCAGCTATATCGGCCGCGTGCGCGATCTGGCCAAGGGCGCTTGCGAGGCGTGGATCGAGAAGAACGAGGCCGAATGGGCCGTGAAATTTCCGGGGTGGACGAAATGAGCGATTTCCTTCTTGAACTGCGCAGCGAGGAAATTCCCGCGCGGATGCAGGCGGGCGCGCGGGCCGAACTGGAAAAGCTGTTTCGCGGCCAAATGGCGGCGGCGGGCGTTGCGGTGGGCGAACTGACGCTGTGGTCGACGCCGCGCCGTCTGGCGCTGATCGCGCGCGGGTTGCCGGTGGCAACGCAGGCGGTACGTGAGGAAGTGAAGGGGCCCAAGGCTTCTGCGCCCGAGCAGGCGCTGGCAGGCTTTTTGCGCAAGACCGGATTGACGCGCGAGCAGTTGGAAGAACGCGATGGCGTGCTGTTTGCCGTGACCGAAAAGCCGGGCCGCGCCACCGCCGATGTGCTGGCCGAGGCGATTCCGGCCATTGTGCGCGGGTTTAGCTGGCCCAAGAGCCAGCGCTGGGGCGCGGCATCGCTTTCGACCGAGTCCTTGCGTTGGGTGCGTCCGTTGCAGGGCATCGTGGCGTTGCTGGATGGCGTAGTGGTCGATTGCGAGGTTGGCGGGATCGTGTCGGGCCGCGAGACGGTGGGGCATCGTTTCCATTCGACCGGTTCGGTGAGCGTGGCCGATGCGGCTTCCTATGCCGACGACCTGCGCGCCGCGCATGTTCTGGTGAACCATGAGGAGCGTCAGGACATCATCCGGGCCAAGGCCAAGGAGGCGGCTGCGGCCGCTGGGCTGCGCCTTGTTGAGGACGAAGGTCTGGTGGTTGAAAACGCCGGTCTGACCGAATGGCCGCAGCCCTTGCTCGGCCGGTTTGACGAGGCTTTCCTTGAGGTTCCGCCCGAGGTGATCCAGTTGACCGCGCGCGTGAACCAGAAGTATTTCGTGTGCGAAGACGCGGCGGGCAAGCTGGCTAACGCTTTCGTCTGCACCGCCAATATCGACGCCATTGACGGCGGCGAGGGCATCATCGCGGGCAACCGCAAGGTGCTGGCCGCGCGTTTGAGCGATGCGCGGTTTTTCTGGCAGCAGGATCTGAAAACCCCGCTGGCGGTTCAGGCCGAGAAGCTGTCGCGTATTACGTTCCATGAGAAGCTGGGCACGGTGGCCGACAAGGTGGCGCGTGTGGCCAAGCTGGCCGAATGGCTGGCGGCGGAAGGCATTGTGCCGGGCGCAGATCCTGCTCTGGCGCGTCAGGCGGCGGAATTGTGCAAGGCAGATCTCGTCACCGAAATGGTGGGCGAGTTTCCGGAATTGCAGGGCCTGATGGGCGGCTATTATGCGCGGGCCGAAGGTTTGCCTGATGCCGTGGCCGATGCAATCCGCGATCATTACAAGCCGGTTGGACAGGGGGATGATGTTCCCACCGCGCCTGTGACGGTGTGTGTGGCGTTGGCGGATAAGCTGGATACGTTGGTTGGGTTTTTCTATGTCGCGGAATATCCGACCGGCTCGAAAGACCCGTTTGCCCTTCGTCGTGCGGCCATTGGGGTGTTGGCGCTCATCACCAAGAATGACCTCAGGTTGCCGCTCGGTCGTGTGATTGATCAAGCGGTGGTGTCGGTGATAGACTCTCGCCTGATCGTTCCGCGTACGGATTTGAATTCTGACGATAACAAAACATTGGCGGACCAGAATTCCATTACGAGCATTCTACTCTTGGAGTTTTTCGCTGACCGCCTCAAGGTCCAGCAAAAGGAAGCAGGCGTCCGCCACGACCTGATCGACGCGGTTTTCGCCCTTGGTGGTGAAGACGACCTCGTCCGATTGCTCGCCCGCGTCCATGCGTTGCAGGCGTTTGTGCAGACCGATGACGGCAAAAACCTGCTCGCCGGTTACAAGCGTGCGGCCAATATCCTCAAGGCCGAGGAGAAGAAGGGCTGGGACGCCAATGTCACCAATCCTGCGCCTGAACCGGCCGAAGCGGCGCTGATGGCGGCGCTGGCCGATGCCGCGCCGCGCGCGGAAAAGGCCGTGGCGGCGGAGGACTTTACCGGCGCGATGGCGGCGCTTGCCTCCTTGCGCAGCGCGGTTGACGAGTTCTTTAATCATGTCACTGTAAACGCCGAAGATCCCGCGATCCGCTCCGCCCGCCTAGGCCTTTTGTCGCAATTGCGTGCTGCAACGCACAAAGTGGCTGACTTCTCACGGATCGAAGGCTAGGGCGGGGCAACTACGAAGGCCGATTCGTTCTGGGAGGCTTGGTCTAATCATGTCTGCATACGTATTCTATTTCGGTGGTGGCGCCAATTCGACCGACCCGCGCAGCCGCGACAAGACAATCGCCGGGGGCAAGGGCGCCAATTTGGCTGAAATGGCCGGTATTGGTCTGCCGGTCCCGCCGGGCTTCACGATCAGCACCGAAGTTTGCGCGACCTATAACGCCAATGGCAAAAGCTTTGACGCCGATCTGCGCGCTGGCGTTGCCGCAGGCGTGGCGCATGTCGAAAGCTCCACGGGCCGCAAGTTTGGCGATACCGCCAATCCGCTGCTGGTCTCGGTGCGTTCGGGCGCGCGGGTTTCGATGCCGGGCATGATGGACACGGTGCTCAACCTTGGCCTCAATGACGAGACGGTGCAGGGGCTGGCGCAGGGTTCGGGCAACCCGCGCTTTGCCTGGGATTCCTATCGCCGTTTCATCCAGATGTATTCCGACGTGGTGCTGGGCATTGACCATCACCTGTTCGAGGACGCTCTGGAAATCGTCAAGGAAGACAACGGTTTCTACGCCGATGTTGAACTGGAAGCCGAGCATTGGCAGGCGCTGGTCGGTGAATACAAGGCCATCGTCGAAAAGGCACTGGGCCGCCCGTTCCCGCAGGATGTGCATGAACAGCTCTGGGGCGCGATCGGCGCTGTGTTCGACAGCTGGGAAAGCGAGCGCGCCAAGGTCTATCGCCGCCTGAACGACATTCCGGGCGATTGGGGCACGGCCGTCAACGTGCAGGCGATGGTGTTCGGCAATATGGGCGACACCTCGGCCACCGGCGTTGCCTTTACCCGCGATCCGGCGACCGGCGAGAAGGCCTATTACGGCGAATGGCTGGTCAACGCGCAGGGCGAGGACGTGGTGGCGGGCATCCGCACGCCGCAATATCTGACCAAGTTTGCCCGCGAACGCGCCGGGGCCAAGCCGCTTTCGATGGAAGAGGCGATGCCTGAGGCTTACACCGAGCTGGCCGCTGTCTTTGAATTGCTGGAAAAGCACTACAAGGACATGCAGGACATCGAGTTCACCGTTGAGCGCAACAAGCTGTGGATGCTGCAAACGCGAAGCGGCAAGCGCACGGCCAAGGCCGCGCTGAAGATGGCCGTCGATATGGTGGGCGAAGGCCTGATCGATGAAGCCACCGCGATCAAGCGCGTCGATCCGATGGCGCTCGACCAACTGCTGCACCCCACGCTCGACCCCAAGGCGGAGCGCGACTATCTGGGCAAGGGGCTGCCCGCCTCGCCGGGCGCGGCCTCGGGCGCGATCGTGCTAGACGCCGAAACGGCGCAGGCGCGGGCCGAGCGGGGCGACAGCGTCATCCTCGTGCGCGTCGAAACCAGCCCGGAAGACATCCACGGCATGCACGCGGCCAAGGGCATCCTGACCGCGCGCGGCGGCATGACCAGCCACGCCGCCGTGGTGGCGCGCGGCATGGGCCGCCCCTGCGTCTCGGGCGCCAGCGCGGTCAGCATCGACATGAACAGCCGCACCCTCAAGATCGGTACGCGTGATCTGAAGGAAGGCGACATCATCACGCTGGACGGCGCGACGGGCGACATCATGGGCGGCGCCGTGCCGACCATCGAGCCTGAACTGGTGGGCGATTTCGGCACGCTGATGGTCTGGGCCGACAAGCATCGCCGCATGAAGGTGCGCACCAATGCCGAAACGCCCGAGGACTGCCGCACCGCGCGCAACTTTGGCGCCGAGGGCATCGGCCTTTGCCGCACCGAGCATATGTTCTTCGACGCGGGCCGCATTTCGGCTGTTCGCCAGATGATCCTGGCCGAAGACGAGGACGGTCGCCGCGCCGCTCTGGCCAAGCTGCTGCCCGAACAGCGCGCCGATTTCCATGCGATCTTCGAGATCATGGCGGGCCTGCCGGTCACGATCCGCTTGCTCGATCCGCCGCTGCACGAATTCCTGCCGCATGGCGACGCGGAATTTGCCGAACTGTCGGATGCCATCGGCATTGGCGTGGAAACCTTGAAGCGCCGCGCGGGCGAATTGCATGAATTCAACCCGATGCTGGGCCATCGTGGGTGCCGTCTGGGGATCACCTTCCCGGAAATCTATGAGATGCAGGCACGCGCGATCTTTGAGGCCGCCGTCGATGTGGCGCTGGCCTCGGGCGAGGCGGTTGTGCCCGAAGTGATGATCCCGCTGGTGGCGACCAAGAAGGAGCTTTCGATCCTGAAGGCTCTGGTTGACCGCACCGCGCGCCAAGTCTTTGCCGAAAAGGGCAAGGTGCTGGATTACCTCGTCGGCACGATGATCGAATTGCCGCGCGCGGCGCTGATGGCGGGCGAGATTGCCGAGGAGGCCAAGTTCTTCTCCTTCGGCACCAATGACCTGACACAGACCACGCTGGGCGTGTCGCGCGATGACGCGGCCCGCTTCCTCTCGGCCTATGTCGAGCAGGGCATCTATGCGCGCGATCCCTTCGTCAGCCTCGATGTCGAGGGCGTGGGTCAATTGGTCGAATTGGCCGCTGAGCGCGGGCGCAAAACGCTGCCGGGCATCAAGCTGGGCATCTGCGGTGAGCATGGCGGCGATCCGGCCTCCATCGCCTTCTGCGAAAAGACGGGTCTGGATTATGTCTCGGCCTCGCCCTTCCGCGTGCCGATCGCTCGTCTGGCGGCGGCGCAGGCGGCTTTGGGGTAAGGTTTTGCATCCGGCGGGCCAAGGGACTCGTCCCTTGGCAATCCCGTTAAGGGGCGTGCGCCTGATCCGAGACGTTGAATAAATAAAAGCCTGCGGCGCTAGGATAAGGCGCCGCAGGCTTTATCATTTCAACCACGCGTCCGACACATAACGCCGAACCCGACCCGCAACGCGGACATTAACGGGAGCGCAAGGGACGAGTCCCTCGCACCTATCCCTTTCACCTTCTCCACCCACTCAACGTCAAAATCTCGAACACCTCGGTCACGCGCCCATCCTCGGCCTGTTCATCAAAGGCCAGCAGAGCGCGTGCATAACCGGCTTCGCCAATCGGCGGCCCGCCTTCTGTCAAAACCCCGCCCCATGCCTGCGCGCGAATATCGCCCACCAATCCCGCCAGCGAGCGGAAGCGCACCTTGACCGAGCGCCCATCGCTCACCGGATCGGCAAAGCCTGTGCGTTGCAGCAATTGCGCCCCGGCGCGCACATCGACCATCGGATGCATCCGCGCCGCTGGGCGCTCGCCATCGGCGGCCATCATGATCGCGCGCAGCGCAGGCAGCGAACCGGCCCCGGCAAAGCTGGCGATCATCAGGCCCCCCGGCGCCAGCGCCTGGCGCATATGGATCAGCGCGCCGGGCAGATCATTCACCGTGTCGAGCGTGCCCAGCGAGGCGATCAGATCGAAATCGCGCAGCAGGTAAGGCTGCTCCTCATCCAGCACCATCGCCCCGCGCAGCCCCGCCGGATCGGCTTCCACGACCTTGGCGCCTTGCGCGCGCAACGCAGCCGCAAGCGTCCCGGTCCAATCGCCCACCACCAGCGCCCGTTTGGGCACCATCTGGACAAAGGAGAGCCGTTCGAGGACATCCTCAACCATGTCATCGAGCAGATAATGCGCGGCATTGGGCTGATTTTGCAGGACCATAGCCCGACGGCGGGCGGCAAGGCGCCGTTGCGGCGCGAAAATGCGGGGAGGCTGACTCATGCGCCCGTCCTGCCTCTTGCGCCGTTCGCCTGCAAGGATCTTCGCGCTTGCCCCGGCAAAAGCAGCCATTAGACTTTCGTCCATGCGTCGCCTCTCGCCTGTTCTCGACCTGCTGTTTCCCCCGCGCTGCCCGCTTTGCGGCGAAGGGGTGCATGAACAGGGCGGGCTTTGCGCGGCCTGCTGGTCGGGGCTGGCCATGCCGGGCGATCCTGCGTGCCGGATGTGTCAGCGCCCGTTTAGCAGCGAAGCGGCCTCCCACGCCCATGACGATCTGCTGTGCCATACCTGCGTGGTCGAGGCTCCGCGCCATCATGGCGTCGCGGCTGCCACGCTCTACAATGACACCTCGCGCCAGTTGGTGATCGCGCTCAAGCACGGGCGGCGGGTGGCGCTGGCCGGATTGATGGGCCGCTTGATGGCGGCGCGGTTAAGGGCGCGCGATGTCGGGCCGGGCTGGCTGGTGGTGCCGGTGCCGCTGCATCGCTGGCGGCTGTGGGGGCGGGGGTTTAACCAATCGGCGCTCTTGGCGCAGGAGATCGCCCGGCACACCGGCGCGCGGCCGATGGTCGATGCGCTGGTGCGGCGGCGGAAAACGCCGATGCTGGGCGGTCTTGGGCCGAGGGAGCGGGAGAAAGTGCTGACTGGCGCGATTGCCCTGCATCCCGCTCGCAAGGCGCGCCTGCATGGGGCCAAGGTGATCCTTGCCGATGATGTGCTGACCAGCGGGGCCACCACCAATGCCTGCATCGCCGCGCTGGAGCAGGCGGGCGCGGCGCGGGTGATCGTGGCCTGTTTCGCCCGCGTCCATGGCGAGGCGCTGCCTTAACCGGCGCATAAGAAAACGCCCGGAGGAATAAACCCCCGGGCGTTCACGTGACGAAACTGATAGGCGACGCTTTTCAGCGCGATTGATGTCCCCCCCTGATGGGCCACCACACCTGAACCCTCATTCTCTACCGCTCAACGCTCTTTCAGCGCTGGCTGGCATTTCCCTGAACCGTGGCGCGTTCCGCTGCCTGGTCAAATGCGATCTCCCTCAAGATCGTGACCAAATTGTTTCAACTTTTCGGGCCAAAGATAAAGAGGCGATGACAGCAGGTGTGGATTTTCGCCCCCAGTTGTGGTTATCGCGCAACATCACCGCGCCCAGCAGAGGGTTGAGGCGCCCTGAACGGGAATTTTTACGTATGTCCGCCGGGAATATCGAGCGCGAATCCGGTTCCACCTTCATGCCGCGTTTTGACGCGCAGGGTCTGTTAACGGCTATTGCCGTCGATTCGGACAGCCGCGAGATCCTGATGGTGGCGTTTATGGATGCGCAGGCGCTGGACAAGACGCGCGAGACGGGGCTGGCGCATTTCCATTCGCGCTCGCGCGGGCGCCTGTGGTTGAAGGGGGAAACCTCGGGCCATTTCCTGCGGGTGCAGGAAATTCGCGTCGATTGCGATCAGGACGCGCTGGTCATGCTGTGCAGGCCGGAAGGCCCGGCCTGCCACACGGGCGCCCCCAGCTGCTTTTATCGCAAGCTTGACGGGGACACCCTGAAGCGGATCGATTAAGCAAAGATCTCGTCGAAGAAGCTGAGCATCGCGGCCCAGCTTTGGCGGTCGGCGCTGGTGTTATAGCCAAGGAAGTCCTTGCCGCGTGCGTCGCTTTCCGGGTCGGTAAAGCCGTGGCGCACATTGGCATAGGAATGGAAATGCCAATTGGCGCCGGCCGCGTCCAGTTCCTCCCAAAGGCCGATGACGGCGCTGCGCGGGGCCAGCGGGTCGGCGTCGCCATGCAGTACGAGAATGCGCGCCTTGATCGCGCCGGGGGCGGCGGGCTTTTCGGTGTCAAACACGCCGTGGAAGCTGACCGCGGCGGCAATGTCGGCCCCGTCACGCGCCAGTTCGAGCGCGGCCTGACCGCCCATGCAATAGCCGATCACGCCGATCCGCAAACCCTCGGTGCCGGGCAGGGCGCGCAGCGCCGAAAGCGCGGCATGCAGGCGGGTGCGATAGCCATCCCAATTCCCGCGCAATGCGGCGGCCATCGGGAAGGAAGCCTCGAAACTGGCCACCGGCGCGCCGTAGAAATCGCCGACAAAGGCCAGATAGCCCTGCTCGGCCAGAGCGGCGGCGCGCGCCTCGATGGCGGGGCCGACATTGGCGATGGTCGGCCAGATCAGGATCGCGGCGCGAGGCGCGCTCGCCGGACGCGCCACCCAGCCGGTCAGCGCGACATCACCGTCGGAATAGGAAACAGACTGAAGCATCATCAATCATCCTCTTGGGGGGTAAAGCGATTGGCTTTGCGGATTTGCGGAAAGAGAAAGGCCCAGAGCAGCGTTACCACCACCGCGCCAATCCCGCCGAACAGCACCGCGCCCTGCGCCCCCAGCAGCCATGCGGCAATGCCCGATTCCATCTCGCCCAATTCATTGGAGGCGCCGACGGCAAGGCCCGAAATGGCCGAAACCCGCCCGCGCATGGCATCGGGCGTGTGCATCTGAACTAGGGTGGAGCGCACGAACATGCTGATCATATCCGCCGCGCCCAGCACCGCCAGCATGGCCAGCGAGAGCGCATAATGGGTGGAGACGGCAAACACCGCCGTTGCCGCGCCAAACAGTGCGACCGAGCCCAGCATGGTGATGCCCACCCGGCGCTCCAACGGTTTGATCGACAAGATAACGCCCAGCACCGCCGCGCCCACCGCCGGGGCCGCGCGCATCTGGCCCAGACCCGTGGGGCCGACATGCAGAATGTCGCGCGCATAGACCGGCAGCAGCGCCGTGGCCCCCCCCAGCAGCACGGCAAACAGATCCAGCGTGATGCAGCCCAGCAGGAACGGATTGCTTCTCACAAAGGTCAACCCTTCCAGCGCCATGCGCATGGGATGGGTGCGTCGGTTTTCGGCATGGGCGGGCAGGGGCCGGATCATCAGCAGCGACAGCGCCGAGACGCAAAGCGCAACCCCGGCCATCCAGTAGAACAGCGAGGGATGCCAGCCAAACAGCACGCCGGCCACCGCAGGGCCGGTAATCGTGCCCGCCTGCATCGCCATGGAATTCATCGCAATCGCGCGCGGCAGGAGTGCAGGTGGCACGATCATCGGCGCGATCGCCCCGACCGAAGGCCCGACAAACACCCGCGCCGTGCCATGCGCCATGCCCAGAAACAGCACCAGCGGCAGGGTGAGCCAGCCCTGCCAGGTGGTGATCGCCAGCGTGAAGGCCATCGCCATATCGACCGAGATCGACATCGCGCCCACTTTGCGCCGGTCAAACCGATCCGACACCACGCCCGAAACCGGCGTCAGCAGCAGCATCGGCACGAATTGCACAAAGCCCAGGACCCCCAGCATGAAGGAGGCCTGGGCGATGGTCATGCCATAGGATTGGCGCGCCAGATCGTACAGTTGATAGCCGATAATGACGACCATCCCCGAACCGGCCAGCCATGACAGGAAGCGGGCGGTCCAAAAACGGCGATAGTCCGCGATTTGCAGAGGGTTGGTTGGCTCCATCACCGCGCCGCTGTGGCAGGTACGGGGCCGATTGCCAAGATAACAGTGCTTGGGACGTGCGAAATCTGACTTGTGGGCGCCGCCGGTCGGCGCCCGCTATTATCGGCGCAGGCGCGGATTGGGTTGCAAGGCGGCGATCATATTGGTGAAATCGTCCTGTCGGATGATCCGTTCAAATTGAAAGCCCGATCGGTCATCGGTGGACCAGATCAGATGCGCCTCAATGCGCCCGACAACAGGAAGGCGGATCGTCACGCGCTCGCCGCGTCCCAATTCAACCTTGTTGCCCACCATAAAGCCGTGGATCGAGATATTGGCGATGTCGAGCATCACATCGCCCTCGCGCCGGTGCTCGGCCACCACCCGGAAACTGACCGGATGGCGCGCGGCGCGGCGCAGTTCGGTGACCGAAAGCTGTGCCCCTGAAGCCATGTGTCAATCTCCTGCATGAAATACGTCAAGGAGATGCTTTTAGGACACAAATGGCGAAAAAATGGTAAATATGGCAATTGGCTGCCGGTGGGGGCGGCAAGCGCTTGCCGCCCCCCAATCCATCACAAGGGCTTGAGAATGCCGTGCTTCTTCTTGCCCGAAGAAAGGCGGATTTCTCCGCTTTCAAGGCTAATGGCCTGATTTTCGTCGCTTACCGCAACGCCGTCCAGCTTGGCCCCGCCGCCCGCAATCAGGCGCTTGGCCTCGCCACGGCTCGTCGCAAATCCAATTCCGACCAGCGCATCGATGATCGTGCAGCCCTCGGCCGGCACTGCCCAAACGGGCAGATCCGCGCCCAGGCCGCCCCCGGCAAAAGTGGCGCTGGCGGTGGTCTCGGCGGCCTTGGCGGCATCATCCCCGCGCACCAGCTTCGTCACCTCATTGGCCAGCACGACCTTGGCCGCGTTGATCTCGCTGCCCTGCAGGGCTTCGAGGCGGACGATCTCGTCCAGCGGAACATCGGTGAAGATGCGCAGGAACCGGCCCACGTCGCGGTCATCGGTGTTGCGCCAGAATTGCCAGAAATCATAATGGGGCAGCAGTTCTTCATTCAACCACACCGCGCCATTGACGCTCTTGCCCATCTTGGCCCCATCGGCCGTGGTCAACAGCGGCGTGGTCAGGCCGAACAGTTCGATCCCGTTCATCCGGCGCGTCAATTCAATGCCGTTGATGATATTGCCCCATTGGTCCGACCCGCCCAATTGCAACCGGCAGCCATGGCGCAGCGCCAGCTCGCGGAAATCATAGGCCTGAAGGATCATGTAATTGAATTCAAGGAAGGTCAGCGGCTGTTCGCGATCCAGGCGCAGCTTGACGGAATCAAACGTCAGCATGCGGTTGACCGTGAAATGGGGGCCGACATTGCGCAGCAGGTCGATATAGCCAAGCTGGTCCAGCCAGTCGGCATTGTTGACCATCTGCGCGCCGGTGGCGCTGTCGTCAAAGCGGAGCAGGCGGTGGAACACCTTGGCGATCCCTGCGATGTTCGAGGCAATCGTCTCCTCGGTCAGCAGCTTGCGCGATTCGTCCTTGCCGCTGGGGTCGCCCACCTTGGTTGTGCCGCCGCCCATCAGCGCGATGGGCTTGTGCCCGGCCTGTTGCAGGCGGCGCAGCAGCATCACCGAGGCCAGATTGCCGACATGCAGCGACGAGGCCGTCGCGTCATAGCCGTTATACGCCACCACCACCTCTTTTTGCGCCAGGGCATCGAGCCCATGAGCATCGGTCAACTGGTGGATATGGCCGCGTTCGGACAGCAGGCGCAGCAGGTCGGACTTGTATTCGGTCATGTTTGCCTCTTGATTGAGCGCGCCGCCTAGCATGGAGAAATCATTTTGGGAACTTTCTCGCTGATATGTCATCCGCAAACCCCGCCTTTGGGGGTGAAATCGGTGGATGTGGATTGGGATGCGCGCGGGGATGGGCTGGTGCTGCGCTATCGCGTGGTCGGTGCGGGGGGGCTGGTGTTGCCCGCGCACGAGACGCCGGGGCGCCATGACGACCTTTGGAAAGCCACCTGTTTCGAGCTGTTTCTGGGCCGCGCGGGGGCGACCTATCAGGAGTTCAATTTCTCGCCCTCGTCGCGCTGGGCAACCTATGGCTTCGCCGATTATCGCGAGGGCGGGCATGATGCGGAGATGCCCGTCGCCCCGGCGATCGCCATGACGCGGGCGGGCGATGCGGCAATCTGCGAGGTCCGCCTGACGCGCGCCATCCTGACGGGGGCCGATTGCGCGGGCCTGACGGCCGTTATCGAGGAAACAGGCGGCCATAAATCCTATTGGGCGCTGGCGCATGGGGCCGGGCGGCCCGATTTTCACAAGCGCTCTTGCTTCACGCTCCAGCTTGCGGCAGCGGAGGCACCATGACTGTATTGTTCGGCCTTGATCGCCTGCTCGCTGATCCTTCCTTGCGCGCCCCTCTGGCGGGGCGGCGCGTCTCGCTGGTGGCGCATCCCGCCTCGCTGACCGCAGGTTTGGTGCATAGCCTCGATGCGCTGGCGGCATGCCCCGACATCAAATTGACCAGCGCCTTTGGGCCCCAGCACGGGCTGAAGGGCGACAAGCAGGACAATATGGTCGAGACCGAGGACGAGTTCGACCCCGCGCTCGGCATTCCGGTGTTCAGCCTTTATGGCCAGGTGCGCCGTCCGACCCCGGCGATGATGGACACGGCCGACGTTTTCCTGTTCGATCTTCAGGATCTTGGCTGCCGGATCTACACTTTCGTCACCACGCTGCTCTACCTGCTTGAGGCCGCATCGGGCACGGGCAAGTCGGTCTGGGTGCTGGATCGGCCCAATCCGGCGGGGCGGCCCATCGAGGGGCTGACGCTGATCCCCGGACAGGAGAGCTTTGTTGGCGCCGGGCCGATGCCGATGCGTCACGGCCTGACGCTGGGCGAGATGGGGCGTTGGTTCGTCGACCATTACAAGCTGGACGTTGATTACCGCGTCATCACCATGGAGGGCTGGACGCCCGATGCTCCGGCGCGTGCTGGCCTTGCCGGTTTTGGCTGGCCCGAGGAACGCCTCTGGATCAACCCCAGCCCGAATGCGGCCAGCCTCAACATGGCCCGCGCTTATGCCGGAACGGTGATGCTGGAAGGCACGAACCTGTCCGAAGGGCGCGGCACGACCCGGCCTTTGGAGGTGCTGTTCGGCGCGCCCGATGTGGATGCGCGCGCCGTGCTGGCCGAAATGCAGGCATTCGCGCCGCAATGGATGGCCGGCTGCGCCCTGCGCGAATGCTGGTTCACGCCCACGTTTCACAAGCATTCCGGCCAATTATGCAGCGCGCTGATGATCCATGCCGAGGGCGGCTTTTATGACCACCACGCCTTCCGCCCCTGGCGTTTGCAGGCGCTGGCCTTCAAGGCGATCCGGCGGCTCTATCCCGATTATCCGCTGTGGCGTGATTTTCCCTATGAGTATGAACTGACGCGTCTGGCCATCGACGTGATTAATGGCGGTCCTGCCTTGCGCGAGTGGGTGGATGATGCAGGATCGGTTGCGGGTGATCTCGATGCGATCACTTTGCCCGACGAGGCGCGCTGGGCAGAGGAAATCCGGCCCTATCTGCTTTACTGATCGCCGTGGCGATTGGGCAAGCTTGCTGGAGATTCTGCCGCAAAATGATATTCCCGCCGAGGCATGGTGCCGCGGCGGGAATAATCATCCGATTATAAAAGCGCCCCTTAGTTGGGAGCCTTGTCCATTTTATCGGCCTTTTCTTCCATTTTGTCGGCCTTGGCATCACCGGCGGCGCGAACCGCATCAGCCTTGGCTTCGGCCTTGGACTCTGCCGAAGCGGCAGCGGTCGAGGCGCTGCTTTCGATGGCATCGGCAGCGGAATCAGCGACGCTGCGGGTCGAGTCCGCGGCGGATTCCATCGCATCCTCTTTCTTGCTGTCGCAAGCAGCGAGGGTAAGGCCTACCGCTGCGGACATGACCAGAGCGAGCGATTTGCGATAAATGTTCATCCAATTCCCCTGTCTTTGCTGCAATGGATAACCGCCCGATCCCTTTTGCGAACATGCGCGGTCGCGTTCAGGTCGGGCGGCACCTGTCCGGCATTTCGCCTGACTGCTGCTTGGAATGCTCAGGCGGCTGATAGGTTGCATAGTTCGTAATTTTTCCTGCCGAGCTTGCCGGTGCCGCAGCAGGCGGCTGAATTCATGGACCAAAATACGCGGTTTGAACGGCGACGGAGTCAATCGCATCAACGCCGGGGGAGGAATCTGCCGGGTATTTTTCCCACCACTTGTATGCATTGCTTACATTTCATAAGGTCGGGGGCAAAGCACAAGAGGATGCCCAGACGATGCTCAAACTCTATTCCTTCGGTCCCGCCGCCAATTCGATGAAGCCGCTGCTCACCCTTTATGAAAAGGGAACGCCATTCGAAGGGCATCGCCTGAACCCGGCCATTTTTGAACATCATCAGGATTGGTTCAAGGCGATCAATCCGCGAGGACAGGTGCCCGCTCTGGTCGATGGCGACAAGGTGATTACCGAAAGCACGGTGATCTGCGAATATCTGGAGGATGAACACCCCGGCGAGGTCAAGCTGCGCCCCGCCGATTCCTATGGCCGCGCGCAAATGCGGATCTGGACCAAGTGGGTCGATGAATATTTCTGCTGGTGCGTCTCGACCATTGGCTGGCACCGCTATGTCGGCAATATGGTCAAAGGGATGAGCGACGAGGCCTTTGAGGAAAAGGTGGCGGCCATCCCGGTGTTTGAACAGCAGGTCAAATGGCGCCGCGCGCGCGAGGGTTTCCCGCAGGACCTGATCGACGAAGAAATGCGCAAGATTTCCTATTCGGTCACGCGCCTCAACGACCATCTGGCCGACCATGAGTGGCTGGCGGGCGATATGTTCACGCTGGCCGATATCTGCAATTTCGCCATCGCCAATGGCATGAATTACAGCTTCCCCGAACTGGTCAATCCCGATGATGCGCCGCATCTGTCGCGCTGGATCGCCCAGATCAATGCGCGTCCGGCGGTGCAGAAGATGTTTGCCGAAGTGCCGATGGAAAAGCTGCGCCCGCAGGATTGAGGCCCCCGGGCGCTGCTGGCATCAGGCTGGCGGCGCTTTGGGAAATTGCGGCAGCGCCGGGTCCATCACTGCCCATGATGGCGCGCTGCTGGTCCAGATGATGCCGGTGGGCCGGGCAATCTCGGGATTGTCCAGCGCCCCCGCCCGGATGCGATAGGCCACCGGCGGATCGAGCAGCGGGCGCGAAAACACATGGCTGCCGCATGCGCTGCAAAAGGCGCGCTCGACGGTATTGCCGCTGTCGGCGGTCTTGTGATGCAGCGTAACCGGTCCCGTCACCGTCACGTTTTCAGGCGCAAACAGCGCGTTGACCGTGGCCGACCCGCTGGCCAGCCTTTGGCAATCGCGGCACCAGCACATGCGTGCGGCAATCGGATCACCTTCCATCGAGAGCTTCACCGCGCCGCACAGGCACTGGCCATTATGAGTCATTTCAATTCTCCTTGGCGATCCAGCGCGCCGTGGCCCAGCGCCGCAGGGGTTCATCCCACAGCCGCAGCGCCGCCCAGCCCAGCGCCACCGAGCCGATGTAGAGCACCGGCGCCCAGAGGGCCAGATCATGCGGACGCGGGTCAAGCGCCATATCCCAATACCAGTAGATGAAGGGATAATGGATAATATACAATGGGTAAGACAGACGCCCCAGCGCCTTTGCGACTTTACGCATCCCCGCGCTCATCCGCGAATGGGCGCCCATCAGGATGATCAGCGGAAAGAGCAGGGCGACATAGGCAAATTCCAGCAGGCCATTGGCCCAGCCCGGCTTGCCCCCCGGAACGCCTGCGGCAAAGGCGATGGTCATCACGATGGCCAATCCGCCAAAGCTCATCCGCAAAGGCGTCAGGTGCGGCAGAATGCGGCGCAGCAGGATGCCGAAGATGAAGGGAAACGCCAACCGCGCCTCCGCCATCCACCAATGGCTCCACCCCCAGCCGACCGAAAGATTGCCATAGGCCACAGCCCCCCAAGCCAGCAGCCCGCCCGCCGGGATCAGCAAATAGGCCAGCACGCGGGGCGAAAGGCGATGCAGCACGAGCCCATAGGCGATTGAGCCGATATATTCCTGAAACAGCGTCCATGTCGGCCCGTCGAGCGAATGGGTGTCCTCCGCCCGGTCCGCCAAGGTGGGATAGGGCAGCAGGACCAGCCCCATGACCACCGCCGTCCAGAACCGCCCATCGACCACATGCGCCGCATGGGGGAAGGGGGCGTAAACCCATGCCAGCGCGCCGATCAGCGTGGCCAGCGGCACAATGGGGTGCAGCCGGACAAAACGGCGCAGCATAAACCCGCCAAAGCCCAGCCCCTCGGCCATGCGCCGGTCATAGGCATGGGCGATGACAAACCCCGAGAGCGCAAAGAAGAAATCCACCGCCAGCGCGCCGTGCGGCAGCCAATTGTCCGCCATCACGCCTTTGGACAGGATCTCGCTGATATGAAACACCAGAACCAGCAGCGCGGCGACACCGCGCAACCCGTCCAGCACCTCGAAATGCGCCTTGGTGGCCATTAGGCGTCGATCATTTCGGGGTCGATATCGGCGGCGCGGTTCTGGATGAAGTGGAAGCGGTGTTCCGGGTTGCGGCCCATCAGGCGGTCGACAAGATCCTTCACCTGCGCCCGGTCCTCATATTCCTGCGGCAGGGTGATGCGCACGAGGCTGCGCTTGGCCGGGTCCATCGTGGTTTCGCGCAATTGCTGCGGGTTCATTTCGCCAAGGCCCTTGAACCGGCCTACTTCGACCTTCTTGCCCTTGAACTTCGTCTTTTCCAGTTCGGCGCGGTGCGCGTCATCGCGGGCATAGGCGCTCTCCTTGCCGCTGGTCAGGCGGTAAAGCGGCGGCTGGGCCAGATAGAGATGACCTTTGCGCACGACATCGGGCATTTCCTGAAAGAAGAAGGTCATGAGCAGCGTGGCAATATGCGCGCCGTCGACATCGGCGTCCGTCATGATGATGATGCGGTCATAGCGCAAAAGGTCCGGGTTGCAGTCCTTGCGCAGCCCGCAGCCCATCGCCAGCGAAAGATCGGCGATTTCCTGATTGGCGCGGATCTTGTCGAGGCTGGCGCTGGCCACGTTCAGGATCTTGCCGCGAATGGGCAGGATGGCCTGAGTTTTGCGGTCGCGGGCCTGCTTGGCGCTGCCGCCTGCCGAATCGCCTTCGACGATGAACAATTCGGTCTCGCCTTCGCCTTCGCCGCTGCAATCGGTCAGCTTGCCCGGCAGGCGCAGCTTGCGCGCATTGGTGGCGGTCTTGCGCTTGACCTCGCGCTCGGCCTTGCGGCGCAAACGCTCGTCCATCCGCTCCATCACATGGCCCAGCAGCGCCTTGCCGCGATCCATATTGTCGGTCAGGAAATGGTCGAAATGGTCGCGCACCGCATTTTCCACCAGACGCGCGGCTTCCGGGCTGGTCAGGCGGTCCTTGGTCTGGGACTGGAATTGCGGATCGCGGATAAAGACGCTGAGCATCGCTTCACAACCGACGACGACGTCCTCGGGCGCGATGTCCTTGGCCTTCTTGTTGCCCACCAGATCGCCAAAGGCGCGGATGCCCTTGGTCAGCGCCGCGCGCAGGCCCTGTTCATGGGTGCCGCCGTCGGGCGTGGGAATGGTGTTGCAATAATAGGAATAGGCCCCTTCCGACCACAGCGGCCAGGCGATCGCCCATTCGACGCGGCCGTTCATCTCGCCGGGAAAATCCTGCGATCCGGCAAAGGGCGCGGCGGTTACGCATTCGCGCGTGGCAATCTGTTCGGCCAGATGGTCGGCAAGGCCGCCGGGGAACTGGAACGTCGCCTCGGCGGGCACATCGTCGGAGGCCAGCGAGGGGGAGCATTTCCAGCGGATTTCAACGCCTGCGAACAGATAGGCCTTGGAGCGCACCAGTTTGAACAGGCGGGCAGGCTTGAAGCGGGCGTCGGTGCCGAAAATTTCGGTATCGGGCGTGAACTGTACGCTGGTGCCGCGCCGGTTGGGCGCCGCGCCGACCTTCTTGATCGGGCCGAGGGTCTGGCCCTTGGAAAATTCCTGCGCGAACAATTCCTTGTTGATCGCCACCTCAACCCGCGTCAGCGTCGAGAGCGCATTGACCACGCTGATGCCCACGCCATGCAGACCGCCGCTGGTGGCATAGGCCTTGCCGGAAAACTTGCCGCCCGAATGGAGCGTTGAAAGGATCACCTCCAGCGCGGATTTGCCGGGAAACTTGGGGTGCTCGCCCACGGGGATGCCGCGGCCGTTGTCGATGATGGTTATGCGGCCGGGGGTTCCGGCCTCCTCCTCCAAAATGACCTCGATGCGGTTTGCATGGCCCGCGACGGCCTCGTCCATCGCATTGTCCAGCACCTCGGCCACAAGGTGATGGAGCGCGCGTTCGTCGGTGCCGCCGATATACATGCCGGGGCGGCGGCGCACCGGTTCAAGGCCCTCAAGCACCTCGATCGCATTGGCGTCATAGGTTTCGCCCGAGGGGCCGCGTGGGGTTTCAAACAGATCGTCCGACATGACCGACAGACTAGACCGGCGTTGGCTCTGAACGCAAGCCGGGCGGCCCCAAAATCCCCTGAAACCTCAGTCCTCGAAGCGGACGGGGGCGGGGCTGAGGACATTGACCGCCCCGCCGCGCGCCTCGCGCACTTCCAAGGCGCGCTCGATCACCTGATTGGCGTTGAACCGGAAGATGCCGTCCAGTCCCAGAAAACCGCCCCGATCCACCAGGCGCCCGGTGGGGAAGGGCGCCCCCGGCGCCCATTCGCGCGCGATGCGCAAAGTCAGCAGTACGCTGTCATAGCCCAGCGTGGCCGCGCGATAGGGCGATTGGCCAAAGCGCGCCTTGTAGCTTTCGGTGAACCGGCCAAAGCGCTGATCCGAAAGGGCGGCAAACCATGCGCCGTTGAGCGCGGGCGTGCGCGCCACCACGGCCTCGCCTGCCCACAGTTCATTGCCCAGAATGCGCAAATTCGGCGCCGCGATCTTCAGCAAAGGCGCGGCCTGCGCGGCCATAGCCGCCGTATCGCCGATCACCACCGCGTCAAACGCCCCGCGCCCTTTCAGCCGCCGCACCGCCGCCGTCAGCGAACCCTTGGTCCGGTCATAGCTTTCCATGCCGACCAGCGTGCCGCCCGCCGCGCGCACCGCCGCGATGGTGGCATTGCCCGCCCGCTCGCCATAATTGCCCAGCGGCATCAGCGCGGCAAAGCGCGTCAGGCCCTGAGCGCGGGCATATTTGACCTCGCGGGCGATGGATTGGGCCGGAACCGCCCCCATCACGTAAACCTCATTGCCCGCCACGCCCGCATCGCCCGTGTACGAGATCACCGGCACATGGCCCGGACGCGCCACCTTGGCCACGGCCAGCGCATCATCGCCCAGCATCGGCCCCAGTATCAGCCGGTTGCCATCGGCCAGCGCCTTGGCCGCCGCCGCCGCCGGGCCGGGGGCGGTGTCATAGGTGGTGATGCGGATCCTGGTGGCATTGGTGTCCAGCAAGGCCATGGTCGTGGCATTCGCCATGGCCTGACCCACTGCGCCCCCGGGGCCCGACAGCGGCACCAGCAGCGCGATGCGGTGGCGGCCTTCGTCGGTGGGCAATTGCGCGGATGGCGGGGGGGGCGTGTTGGGCGTTTCCACCGGCCCCTTGGGCACCACCGTACAGGCAGAGATCAGCGCGGTCGCGCCAAGCGCCACGCTTTTACGCCAAAGCGTGCGGTTTGCGGGGGCCATGGGCTGCTCCATCTTTTTTGTCCTGTTGGCTTGCTCCGCTCGGCCCTGCTATGAAGCTGACCTATGGAACAAAAACTCTCTGCCGGCCTGTATATTGTCGCCACGCCAATTGGCAATCTCCGCGATATCACCCTGCGCGCTATCGAGACATTGCGAGACGTAGCGGCGGTGGCCTGTGAGGATACGCGGGTTACCGGGCGCTTGTTGCAGCATCTGGAGATCAAGGCGCGGATGATCCGCTATGACGACCACGCCGACGAGCGCGCGCGCGACGGCCTGCTGGCGCTGATGGCGGATCATCCGGTGGCGCTGGTCTCGGATGCGGGCACGCCGCTGGTCTCGGACCCGGGCTATCGCCTTGTGCGCGAATGCCGCGAGCGGGGCATCCCCGTCACCTCGATCCCCGGCCCCAGCGCGGCGATTGTGGGCATCACGCTATCGGGCCTGCCTTCGGATCGCTTTCTTTTTGCGGGATTTTTGCCACCCAAGGAAAAGGCGCGCGAACATGCGCTGGCCGAGCTGGCGGTGGTGCCCTCGACGCTGGTGTTTTACGAAACCGCGCCGCGCCTGACCGATGCTTTGGCCGCGATTGCCAAGGTCCTGCCGGGGCGCGAGGTGGCCGTGGCGCGCGAATTGACCAAGATGTTCGAGGAATGTCGCAGCGGCACGCCCGATGAACTGATCGAACATTACACCGCCAATCCGCCGCGCGGCGAGATCGTGCTGATGGTCGGCCCGGCGGTGGCCGAGGCGGCCAGCATGGAGGATGCGGAGAAATTGCTGCGCGAACAATTGCGCGAGTTGAAGCCGAGCCAGGCCGCCGCCGCCGTGGCCAAGGCTACCGGGCTGGATCGCAAGGCGCTTTATGCTTTGGCTTTGACCTTGAAATGAACTGTGCCCAATGAACTGGAAACGCGAGGCCGACCGCATCGCCGCCGAGGCGCGGGGGCGGCATGGGGAAACACTGGCCTGCGACTGGCTGCGCGATCAAGGTTTCGAGATTGTGGCCCAGCGCGTCAAAACCCCGCGTGGCGAGGTGGACATTATCGCCCGCCAGCCGGGCTTGGTGGTTTTCGTCGAGGTTAAATGGCGCGCCCGCGAGGCCGACCTCGATTTTGCCATCGACCAGCGCCGCCTGACCCGCGTGGCGCGCGCGGCAGAATTGCTGTGGCCGGACTATGCGAAAGCCGGCGATGACATGCGGATAGATATTCTGCTGCTTGCGCCCGGCGCGATGGTGCGCCACATCGCCAACGCATGGATGCCGATCTGATCGGTGCTGGAGTATTTTGCCAATGTCGCTTCGTATTGCCGTCCAGATGGACCCGTTGCCCTCGATCAATGTTGCGGGCGATTCCACCTTTGCCCTGATGCTCTCGGCGCAGGCGCGGGGGCATTTGCTGTGGTATTACGATGTCGGCACGCTGGCATGGGAATCGACAGAGGATGGCAAGGGCCGGGTTTCGGCATGGGCCGCCCCCGTCATCGTGCATCGCCCGCAGGCGGACGAATCGCATTACAAGCTGGGCGAATTTGCCAATATCGACCTTGGCGCGGATATCGACGTGGTGCTGATGCGTCAGGACCCGCCCTTCGATCTGGGCTATATCACCGGCGCGCATATCCTTGAAAAGCTCAAAGGCACGACGCTGGTCATCAATGACCCGGAACAGGTGCGCAATGCGCCGGAGAAGGTCTTTGTGCTCGATTTTGCGCAATTCATGCCGCCCACGCTGGTCGCGCGCCGGATCGAGGATGTGCGCGGATTCCAAAAGCGTATGGTCGAGCGCGGTTTCGGCGGCGATCTGGTGATCAAGCCGCTGCATGGCAATGGCGGCAAGGCGGTGTTCCGTGTGCCCGCCAGCGGCGACAATCTGGGCGCCTTGATCGAGGTGTTCACCCAGATGTGGAAGGAGCCCTTCATGGTGCAGCCTTTCCTGCCCGACGTTTCCAAAGGCGACAAGCGCATCGTGCTGGTCGATGGCGAGGTGGCGGGCGCGATCAACCGCCGTCCGGGCGAGGGCGAATTCCGCTCCAACCTTGCCGTTGGCGGCAGCGCCGAGGCGACGCAGCTGACCGAGCGCGAGGCGGAAATCTGCCGCGTGCTGGGGCCGGAACTGCGCGCGCGCGGGCTGGTCTTTGTCGGCATTGACGTGATCGGCGGGCAATGGCTGACCGAAATCAACGTGACTTCGCCCACCGGCATTGTCGCCATCGACCGGTTCAATAACAGTGATTGCGGCGGCATGATCTGGGCCGCGATCGAGCGGCGGCATAAGGATATGATCGCGGCGTAATGATCCGTCTCGATCAACTGACGGCGCTGCGGTTCTTCGCGGCGCTGGCGGTGCTGGCCTCGCATCTCTGGCCGCTGGCCGAATATCCGAACGCGTTGCAGCCCATCGCGCGCACCCTCTTTCACGAGGGTTATGCGGGCGTGTCCTTCTTCTTCATGCTCTCGGGCTATATCCTCGCCCATACCTATCAGGCGAGGCTGGTAGAAGGCCGGATCGGGGCCGCGCACTATTTCACGCTTCGGCTGGCGCGGGTGCTGCCGCTGCACTGGCTGGTCGGCGTGCCGCTGGCGGTGCTGGCGCTGGGGCAGGAGGGATGGCCCAAGGTGGCGGTCAACCTGCTGCTGCTTCAGGCATGGGTGCCGCGCGCCGATTGGTATTTCACCATCAACGAGCCAAGCTGGAGCCTGTCGGACGAGGCGTTTTTCTATGCCTGTTTTGCCGGTCTGGCGCTGATGCCGCTGCGCAGGCTCGGCTGGCTGGCGGCGGGGCTGCTGGGGCTTAATCTAGGCGTGGTGGTCTGGCGCGTGGCATCGGGGCAGGGGGCAATACTTGCGGGCGATGAGCCTACCCTGACCCATTGGCTGACCTATATCAGCCCGGTGACGCGCCTGCTCGATTTTCTCGTCGGGATGCTGGTCTATCGCCTGCCGCGCCGGGGCGGGACGGGGGCAGAGGTGGTCGCGCTGGGGCTGTTGCTGTGTGCGATGGTGGCCTATCCGCTGCTGGGCCTGCCTGATGTGTGGCGGATGCAATTGGCCTATCTGCCGCTGATGGCGCTGTTCATCTGGATCTTTGGTGCTGGCGGCGGGGCGCTGTCGGGATGGCTGTCGCGACAGGGCTGGCTGATCCTGTTGGGCGATGCGTCCTTTGCGCTTTATCTGGTGCATCTGCCGGTGGTGCATGGCGCACTGGCGGTGCAGGACTGGCTGGGCGATGATGCGCTGCCGTGGCTGCCATGGGCGGGACTGGTAACGCTGGCCGTGGTGACGCTGTCCGTGGCGGTCTATCGCTGGGTCGAGGTGCCGGTGCTGCGCTGGATGCGGCCCCGGATTGACGGGTGGTTCCGGGGTTAATCTTCCGCTCTGGGGTGCGCATTGCGATAGGCGTCGAGCAGCACGGCGGCATCGACCCGTGTGTAAACCTGCGTCGAGGACAGGCTGACATGGCCCAGCAACTCCTGAATCGAGCGCAGATCCGCCCCCGCGCCCAGCAGATGCGTGGCAAAGGAATGGCGCAGCGCATGGGGCGTGGCCGTATCGGGCAGGCCCAGCAACCCGCGCGCATCGGCCACCGCCTTTTGCACCGCCGATGGATAGAGCGCCGCGCCCTTTACCGTGCGAAACAGCGCCTTGTCCCGTTCGACCGGCCAGGGACAGGCGGCCAGATAGGCCGCAATCGCCTCGCGCACGGCGGGCAGGATGGCGATCACGCGCTGCTTTTGCCGTTTGCCGGTGATGGTCAAACGGTCGCCCATCGGCCAATCCGCTCCGGTCAGCGACAGCGCCTCGGCAATGCGCAGCCCCGCGCCATAGAGCAGCAGCAGCACCGCCCGGTCGCGCAAGCCCTGCCAGTCATCGCGCGCATTGACGGCCACCAGATCGGCCAGGTCGGTCGCCTCGTCGGGCGTGACCGGGCGCGGGATGCCGCGCTTGACCCGGGGGCCGCGCAGGCGGGGCGGAGCGGGCTTGACTATCCCGGCCTTTTCGCGGGCAAAGCTGAGGAAACCGCGCAAGGCCGACAATTCGCGCGCGACCGAGATATTGGCGATGCCATCGTCGCGCCGCTCGGCCAGAAAATGGCGCAGGCCCGCCGTGTCGATCCGCGCCAGCGCGGCCCAGTCATAGGCCTCCAGCGCATCCATCAGCCGCCCCGCCGTGGCCATATAGGCGCGCACCGTATGCGGGCTGCGGCGGCGGGCATCGGTCAGATGCGCGTGCCATGCCGCCAGCACTTCGGCGCGGGCGGCGAGGAAGGCGGCGGCCTCGTTCATCCGGCCAAGCCATCGGGGGTGATTTCCGCGATCAGGCTGTTGAGCACCAGCATCCCGGCCTCGGTCGCGCCAATGCGCGGGCCTTCCTGCCAAATCAGCCCTTGGCGGGCAAAGAGCGCCAGTTTGTCCGCCTCGATCAGATCGCCGGGCATCAGACCCAACCGGGCGGCCAGCGCGCCCACATCCATCCCCTCGGCCAGACGCAGGCCCATCAGCACCGCCTCCGCGCCCTGTTCGGCAATTCCAAGGGCGCGTTCCTCCTGCGTGCCATGGCCCTTGCCCGCCACCGAGGTGAGCCAGTTTTCGGGCTTCTTGTGCCGAGTGGTGGCAAAGCCGCCGCGCCGTCCATGTGCCCCCGGCCCGATCCCGGCATAGTCGTGATAGCGCCAATAGGTCAGGTTGTGGCGGCTTTCCTGACCGGGCTTTGCGTGGTTCGAAACCTCATAGGCGGGCAATCCGGCGCGTGCGGTGATGGCACGGGTCAGGGCGAACAGGTCGGCGGCCGGATCATCCTCCAGCGGGGCAAAGGCCCCCTCGCGGACCAGCGTGGCAAAGCGCGTGCCTTCCTCGATGGTGAGTTGATAGAGCGAGAGGTGATCGGTGCCCAGCGCGAGGGCGCGGCCAAGTTCGGCCTCCCATGCCTGCGCGCTCTGATCGGGGCGGGCATAGATGAGGTCGAAGCTGACGCGGGCAAAATGCTCCTGCGCCACGCCCAGCGCGGCCAGCGCCTCGTCCACGCCATGCAGCCGCCCAAGGAAGCGCAGCGCGGCATCATCGAGAGCCTGAACCCCCAGCGACACCCGGTTGACCCCGGCAACGGCCAGAGCGGCAAAATTGGCGGCCTCCACGCTCGACGGATTGGCCTCCAGCGTGATCTCAATGCCCGGCGCAAAACCCCAGAGCCGCTGCGCCTCCTCCAGCAAGGCGGCGACCAGCGCGGGCGGCATCAGGCTGGGCGTGCCGCCGCCGAAAAAGATGCTCTCCAGCGCCTCGCCGCCCGCCACTTCGGCCTCGTGGCGCATATCGGACAACAGCGCGCGGCGCCAAAGATCATGATCGACCCCATCGCGCACATGGCTGTTGAAGTCGCAATAGGGGCATTTCTTGAGACAGAAGGGCCAGTGAATATAAAGTGCGCGCGCCATGGTTTCTTCACGCGGGTTTAAGGGTGTGATGTCAAGGGTTGCGTATGATGCGCCCTGCTTTTGTCCTCTGTTGCCTGATCGGCGGCTCCGCCATGGCCGCCCCGACGATTGCCCCGGTGGCGCTCTATGGCGCGGCGCCCCCGGCGATGGCGCCCGCCATCGCGGCCCGCGCTCTGGCCGCGCACAACCGCGAAAGGGGCCGGATGGGTGAGCCGCCGCTGGTATGGGACGAGGCGCTGGCCAAAGGCGCGCTCGATTGGGCGCAGGAATTGGCGCGCAGCGGGCAGTTCGAACACGCCTCCGCCCAGCGCCGCAAAAAAGCGGGCGAAAACCTGTTCATGGGAACAGCGGGCGCCTATCCGATCGAGGCGATGATCGAACAATTCATAGCCGAACGCGACGATTTCTTGCCCGGCACCTTTCCCGCCGTCACCCGCGACGGCAATTGGCACAATGTGGCCCATTACACCCAGATCGTCTGGCGCAGAACGCAAAAGGTCGGCTGCGCCATGGCGCGGGGGCGGCGTGATGATGTGCTGGTGTGCCGTTATTGGCCCGCCGGGAATATTTTTGGGCAGAAGGTGCCGTAATCAGGGGGAAGGTTTGCCTCCGGCGGGCAAAGGGCGGGGGCCCTTTGCAATCCCATTATGGGGTTGTGCGTGATTTCCGCCGAAGCGTGATAGGCAACGGTTTTGAAAGCCTGCGGCGCGGCAAGCTTAAATCTAACCGCGCCGCAGGCTTTCAAATTTCAACATTACGTCCATAGTGCTTTGGCCGCCCATTGGCACAACTTTAACAGTAACGGGATTGCAAAGGGCCCCCGCCCTTTGCCCGCCGGCGGCATAAAACCTTATAAACCCCCGAAAACCCTTACCCGAACTGATCCGCCACCAGCTTGGCAAAGGCATCGGCGCGATGGCTGATTTTGGCCTTATCGGCAGGGGCAATTTCGGCGAAGGTCTGGTTATAGCCGCGCGGGATGAACACCGGGTCAAAGCCAAAGCCCAGACGCCCGCGCGGGGGCCAGGTCATCGCGCCATCGACGCGGCCCTCATAGACGGCATCGACGCCATCGGGCCATGCCAGCGCCAGCACGCAGGCGAAATGGGCTGCGCGGCCGACGTCGGGCCCTTGTTCGCACAACAGCCCTTCGACCTTGCCCATGGCCATGAACCAGTCGCGGCCCTCGGGGCCTTCGTACCAGTGGCGCTCGGCCCAGTCGGCGGTATAGACGCCGGGGCGCCCGCCCAGCGCATCAACGCAAAGGCCCGAATCGTCGGCCAGCGCGGGCAGGCCGCTTTCCACCGCCGCGAAACGGGCCTTGATCAGCGCGTTTTCGATAAAGGTCTTGCCGACTTCCTCGGGCTCTTCCAGCCCGAGTTCGCCCGCCGACACGCATTCCAATCCATAAGGGGCCAGCATCTTCTGCATCTCGGCCAGCTTGCCCAGATTATGCGTGGCGATCACGATCTTGCCGGAAAGTCTGGTCATCGGTGCTGGATCCCTTTGGCGGATATTTGGGTGTTGTACGGCAGGGCGGCGGGGCAATTAAGCCCCGACCGCCTTGGCCTGCGCGGCAAAAATGCGATCACAGCCGATGCGGGCCAGACGCAGCAGGCGCAGCAGGCCTTCTTCGTCATAGGTCGCGCCCTCGGCGGTGGCCTGCGCCTCGGCAATCTGGCCGCCTTCGATCAGCACGAAATTGGCATCGGCATCCGCGCCCGAATCCTCGATATAATCAAGATCGAGAACCGCCGCGCCATTGACGATGCCGCAGGAAACCGCCGCCACCTTGCGCGGCAGCGGGTCTTCGGCGATCAGGCCTTTGGCCATCAGGCCGTTGATGGCCAGACGCAGCGCCACCCAGGCGCCCGAAATCGAGGCCGTGCGCGTGCCGCCGTCGGCCTGGATCACGTCGCAATCCAGCGTGATCTGACGTTCACCCAGCTTTTTCAGATCCGTGACGGCGCGCAAGGAACGGCCGATCAGGCGCTGGATTTCCTGCGTGCGGCCCGACTGCTTGCCCTTGGCGGCCTCGCGGCTGCCGCGGGTGTGGGTGGCGCGCGGCAGCATCGAATATTCCGCCGTCACCCAGCCTTCACCCTTGCCGCGCAGGAACGGAGGCACGCGTTCCTCAACGCTGGCCGTGACCAGCACCTTGGTGTCGCCAAAGCAGACCAGCACGCTGCCTTCGGCATGCTTGGTGAAGTTGGTGATGATTTCGATCTCGCGCATTTCGTCGGGCGCGCGGCCAGAGGGACGCATGGCAGGCCTTTCTGTTGGTAAAGTCGGGTTCCGGACAGGTTTGAGGCGGCCCTATCGCGTCCGGCCGACAGGGGCAAGGTTTTGCCTGCCGGTTCTGCCCGAATTGGCGCGCCGGTTTGTGCCATCTCTCTTGATTTGATGGGGTTGCCCGCCCAATATGGGGGCAATGGCCAATTCGCTTCCTTCCGACCTATCCTTTCCCGAGGTGACGGGCCGCGCGCGCGAAGTCTTTCGGCAGGTGGTCGAGGCCTATCTGGATTCGGGCCAGCCGGTCGGGTCAAAAACGCTGGCGGGGGGCGGGGGGCTCAATCTCTCGCCGGCCTCGATCCGCAGCGTGCTGGCCGAACTGGAGGGGATCGGGCTGCTTTCCCATCCCCATACCAGCGCAGGGCGGATGCCGACCGAGCAGGGCTTGCGCCTGTTTGTCGATGGCATGATGCAGGTGCGCGAGCCCAGTATGGAGGAGCGCGCGGCCATCGAACGCTCGCTTAACCAGCCCGGCCCGATCGAGGCGGCGCTGGCCGCGACCAGCGCGGCGCTCTCGGACCTGTCGGCCTGCGCGGGCGTGGTGATGGTGCCCCAGCGCGAACCGCGCCTTGCCCAGATGAGCCTTGTGCCGCTCTCGCCGGGTCGGGCGCTGGCGGTGCTGGTGGGCGAGGATGGGGGGATCGAGAATCGCATTCTGGCGCTGCCCGCCTCGTTGAGCGCGGGCGCGCTGGAGGCGGCGTCGAATTATATCACCGCGCACCTGGGCGGGCGCACTCTGGCCGAGGCGGCGCGCGCGATGCAGGCCGAAATCGTCAGCGGGCGCAGCGCTCTGGATGCGGCCAGCGCCGATCTGGTACAGCGCGGATTGGCGGTGTGGAGCGAGGATGCGGCCCATCGCCCGGTGCTGATCGTGCGCGGACAGGCCAATCTGCTCGATGAGGCGGCGCTCTCGGATCTGGCCCGGGTGCGTTCTCTGCTGGATGATCTGGAGGATAAGCAGTCGGTTGCCGAATTGCTCGACCGGGCCAAGCAGGGCGACGCCACGCGCATTTTCATCGGCAGCGAGAACCGGCTTTTCGCACTGTCCGGCTCCTCGGTCATTGCATCTCCCTATCGGGATCGCGATGGGCGGGTGATCGGCGTTGTGGGGGTAATCGGGCCAACGCGGTTGAATTATGCGCGTCTCGTCCCCATGGTGGATTTTACAGCCCAGTCCCTGGGCAAATTGATCGGTTGAAACTGGAATAATCGGAACAATGACGGAAGAAACTACGCAGGGTCAGCATGAAGCCGGAGATGATCTGGCCACCCGCATCGCCCAACTCGAAAACGATCTGGAGGCCGCGCGCAACGATGTGCTTTATGCGCGCGCCGACACGCAGAACGTGCGCCGCCGTCTGGAAAAGGACATTGCCGATGCGCGCGCCTATGCCAGCACCAGCTTTGCCCGCGATATGCTCAGCGTTGCCGACAATCTGTCGCGCGCGCTGGACGCCATCCCTGCCGATCTGCGCGAGGACGAGCGCTTGAAGGCGCTGCTGGCCGGGATCGAGGCCACGGGGCGCGAGCTAGACAAGGTGTTTGGCCAGCATGGCATTACCAAGGTGGCGGCGCATGGTCTGCCGCTGGACCCCAACCAGCATCAGGCGATGATCGAAGTGCCCCATGACGCCGAACCGGGCACGGTGATCCAGGTGCTTCAGCATGGCTATACGATCAAGGATCGCCTGCTGCGTCCGGCCATGGTGGCCGTGGCGAAAAAGCCGGATTAAGTCGAAAACGCGCGGCGGGTGGAACCTTCCCCCGCCTTGCCTCTTTCCTTCGATAACAAGGCAAGGAGGCAAATATGCGCAAGGCAATGATGATGTCGGTTGTGGCAGGCGCCCTGATGTTGACGGGCGGTTGCGCAAGCAATTACGGCGGCGAAGGCGCGCTGGCCGGCGCGGGTGTTGGTGCGGTTGTGGCCGGGGTTGCCGGTGGCGACGTTGCCACGGGTGCGGCGATTGGCGCGGCGGCGGGCGGTGTTGCCGGTTCCACGGTGCGCAAGGGCGGCGAATGCTATCGCACGGACCGTTATGGCCGTGAATACCGGGTGCGCTGCCGCTGATATTTGGGCAATGGAATCAAAAAGGCCGCTGACTTTGAAAGTCGGCGGCCTTTTAGTGTCTACATCTTGGAATGATCCATCTGGCCCATGGCCCCCATCATGCCGGGCGCCTCGACCATCATCGGCGCGCTCAGCCTGCGTCCGTCCGAAAAGGTCAGCGTCAATTCGGTCTTGCCTCCGGCTTTGAGATCGGGCGAGACATCAAACACCATCGCATGTTTGCCGCCCGGCCCGAAACTCACGCTCTGGCCCGAGCCGATGTCCAGCCGGGGCACCGCCTCCATGATCCCGTCCAGCGTGACATGCATTTCCGCCTTGCCGGTATGGGCCACGCTGACCCCGGTGAGGGTGGCGACCGAGCCGCTTTGATTGGAAACGGTGAAATAACCCGCCGCCGGGCGCCCCTTGACCGCAGGCAGAACCAGCCGCCCATCGTGAAGCAGCATGCCGTCCATCGCGCCAAGGCCTGCTGCATGCTGCGCCTTTTTCTCGCCCCCGCAAGCCGACAGCGCGCCAAGGGCGAGGGGCAGGCAGAGGGCAAAGGCGATCTTTTTCATAAAGCGTGCAATCCTTGGGTTGCGGGTCGCAAAAACCGGCAAATGCTGCGGCAAGGAGAATGGCTGCCACTTGCATGGGGATTAGTCACTTTTTCGCGCTTTTCCAAGCATGACTGCAATCAATCCGGGGCGAATGCGCGATGGCGCGCGCAAAATGCGGCGCCGGAGGGAAGGGCCATGCGCGCCCAGCACCGCAAAAATGGCGGGCAAAATGCGCCAAGGTCGTGGATGAAGTGATGCTTCGCGCCCCAAGGCCCTTGTTAGGCGCAAAAGCCCACCTATATGCCGCCAAGTCAAACGAGCCATCGAGCCGCTTTGCCGGATTTTTCGGGAAGCCAAAGGGTGGTGTCAACACTGGACTTAGGGATCGACGATATGGGTAAAGTAATCGGCATTGACCTTGGCACCACCAACAGCTGCGTTGCTGTTATGGATGGGGGCAAGCCCAAGGTTATCGAAAATTCGGAAGGCGCGCGCACCACGCCCTCGATCGTGGCCTTCACCAAGGATGGTGAGCGCCTGATCGGGCAGCCCGCCAAGCGTCAGGCGGTGACCAACCCCGACAACACGATCTTCGCGGTCAAGCGCCTCATCGGCCGTCGCTTTGACGATCCGATGACCCAGAAGGACATGGAACTGGTTCCCTATGCCATCGCCAAGGGCAAGAATGGCGATGCGTGGGTTGCAGCCGGTGGCACTGATTATTCGCCCTCGCAGATCTCGGCCTTCACGCTTCAGAAGATGAAGGAAACCGCCGAATCGTATCTGGGCGAAACCGTGACGCAGGCCGTCATCACCGTGCCCGCCTACTTCAACGACGCCCAGCGTCAGGCCACCAAGGACGCGGGTCAGATCGCGGGCCTTGAAGTGCTGCGCATCATCAACGAGCCGACTGCGGCCGCGCTCGCCTATGGTCTGGACAAGAACGATGGCAAGACCATCGCTGTTTATGACCTTGGCGGCGGTACGTTCGACGTCTCGATCCTGGAAATCGGCGACGGCGTGTTCGAGGTGAAGTCGACCAACGGCGACACGTTCCTTGGCGGTGAAGACTTCGACACCAAGGTCGTCGAATATCTGGCCGACAAGTTCAAGGCGAAGGAAGGTCTGGACCTGCGCGGCGACCGTCTGGCGCTTCAGCGTCTGAAGGAAGCAGCCGAAAAGGCCAAGATCGAGCTGTCGAGCGCGCAGACCACCGAAATCAACCTGCCCTTCATCACCGCCCGCATGGAAGCAGGGGCGACCACGCCGCTGCATCTGGTCGAAACGATCACCCGTTCGGATCTGGAACGTCTGGTGGCCGATCTGATCGCGCGCACGATGGAACCCTGCCGCAAGGCGATGCAGGACGCGGGCGTGACCGCGGCCCAGATCGACGACGTGGTGCTGGTGGGCGGCATGACCCGCATGCCCAAGGTGCGCGAAGCGGTGAAGGACTTCTTCGGCAAGGAACCCCACACGGGCGTGAACCCTGACGAAGTCGTTGCCATGGGCGCGGCCATTCAGGCGGGCGTGCTGCAGGGCGATGTCAAGGATGTGCTGCTGCTCGACGTGACCCCGCTGTCGCTCGGCATCGAAACGCTGGGCGGCGTGTTCACCCGCATGATCGACCGCAACACCACGATCCCGACCAAGAAGTCGCAGGTCTTCTCGACCGCTGATGATAATCAGCAGGCCGTGACCATCCGCGTCTTCCAGGGCGAGCGCGAAATGGCGGCGGACAACAAGATGCTGGGCAATTTCGACCTGATCGGCATTCCGCCGGCGCGTCGCGGCGTGCCCCAGATCGAGGTGACCTTCGACATTGACGCCAACGGCATTGTGAACGTCAGCGCCAAGGACAAGGGCACCGGCAAGGAGCAGCAGATCAAGATCCAGGCGTCGGGCGGCCTCAATGATGCCGACATCGACCAGATGGTCAAGGATGCTGAAAAGTTTGCCGAAGAGGACAAGAAGCGTCGTGAGGCCGCCGAGGCCAAGAACAACGCCGACAGCCTCGTGCATGCCACCGAGCAGCAGCTGGCCGAAAATGGCGACAAGATCGATGCCTCGCTGAAGGCTGAAATCGAAGCCGCCATTGCCGATGCCAAGGCCGCCATCGAAGGCAATGATCCGGCCGAAATGACCGCCAAGACCCAGGCCCTGACCGAAAAGGCCATGAAGATGGGTCAGGCGATCTATGAAAAGGAACAGGCTGCTGCGGCCTCTCCGGGCGCTGCTCCGGCGCAGGACGATGTGGTCGACGCCGAGTTCTCGGAAGTGGACGACAAGAAGGCCTGATGTTGCGATGAAAGAGGCCCGCTCTGAACGGGGCGGGCCTCTCTTCAGGGGAAATGTGCAATGTCGGCTGAAATCGACTATTACGAACTGCTGGAAGTTTCGCGCGATGCCAATGAGGCCACGCTGAAATCTTCCTATCGCAAACTGGCGATGAAATTTCACCCGGACCGCAACCCTGGTTGCAAGGAGTCCGAGGCCAAATTCAAACAGATCAGCGAAGCCTATGATTGCCTGAAGGACCCGCAAAAGCGCGCTGCCTATGACCGTTTCGGCCATGCCGCGTTTCAGAACGGCGGGCCGGGCGCCGGTGGGTTTGGCGGCGGCTTTCAGGGCGGCGGCGATTTCGGCGATATCGGCGATATTTTCGAGAGCATCTTTGGCAACGCCTTTGGCGGCGGCGGCGGCGGGCGTCAGCAGGCGCGGCGTGGGGCCGATTTGCGCTATGATCTCGAAATCGGGCTGGACGATGCGTTCCATGGCAAGACCGTGGAAATCGAGGTCGAAGTGGCCATGGGCTGCGAACCCTGCAAAGGGTCTGGCGCGGAACCGGGCACGGGCAAGCGTCGCTGCAACCTTTGCGGCGGGCACGGCAAGGTGCGCGCGCAGCAGGGCTTCTTCATGGTCGAGCGCACCTGTCCGACCTGTCATGGCCGGGGCGAGGTGATTGAAAAGCCTTGCAAGAAGTGCCACGGCGAAGGCCGCGTCGATCAGCGCCAGAAGCTGGAAGTCGCGATCCCCAAGGGCGTGGACAATGGCAACCGCATCCGCCTGTCGGGCAAGGGTGAGGCCGGGCCGAACGGTTCGCCACCGGGCGATCTCTACATCTTCCTGCACATCCGGCGCCACCCGGTGTTCGACCGCGAAAATACAACGCTGCTGACCCGTGCGCCTATCAGCTTTACCACGGCGGCTCTGGGCGGGCAGATCGAGATTCCGGGCATGGATGGCACCAAGCATGTCATCGATATTCCCGCAGGCATCCAGACCGGCAAGCAATTGCGCAAGCGCGGCGCCGGTATGCCGGTGTTGAACGGGCGCGGGATGGGCGATCTGGTGGTCGAGGTGGCGGTGGAAACGCCGACCAAGCTGACCGCGCGCCAGAAGGAATTGCTGCGCGAGTTTCAGGGGACCGAGACCGGGGATGAATGCCCCGAAGCCAAAGGGTTCTTTGACCGGTTGAAGAATGTCTGGAGCGATTTGACGGAGTGAAGGCGGAGGTAGGTTTTTGCCTCCGGCGGGTTAAGGGCGGGGGCCCTTAACAATCCCGATAATGTCTTCGTCGCGCCTAGTGTTCGGCCTGTTTGTTGGGCGCGGCGTTTGAATTTTAAAGCCTGCGGCGCAGTATAATGGCGCCGCAGGCTTTCTATTATGCGTTTGGCGCTCGGCCGCCTGTGAAGCACCACCCTAATAACGCGATTGCAAAGGGATGAATCCCTTTGCCCGCCGGAGGCCAAACTTCCCTCCTTGATTTCCCCTTTTGTTCTCCCTACGATGCACCCCATGGCCAAACCGAAACGTCGCTTCACCTGCTCCTCCTGTGGCAGTGTCACCAACCGCTGGCAGGGCCAATGCGCCGATTGCGGCGAATGGAACACGCTGGCCGAGGAGGCACCCCAGACGGTGTTTTCGGCCAAGCACGATCTGTCGAGCGGCGGGCGGGCAATCCTGTTTGAACCGCTGGACAAGGCTGATGACAAGCTGGTGCGGCGCAGCACGGGGATTGCCGAGTTTGATCGCGCGCTGGGCGGCGGATTGGTGCCGGGCAGCGCGATTTTGATGGGCGGCGATCCGGGCATCGGCAAATCGACGCTGCTGCTTCAGGCCAGCGCCAAGGTGGCGCAGGTGGGCGGGCTTGCGGTTTATATCAGCGGCGAGGAAGCGCCCGGCCAGATCCGCCTGCGCGCTGAACGGCTCGGTTTGCAGAGCGCGCCGATTCGCCTGGCCTCATCCACCTCGGTGCGCGATATTCTCACCACGCTGGGCGGGATGGAGGCGCCTGCGCTGCTGGTCATCGATTCGATCCAGTGCATGCATTCCGACCAGATCGAGGGCGCGCCGGGCACGGTCAGCCAGGTGCGCGGCTGTGCGTTCGAGTTGATCCGCTATGCCAAGGAGAATGGCGCGGCGCTGGTGCTGGTGGGCCATGTGACCAAGGATGGCAATATCGCGGGGCCGCGCGTGCTGGAGCATATGGTCGATGTGGTGATGGCCTTTGAGGGCGAGCGCAGCCATCAGTACCGCATCCTGCGCAACCTGAAAAACCGCTTTGGCCCGGTCGATGAAATCGGCGTTTTCGCCATGGCGGGCAAGGGGTTGGAGGAAGTGTCGAACCCTTCGATGCTGTTCCTGTCGGGGCGCGAAAATCCGGTGCCGGGGAGCGCGGTGTTTCCGGCGATCGAGGGGACGCGCCCGGTGCTGGTGGAAATTCAGGCGCTGATCGTACGGTTGCAATCGGGCGCCACGCCCCGGCGCGCGGTGGTGGGTTGGGACAATGGGCGTCTGGCCATGCTGCTGGCGGTGCTGGAGGCGCGCTGCGGGCTGAATTTTTCGGCCTGCGAGGTCTATTTGAATGTGGCGGGTGGCTATCGTCTGGCCGATCCGGCCGCGGATCTGGCGGTGGCGGCGGCGCTGGTCTCGGCGCTGGCGGACAAGCCATTGCCCGCGCGAGCGATATGGTTCGGCGAAGTCTCGCTGGCCGGGGAAATTCGCCCGGTGGCCCATGGCGGCCTGCGCCTGCGTGAAGGAGCCAAGCTGGGGTTTGAGCAGGCCTATGGGCCGGAGGATGGCGCATCGGGCGGCGATGCACCCGCCGAAATGCGGCATCGCACCATCAACTTGCTGCCAAATCTCGTTGACCGCATCGTGGGGGACGAATAACCCCCTTGGGCTATGACCGGATTTGATATTCTTGTGCTTGTGGTGGTCGGCCTTTCCGCCACTTTCGGTTTTCTGCGCGGTTTTGTGCAGGAGGCGATCTCGCTTTTTGCAGGCGCGGTGGCGATTGTTGCGATCCATACGCTGCACACGCCGCTGGCCGAGGTGCTAACGCCCCATATCGGCACGGAAAGCGGGGCAAGCGTGCTGGCGTTCTTCCTGCTGTTGATCGTGCCTTATTTTCTGGTGCGCGGGGTAGCGCGCTATCTGGGCACGGCAAGCCGCGCCTCGGCGCTGGCGCCGGTGGACCGGGTTTTGGGTTTCGGCTTTGGCGCGGTCAAGGGCACGCTGATTATCGTGCTGGGCTATTCGGTGCTGATCTTGGCCTATGACACGATTTGGGGGCCAAAGGGGCGGCCGGGATGGATCACCCATTCGCGCACGTATAATTTCATCGATGCCAGCAGCGAGGCTCTGGTCAAGATGATCTCGCAGCGCCGCCGCGAGGCCGCCGAGGATCGCGCCAAGGATGAGGCCGACACCGGCGACCTGCCAAGGCCCCATAGTTCGCCCACGCATGCAAAGCGCAAGGCGCATCGCGCGGCGGATTGATATGGCATCGGTGGCTGCTCTTTACACGCCCGAGGTGCTGATGCTGGCGACGGGCCTGATCCGCCATCGCTGGGACGATGCCTTGATGCTGAAGGGGGAGGCGCGTTCGCCCAGTTGCGGCAGCACGATGAAGGCGGGGATCGATCTGGACGCGCAAGGCCGGATTGTGCGGATCGGCCTTGCCGCGCAGGCCTGCGCGATCGGGCAAGCGGCGGGCGCCATCATGGCCGATGCCGCGATCGGCCGCAGCAAAGATGATTTCGCTCGCGCGCAGGGCGACATTGAACGCTGGCTGGCGGGCGAGGGGGATCTGCCCGATTGGCCCGGCCTTGCCGCGATTGCCCCGGCGCGCGAATTTCCCGGCCGCCACGGCGCCATTCTGCTGGGCTGGCGCGCTGTGTTGCAGGCATTTTCCGCCTTTGCGAAAGGCGAAAGCGCAGGCGCATAAATTCAATTGTGACAAACCACTGCCGCGCAGCAGCAATATGTTGCACCGCACCGCCATACGGTGTTAGCGTAAGCTACAACTCTGGGAGGAGCGAGGGCGCATGACCGAAAAGGCCGAAGGCAAAAGCGACACGGTTATCATCAAGAAATACGCTAACCGGCGTCTCTATAACACGCAATCTTCGAGCTATATCACGCTCGATCACCTCTCGAAGATGACCCGCGAGGGTATCGAATTTCGCGTGCTGGACGCCAAATCGGGCGCCGATATCACGCATCAGATCCTGACCCAGATCATCATGGAGGAAGAGGCCAGCGGCGAGCAGATGCTGCCGGTCAATTTCCTGCGCCAGTTGATCGGGATGTATGGCAATTCGATGCAGGGGCTGATCCCCCATTACCTCGAAGCCAGCATGGAGCAGTTCCGCGCCAACCAGATGAAGCTGCGCAAGGCGTTTGAGGACAGTATGGAGAGCAATCCGCTGGCCCGTCTGGCCCAGCAGAACATCGCCATGTTCCAGGCCGCCGCCGCCGCCTTCATGCCCGGCGCCGATGGCACGCCGCCCAAGCCCGCCGAACCCGCACGCGAGCCGGAAGCGGAGACCGGCACCAAGTCGGAGATCGACGCGCTGCGCAATCAGATGCTGGAAATGCAGAAGATGCTCGACAAGCTGGCCAAGTAAGCATTTTGCCGGGCGCAGCGGGGGCTGCGCCGATCATGAAGGGGGCCGGGGCAGGAATTTCGCGCCTCGCAGCGTTTTTTGCAAAAAACCGGTTCCCGTTTTTCGGCGGCTTGCTTAAACGCTGCGCGCCATGAATCAGAAAACGCAAAAGCCCGCCCAGATCCGCCACGCCCTGACCGTGAAGCGCGAAGATGACTTCGCCGCATGGTATCAGCAAGTCGTCTCCGAAGGCGAGATGGCCGAGGAAAGCGGCGTGCGCGGCTGTATGGTCATCAAGCCGTGGGGCTATGGCATTTGGGAACGCATCCAAAAGATCATGGATGCCGCGATCAAGGAAGCGGGCGTCGACAATTGCTATTTCCCGCTGTTCATTCCCTTGAGCTATTTTTCCAAGGAAGCCGATCACGTTGAGGGCTTTGCCAAGGAAATGGCGGTCGTCACGCATCACCGCCTGATCGGCGACGGCAAGGGCGGGCTGATCCCCGATCCCGAGGCCAAGCTGGAAGAACCGCTGATCGTGCGCCCCACGTCGGAAACGGTGATCGGCGCGGCCATGGCGCGCTGGGTGCAATCGTGGCGCGATCTGCCGCTGATGGTGAACCAATGGGCCAATGTCGTGCGCTGGGAAATGCGCACCCGCATGTTCCTGCGCACCAGCGAGTTCCTGTGGCAGGAGGGCCATACCGCCCATGCCGACCGCGATGATGCGATGAAGGAAACGCTGCGCGCCCTCGAAATGTATCGCAGCTTTGCCGAGAACGTGCTGGCCATGCCGGTGGTGGCGGGCGAAAAGCCGGAAAACGAGCGTTTCCCCGGCGCCGTGGCGACCTATTCCATCGAAGCGATGATGCAGGACGGCAAGGCGCTTCAGGCCGGGACCAGCCACTACCTCGGCACCGGTTTTGCCCAGGCGGCGGGCATCCGCTATCAGAGCAAGGAAGGTGCGCAGGAACTGGCGCATACGACCTCCTGGGGCGTCTCGACCCGCATGATCGGCGGCGTCATCATGGCGCATGGTGATGATGACGGCCTGCGCGTTCCCCCCGCGATTGCCCCGCATCAGATCATTATTCTGCCCATGCTGCGCGAGGATGACGGCGACGAGGCGCTGCTGGCCTATTGCGAGGAAATCCGCCGCGAATTGCTCAAGCTGTCCGCGCTGGGCGAACCGATCCGCGTGCTGCTCGACAAGCGCCCCGGCAAGGCGACGCAAAAGCGCTGGGCTTGGGTGAAGAAGGGCGCGCCGATCATTTTGGAAATCGGCGGGCGCGATGCGGCGGGCGGCATGGTTTCGGCGCTGCGCCGCGACCGCATCTGGCGCGAGGATGCCAAGACCAATTTCGTCGGCCAGAGTCGCGAGGAATTTGTCGCCGGGGCCGCAGCGCTCTTGGACGACATTCAGGCCAGCCTGCACCGCGAGGCGACCGAGAAGCGCGACGCCAATATCACGCGCGGCCTGACCACGCTGGCGCAGTTGGCCGAGTTCTTTGCCGAGGATAAGCGCTATCCGGGCTGGGTCGAACTCAACTGGAGCCGCCCGACCGGCGATGCGCTGGAAAAGGTGGTCGAGCAACTCAAGGCGCTGAAACTCACCATCCGCAACACCGCGCTTGATGCCGCGCCTGCGGAAGGGCTCTGCCCCTTTACCGGCGAAGCGGCGGTTGAGCGCATCTACGTCGCGCGGGCCTATTGATGCTGCTGGCGCTGGTTCTGGCATCGGCAATTCCGGCCTATTCCTTTGGGCCGATCCTGACGCTGGCCGATCCGGCGCCGAGCCATCCGGAGATCGACGCGCGTTATACGCCGCCCTATCGGCGGTGTCTGGCGCGCCCGGATCTCAACACGATCCTGCATGACCAGTGCAATGCGCAGGAAATGAAGCGGCAGGATGCGCGGCTGAATGCAGTCTGGGCGGTGACCTTCAAGCGCCTGCCGCCCGCCCGCCAACCTGCGCTGCGCAGCGCCGAGCGCGCATGGATTGCTGATCGGCAAAAGCATTGCCTGCTGCAATCCAAGGAGGCCGAGGGCGGAACGCTGGAGGCCATCGAATATTCCTCCTGCATGGTGGATGAAACCATCCGCCGCACCATCTGGCTTGAAAAATTACGCTAGTTTGCCCCCTTGCGCGGGGCAAAAGGCGTGGCACATTCGCGCCCATGCTTCGTTATACGCTCCTCGCCGCCGCCCTGCTGCCCGCCGCCGCCTTGGCCCAAACTGCGGCGCCATCGCCAGATCGCCTGCGCGCCACGGTGACCTCGCTGGTGGGCTTTGGCACGCGCCATACGCTCTCCTCTCAGGATGATCCCAAACGCGGGATCGGCGCGGCGCGCAAATGGGCCGAGGACCAATTCCGCGCCATCGGGGCGCAATGCGGCGGCTGCCTCTCCATCGAACTGCCCGAACGCATGGTGACCAGCGCGCGCATCCCAAGCCCTGCGCGGCTGGTCAATGTTGTGGCCATTCAAAAGGGCACCGAGCGGCCTGATGAAGTGACCATCATTCAGGCCCATATCGACTCGCGCGTTTCGGATGTGATGAACGCCACCGCCGATGCGCCGGGGGCCAATGACGATGGTTCAGGCGTAGCGCTGGTGATCGAGGCGGCGCGTTTGATGTCTCAGCGCAAATTCCCCACCACCGTGGTTTACGCAATCCTGTCGGGCGAGGAGCAGGGTCTGCTGGGCGGCCGCCTGCTGGCCGATGTCGCGGCCGAGCGGGGGTGGAAGGTCAAGGCGGTGCTCAACAATGACATTGTCGGCAATACGCGCGGGTCGGACGGGATGGTGGATGACGCGCATATCCGCGTCTTTTCCGAAGGGCCGCGCGCCAATGCGGACGCAAAACTGACCGCCGCCCAGCGCCGCGAAGGGGGCGAGAATGATAGCCCCAGCCGCAACCTCTCGCGCTTTATCGCTGGCCTGTCCGCCAAAGATCTGGCCGTGCGGCAGGTGTGGCGCGCCGACCGGGTGGGACGCGGGGGCGATCATTTGCCCTTTGAGGAAAAGGGCTTTCCCGCCGTTCGCATCACCGTCGCGGTCGAAAATTATGATCATCAGCATCAGGACATCCGCCGCGAAGGGACTACCCAATATGGCGACACCATCGAGTTCATGGACTTTCCCTATCTCGCCCGCGTAACCGCCCTCAACATCCGCGCCGCCAGCGCCATTGCCGCCGCGCCCATACCGCCCACGGTTTCGCAAAAGATTGCCGTTTCCCCAGACACCGATCTCAAATGGAGCCCGGTGCCCGGCGCGGTGTCTTATGCCATCTGGCGCCGCCGGACGGACGCCGCCGGATGGGAGGCCAAGCCCTTTGCCACCACCGCCAGCACGGCGATGACCTTCAAGGGCCTGCGCGGCGATGACTGGTTCCTCGGCGTTTCGGCGGTGGGGGCCAATGGCGTGCAAAGCCCGATTGCCAGCGCGCTGCCGGGCGGGTCGTATGAGCGGTCAGGCTTGTAATACGCGCGCTTTGGGGCCAAGGCATCGGCTATGGCCTTTGACAAACGACCCCCGCGCAAACCCGGCAAGCTGACGATCCAGAACAAGGACGCCCGCCGCAAGATCGAACCGGGCATGCCCAGCCGCCAGCAAGTGCTGGATTTCATCGCCAATGCTGCCGACGAGGTGGGCAAGCGCGAGATTGCCAAGGCCTTTGGTCTGAAGGGTGCGGAAAAGATCGAGCTGAAGGCGCTGCTGAAAGACATGGCCGAGGAGGGCCTGATCGACGGCAAGCGTACCGCCTATCACCGCATGGGCGGCGTGCCCAAGGTCACCGTGCTGCGCGTGGTGGGCGTCGAGGATGGCCTGCCGATTGCGGTGCCCGACAAGTGGGAGGCCGATGAAGCCGGTGCTCCGCCGCGCCTGACTGTGGTGGAACAGCGCGTGGCGCAGAAGAAGGGACCGCAGATGCGCGGTGTGGGCGCGCTCAAGCCCGGCGACCGGATTTTGAGCCGCACCGAGGAAACGCCCGAAGGCTGGCTGGCCTTTCCGATGAAGAAACTGCCCAGTGATGCCGAGGCGATCATGGGCGTGGTCGAGATCGACGGCGCGGGCAAGGGCTGGCTGGCCCCCATCGACAAGCGCGAGCGCCATGCGGTGCAGATTTCGGATCTGGGCGGGGCGGTCGAGGGCCAGTTGGTGATGGCCGAACCGGCGGGCCGTTCGCCGCGGGCCGGGGTGCGCGTGGTGGCGGTGCTGGGCGATCCGCTGGCGCCCAAGAGCTTCAGCTTGATCGCCATTCACAAGCATGGCTTGCCGCATATATTCTCCAGCGAGGTAATTGCCGAGGCCGAACTTTCCGCCCGCCAACCGTTGAGCCAGGAGCAGCGCGAGGATCTGACGCATCTGCCCATCGTGGCCATCGACCCGGTGGACGCGCGCGACCATGACGATGCGATCTGGGCCGAACCCGATGGTGAGGGCGGATGGCGCGCCGTGGTGGCGATTGCCGACGTGTCCTTCTATGTCCGCCCCGGCGGCGCGCTGGACCGCGAGGCCCGCAAGCGCGGCAATTCGGTCTATTTCCCCGACCGCGTGGTGCCGATGCTGCCGGAGGTTTTGTCGGCTGATGTCTGCTCACTGAAAGCGGGCGCGCCGCGTGCGGCCATGGCCTGCCATCTGACGCTGGATGCGGAGGGGCGGATGACATCCTTCCGCTTTACCCGCGCGATTGTGCGGATTGCCGAGGTGATCGCCTATGAGGAGGCCCAGCGCCGGATCGACGCAGGCGAGGCCGAGGCCCATCTGGTCAATTTGTGGGGCGCATGGGGGGCCTTGACCAAGGCGCGGGTTGCGCGCGATCCGCTCGAACTCGATTTGCCCGAGCGCCGCGTGGTGCTGGACGAAATGGGCCGCGTGGCGCAGGTTGCGGTGCGCGAAAGGCTGGACGCGCATCGCGTGGTCGAGGACTTCATGATCGCGGCCAACGTCGCGGCGGCCAAGGCTCTGGAAAGCAAGACCGCGCCGGTGGTCTATCGCATCCACGAGCCGCCAAACCGCGAAAAGCTGATCGCTTTGAAGGACTACCTCGCCACGTTTGAGCGCAAGCTGTCGCTGGGGCAGGTGATTACGCCCGCCCTGTTCAACCGGATGCTGAAAGGCATTGATGATGAGGTCGAAAAGGCTCTCATCATGGAGGCGGTGCTGCGCAGCCAGACGCAGGCCTATTATGGCCCGCGCAATGCCGGGCACTTTGGGCTGGGGCTGGGGTCCTATGCCCATTTCACCTCGCCCATTCGGCGCTATTCGGATTTGCTTGTGCATCGCGCGCTGGTCGATGCGTTTCATCTGGAACAGCCTGCGCCCTCGGGCGATCTGCCCGCGCTATCAGGCCTGCATGGACGGGATCGTTCGGATCTGGCGCGGATCTGCGATGCGATTTCCACCGCCGAGCGCCGCGCCATGGTGGCCGAACGCGAGACGGTGGACCGCTATGTCGCGGCATGGCTGTCGATGCATGTCGGCGAAATGTTCGATTGCCGCATCACCGGTGTCCAGCGCTTCGGCCTGTTTGCCACGATCATCGGGCTGGGCGGCGATGGCTTGGTGCCGGTCTCGGTGCTGGGCGACGAACGCTTTCACCATGATGAAAAGGGCCAGCGGATGGTGGGCGAATCCACCGGCACGGTCTTTGCCATCGGCGACCGGGTCCGCCTGCGTCTGGCCGAGGCCAATGCTTTGACGGGCGCGTTGAAGTTTGAGCCGGAGGACGGGCAAGGCCGGATTGAAAAGCGCGGCAGCGTGCCTTTGCCCGACAAGGCCGGGTTGAAGCGGCGCGGCAGCCATCTGGTGGGACATCGCGGGCGACCCGCCAATATCCGCCATCAGGGCAAGCGGCGTTAACTCAGGCGGTCGATCTCGGCCTCATCCATGCCGCCGGGCACGATGAAGAGGGGGCAGGACAGGGCGCCCAGCCCGGCGCCGGTGAAGTGGCCGATCAGCGGCCCCTGGCCTGCGCCCGATGCCCCGCCGCCCGCAGGCGCGCCCAGCACGAGCGCGGCTACTTCGCTGTGTTGCGAGAGATATTCGCGCACCGCCTTGACCGGATCGCCCGAGACAACCGCGATCACCGGCATGTGGCCCGCCTGCGAGAGCACGCTGCCTGCGGCGGCGGCGGCGATGGTTTCGGCGCGCGCGCGGGCTTCCTCCTCGATGGTGGCCTGAATGCCGCCAAAGGCCGAAAAGGGCTGGGGCGGCACCAGCGCGAGAATATGGACCTGTCCCTGCGTCTTGATCGCGCGTCTTGTGGCAAAGCGCAGGGCCACGCGCGCCTCGTCACTTTCATCCACGATCACCAGATAGACACGCATAGCCCATTCCCCTTGAACCGGAATTTTGGCCCGTTTGAACCGGAAATTCCGTGATGCGCGGTGATGACACAAACACGCCCGCGACGCAATTTGACCGCGCAGGAAGCGCGAAGGGTCGCTTTTGGGCTTGTCGTCGGGGGCCGACAGGGCATAAGTTTTGTGGGTTAAGCCATCAAGCACATTCCTATTCGGCCTAAGCATCTTGCCGATTGGCGCAATCCCCGGCAGAAGCAGACCGATTCTAAAATTAGCCATAAGGACGAGAAGCCCTCATGCCGATCTCGATCAAGATGCCCGCTCTGTCTCCCACGATGGAGCAGGGGAAACTGGCCCGCTGGCTGGTTAAAGTTGGTGATACGGTTAGCGCTGGCGATATCATGGCCGAGATTGAAACCGATAAGGCGACAATGGAATTCGAAGCGGTGGATGAAGGCACGATTGTCGCCATCGAAATCGCCGAAGGCACCGACAATGTGAAGGTCGGCACCGTGATTGCCCAGCTGGCCGGTGAAGGCGAAGATGCCTCGGCCCCGGTGGCCAAGCCGGCTGCTGCGCCCGCGCCCGTGGCGGCGGCCCCTGCCGCTGCTGCTCCCGCTCCTGTCGCGGCCGCCCCGGCTGCTGCTCCGGTCAAGACCGGCGACCGCGTGATCGCCTCGCCGCTGGCCAAGCGGATTGCGGCGCAAAAGGGTGTTGATCTGGCCGCCGTCAAGGGCACCGGCCCCAACGGCCGCATCGTCAAGGCCGACGTCGAGGGCGCGCAGCCCGGCGCGGCGGCTCCTGTTGCGGCGGCGGCTCCTGTTGCGGCGGCGGCTCCGGTTGCTGCGCCCGCGCCTGTGGCGGCTCCGGCTCCCTCGGCGCCTGCCGCTCTGCCCGACTTTGGCATCCCGCATGAGGATCTGCCGCTCTCGACCATGCGCAAGACGATTGCGCGCCGCCTGACCGAATCCAAGCAGCAGGTGCCGCATATCTACCTCACGGTGGATATCCGCCTCGATGCGCTGCTCAAGCTGCGCGCAGAGCTGAATTCGGCGCTGGCCGGACGCAAGGTCAAGCTGTCGGTCAATGACATGCTGATCAAGGCGCTGGGCGTTGCCCTGACGCAGGTGCCCCAGTGCAATGTCGCCTTTGCGGGCGATACGCTGCGCCAATATGCCCGCGCCGACGTTTCGGTGGCGGTGTCGATCCCCAATGGCCTGATCACGCCGATCGTGACGGATGCCGCGGGCAAGGGTCTGGCCGCGATCAGCACCACCATGGCCGACCTTGGCAAGCGCGCCAAGGAAGGCAAGCTGGCCCCCAACGAGTTCATCGGCGGCACCGCTAGCCTGTCGAACATGGGCATGATGGGCATCAAGCAGTTCGAAGCCGTCATCAATCCGCCGCAGGGCATGATCATGGCCATCGGCGCCGGTGAAAAGCGCCCTTGGGTGCTGGAAGACGGCAGCCTGGGCGTGGCCACGGCCATGTGCGCCACGGGCAGCTTTGACCACCGCGCCATCGACGGCGCCGATGGCGCGCAGCTGATGGCCGCCTTCCGCGAACTGGTCGAAAATCCGCTGGGCCTGCTGGCCTGAGATGGAGGCCCTGACCCTGCGCCCCGCCACTGAGCCCGTTATTCGGGTAACCGCGATGCCCGCCGATGCCAACGCCTATGGCGATATTTTCGGCGGGTGGCTGCTGTGTCAGATGGACATGGGGGCAGGGCTGCTGGCCGCGCGCCATTCGCGCGGCCGGGCCGTGACCATCGCTATGGACGGCGTGCAGTTCCTCAAGCCGGTGAAGGTCGGCGATGAGGTTTCGGTCTATGGCGAAATCCGCAAGGTGGGCCGCTCCTCGATGACGATTGCCATCGAGGCATGGCGGCGCGACCGTTTTCAACACGAGGCGCAAAAGGTGACCGAAGCGAGCTTCACCTTTGTGGCTGTCGATGACGCCGGGCGGCCCCGCCCGGTGGTTCAGGAGTAAACAACGTGGCTGAAGCGTATGATGTGATTGTTCTGGGTTCGGGCCCCGGTGGCTATGTCGCGGCGATCCGCGCGGCCCAACTGGGTCTCAAGACCGCGATTGTCGAACGCGAAAATCTGGGCGGCATCTGCCTCAACTGGGGCTGTATCCCGACCAAGGCCCTGCTGCGCAGCGCCGAGGTGTTTCACCAGATGCAGCATGCCAAGGCTTACGGCCTGTCGGCCACGGGCGTTGCCGCCGATCTGGCCGCGGTGGTTGCCCGTTCGCGCGGCGTGGCCAAGCAGCTTAATCAGGGCGTGACGCATCTGATGAAGAAGAACAAGGTTGCCGTCCATATGGGCAATGGCAAGCTGCTGGCTCCCGGCAAGCTGGAAGTGACCGGCGAGAAGGGCACCGAAACGCTGACCGCCAAGCACATCATCGTGGCGACCGGCGCGCGTGCGCGTGATCTGCCTTTTGCGCCTGCGGATGGCAATCGCATCTGGACCTATCGCCATGCGATGACGCCCAAGGAAATGCCGACCAAACTGCTGGTCATCGGTTCGGGCGCCATTGGCATCGAATTTGCCAGCTTCTACAACGATCTGGGCGCGGAAGTGACCGTGGTCGAAATGGCCGACCGCATCGTGCCCGCAGAGGACGCCGATGTCTCGGCCTTCCTTGAAAAGTCGCTGACCAAGCAGGGGTTCAAGATCCGTACCAAGACGGGTCTGGAAGGACTGGTTGCGGACGCCAAGGGCGTGAAGGCCAAGATCAAGGCTCCCGACGGCAAGGTGACCGAGGAAGAGTTCAGCCATGTGATCGTGGCCGTGGGCGTTGTCGCCAATACCGAGAACATCGGTCTGGAAACTCTGGGTATTCCGACCGATCGCGGCATCATCAACACTGACCCCTATGGTCGCACCAACGTCAAGGGCGTGTGGGCCATCGGCGACGTTACGCCCGGCCCCTGGCTGGCGCACAAGGCCAGCCATGAGGGCGTGACGGCGGCCGAAGCCATCGCCAAGGAACTGGGCAACAAGGAGGTGCATCCGCACGCTCTGGACCGCCGCAACATTCCGGGCTGCACCTATTGCCACCCGCAGGTGGCCAGCGTCGGCCTGACCGAGGCCAAGGCCAAGGAAGCCGGTTACACGCTGAAAGTCGGCAATTTCCCCTTCATCGGCAATGGCAAGGCTATCGCGCTGGGTGAGCCGGAAGGCTTCATCAAGACGGTGTTTGACGCCAAGACCGGCGAATTGCTGGGCGCGCACATGATCGGCGCGGAAGTGACCGAGCTGATTCAGGGCTATGTTGTGGGCAAGACGCTGGAAACCACCGAGCAGGAATTGATGAACACGGTCTTCCCGCATCCGACCCTGTCGGAAATGATGCATGAGGCGACGCTGGCCGCCTATGGCCGGGCGATCCATATCTGATCGCGTAAGGCATTTCAGGAAAAGGGGGCGGGAGGCACAGGCTTTCCGCCCTTTTTCGTTGCCTGCGTATTTTTACGAGAATAACCTTTTACGGTTAGCGCATCGTTTACCAAGCTTTGCTAGGCCTCGCAGGCGAGGAGCCAGCGATGTTCAGCCTGTTTCACACAATCGGTTCGATGCTGCGCAATATGTTTGCGCTGGGGTTTGCCGCGTTTTTCGGCATTTCCTCCATGGTGTTCGATCTGAAACAGATTGCGGATATGACCTGGGCCTCGACAGGAGGTCTGTTGCTCGTCCTGGCGCTGGTTGCCACGGGGATGTTTGTCGGTTTCATAGCGCTGCTGGTCCATTTGCGCGAAGCCGCCCGCAAGCAGGCCGCCGCATCGCAGCAGGGCCGCGATGCGGCAACCGGATGGGACCCCGACGAGATCATCGCCTGCCATCTGGCCCGCCGCTCCAGTCGCAATCCGGTGCCCATGCCTGTGCGTTCCGCCGACCGACGGATGTCGCCGCCGCGTCGATTTGGCCGCAAGAATGGGTAATTCAGCGCGTCAGATTGCGCGTGATATGGGCAAACACGGCGTCATGCAAAGGGGCGGCGAAGGCACAGCCAATCGCGCCATCCTTTTGCCAAACCACGCGCGCAGAAAGCATCTGCAGCCCCGGAATGCGGATGCGCAGGGGCTGGCTGGGGTCGGCCTCGCCATAGCGGTTGATGCGAAAGCCGCCGGGCGAAAGTTCGTCGAGTGTGACACGGCGCCATTCGGCCATGCCTTGTCGCACTTCGCAAATGGCGGTGATATCGACCCGCTGATTGTCCTCCCGACCGCCCTGACCGCCCGAGCCTGAATTTCCAAAACCCTGATAAATTTTATTATTCACGGAATTCAGCCTCCATCAAGCGCCGGATGATAGAGGTAAGAAGTTAACAGGGCGGAAAGTTTTAACAGGCTCGTACTCGGTTCGCCTCGATTTTGGCGGCAAATGCGGGGCGAAAATTAACGGTGCAGAAACCAGAGAACCAAGGGCGCGAGCGCCAGATTGAGCAGCCCGGTCAGCACCATCGCCAGCCCGGCCACCGCGCCAACATGCGGGTGGCGCGGCTGAACCTGCGCGGTGCCGATGGCATGGGCGGCAACGCCAATCATCGCCCCCTGCGCCGTCGGGCTTGAGGGGGCGCCGCGCATCACCGCCGCTTCGCCCAGCAGCGCGCCAAGGATGCCGGTGGCGATCACGAAAACGGCGGTAAGATCAGGCATGCCGCCGATTTCCGCCGAAATCGCCATGGCAAAAGGCGTGCTGACCGAACGGGGCAGCAGCGACAGGCGCAGCGGCCCGTCAATGCCCAGCACCCCGGCCAGCACCCAGCCGGAGAGGAAAGAGGTTGCGCTGCCCGCGACCATGCCGGCGAGCAGCGGGCGCCAATAGCGGCGGATCATCGCGCGCTGATCATAGATCGGCACGGCAAAGGCAGTGACCGCCGGGCCCAGCATCCACAATAGCCAGCCTGCACCGGCCCGATAGGCGGGGTAGGGGACGTGAAAGGCCAATAGGATGGATGCTATAATCAAAGGCGTCGTGATCAGCGGCATCAGCCACCAGCGCGGCCAGCGCCTATGGAGCAAGCGCGTGGCGGAAAAACTGGCCAGCGTGAGCGCGGACCACAGGGCGGTGGCGGTCGCATCAATCATCGGCGCGGGCCATCAACTGCACCACGACGCCCGTCACCGTCATCACCAAAACCGTGCCAACGCCCACCGCCAGCATCAGGCGGACGCCCAGCATGCTGAAAAATTCGCGGTGGTCGATCAGGACCGGCACAGCAGGCACAAAAAACAGCAGCATCCGTCCCAGCAGGCCATGTGCTCCTTCGCGCAATTGCTCTGCCCTCAACCACCGTCGATGCAGCGCGATCAGGATCAGCGCGAGGCCGATAACGCTGGCAGGCAGGGAGGCATGAGTGAGGCGGACCAAGACCTCTCCCAAGCCATAAAAGGCCATAATAAGAGCAATTTGCCAGACGGCTTTCATGTCAGTTCCGCCACCAGCCCGCCGCCCGGCGGCGAAGACAGCCGCAGGCGCAAACCATAGGCCTCGGCAATGTCGCGGGCAATGGCAAGGCCCAGACCGCTGCCCGGCATGTCGGCATCAAACCGGCTGCCGATCTCGCAGGCGCGTGCGATCTGGTCCTCGCTCATGCCGGGGCCGTCGTCCTCAACCCGGATGCGCGGCCCCTCGGCAATGGTCAGCACGACGCGGCGGCGCGCCCATTTCCCGGCATTGTCCAGCAGGTTGGAGACCAGTTCGGACAGGTCTACCGGATCAATCGCCATGCGGACGGGCGCGGGGGCCGACAGGTCAAAGGCGCAATCGGGGTGCAATTTGCGCATGGCCGAGAGGATGGGCAACACCGCCTCGGGCAGATGGCTGATCCGCAGCGAGGCGCGGGCGCCCGCCGCCGAACGGGTGCGCGCCAGTCGAAAGTCGATCTGCTGAACCATCACATGCGCCTGATCGAGCAGGGCGCGGGCAGCCCTTGCGCTTTCGGGCTGGCGGGCCAGCCTTTCGGCCTCGTCGGTGATGACGGCCAGCGGCGTGCGCAGCCCATGCGCCAGATTGCCCGCTTCGACTCGCGCGCGGTCGATCACCGCCTCATTGCCCGCGATATAGGCGTTCAAATCCTCAACCAGAGGTGCGATTTCCGAAGGATAGGCGCCTTCGAGCCGCGCGCTGGTGCCCTCGCGCAATTGGCCAATGGCCGTGGCCAATCGGTTGAGCGGGCGCAGGCCAAACAGCACCACCGCATAGCCGGTAATCAGCAAAGCTGCCGCCAGCGCGGTCAGCCACAGCGTCAATTCACGGGTAAAGCTGGCGATGGTCTGGTCCAGATAGCGTTTGTCCACCGCGATGACGTAATGGACGACCCGCCCGTCGGGCGTAAAGCCGGTAAAGCCATAGGCGATGGTCTTGCCGGTGGGGCCATTGTCGATGGAATGGAAAATTTCCGGCGAGTGGGCGATGTCCTCGTCGATTACGCCGCGCACCATCGAGGCGGAATGAATGCGGTCGCCCTTATGCACCGAAACCTGCCAGTAATAGCCCGAAAGCGGTTCAAGGTAGCGCGGATCGGACAGGGGGCGGGAGAGCGAGAGATGGCTGTCGGGCGAGATGTTCACCAATCCGGCCAGTTCGCGCACATGGCCATAAAGTTCGTCGTGATATTGCGCCTCGATATGGCGGGTAAAGACCCGCGTGGCCGAATACCAGATGCCGCCGATGCCCAGCGCGACCCAGAGCAGGATTGCCAGCAGGAACCGCAGCCGCAGGCTGTGCGCGGCCAATCGGGCGGGGGGCAGCATACGCCTCATGCCTCAAACCTGTAGCCAAGCCCGCGCAGGGTCTTGATCCGGCCTGCGCCCACCTTGCGCCGCAACCGGCTGACCAGCACCTCGATGGCGTTCAGATCGCGTTCTGCGCCAAGGTCATAGAGATGTTCAAGAATATCGCCCTGCGACAAGACCTGACCGGGGCGGCGGACAAAGAGTTGCAGCAGGCGAAACTCCTGTTTGGAGAGCGAGAGTGCCGCCCCTTCGATTTCGGCATTGCGCCCCACCGGATCAAGCCGCACCCCGCCCGCCTCGATCCATTGCGCCCGCGCGCCCACATGGCGGCGCAACAGCGCATGGAGCCGCGCCAGCAATTCCTCGAACCTCACGGGCTTTACTACGAAATCGTCGGCCCCCGCGTTCAGCCCCTCCACCTTGTCCTGCCAACTGCCGCGCGCGGTCAGGATCAGCACCGGGCAATCGACCCGCCGCCCCCGCCAGTAACGCAGCAGATCCAGCCCGTTGCCATCGGGCAGGCCAAGGTCGAGAATGATCGCGGCGATCTTGTCCAGATCGGGCCAGCCTTCGCCATCGGCCTGCGATCCGGCGACATCCACGGCAAAACCTGCATCGCGCAGGCGATTGCTCAGGCGGCTTGCCAATTCGCCGTCATCCTCGATCAACAACAGCCGCAAGCCTTGAGTCCCCATGTCTGAATGCTTCATGACTATTGGACCTGCCACACGAAACTGACAAGTTCCTGTCAGCTTTGTGCGCCATGGCGGCGTTCATGATGCGCAAAAACTCCCTGTTGGCCGCTGGTGCCGCTCTCGCCCTGCTCTCCGCCTGTTCGCGTGCCACCGAGGAGGCCGCGCCCGAAGCGCCCAGTCCCAAGGGCGATCTGGTCGCGCTGAGCGATGCGCAGGTCAAGGAATTGGGCATAACGGTCGAGGCCGCGCAGGGCGATGCGCCGATCCCGCTCGCCAGCGTGCCGGGCACGGTATCGCTGCCGCCCGAGGCGCGGGTGGCGGTCACGTCGCCCTTTGGCGGCACGGCGGTCAAGGTTCTGGTTATTCCCGGTCAGCAGGTCGAGCGCGGCGCGGTGCTGGGCGTGGTCAAGGCGGCCGAATCGGTGCAGTTCAGCGGGGCGATGGCGCGTTCGCAGGCCGAATTGCCGGTGGCGCAGGCCAATGCCGCTCGTCTGAGCCAATTGGCGAAGGAAGGCGTCATCGCCGCCTCGCGCGCCGAGGAAGCGGTGGCGAACCTGCGCGCTGTTCAGGCGACCTTGGCGGAAAACCGGCGTCTGCTGGCGCTGGGCGGGGCATCGCGCGATGGCACGGTGACCTTGCGCTCGCCCATCGCGGGCCGCGTGGCCAGTGTCAGCGTGGAAACCGGCGGCGCGGTCAGCACCGATGGCGCGCCCTTTGTGGTGGAAAATATCGCGGCGCTGCGGCTTGATCTGCAATTGCCGCAAAGGCTGGCGGGCCAATTGCGCCCCGGCATGCCGGTGGCGGTGGAGCAGGACGGGCGGCGTGCGGAGGGCAAATTGCTTTCCGTTGGCGCCTCGCTTGATCCTGTCACCCGCTCGCTGGTGGCGCGGGCCAGCGTGGCCGGGGACGCGGGCCTGATCCCGGGCAAGGGCGTGACCGCGACCATCGAGGCAGCAAAGGATAGCGCCAAGGGCGTCAGCGTGGCGCGCACGGCGGTGGCCAATCTGGATGGCAAGGACGTGGTCTTTGTCCGCGAGGGCAAGAATTTTCGCCGTCAGACGGTGAGTGTCGCGGGCGAGAGCGGCGGGCGCATGGTGATCGGCGGCGGCATCGCGCCGGGCGCGCAGGTGGTCACCAAGGGCGTGGCCGAACTCAAAGCCATTTTCGCAGGGGCCTGATCCATGTTGCGCAAACTGGTCGAACGCGCGCTGGCCGCGCGCATGGCGGTGCTGGCCTTGGCGCTGGCGCTGGCGGGATGGGGCATCTGGTCCTTTCTCAACCTGCCGATTGACGCCTTTCCCGATATCTCCTCAACCCAGGTCAAGGTGATCCTCAAGGCCCCCGGCATGACGCCCGAAGAGGTGGAGAGCCGCGTGGTGGCCCCCATCGAGATGGAAATGCTGGGCATTCCGCATCAGACCGTGCTGCGCTCTGTGGCCAAATATGCGATTGCCGACGTTACGATCAATTTCGACGACAGCACCGATATTTACTGGGCGCGCAATCAGGTGAATGAGCGCCTGACGGGGGTGATGGGCAATCTGCCCTCCACGGTCAGCGGCGGTCTGGCCCCGATTGCCACGCCTTTGACCGACATGTTCATGTTCACCATCGAAGGTCCGCAGGATCTGGCCGAAAAGCGCCGGGTGCTGGACTGGGTAATCCGACCTGCGCTGCGCACGGTGCCGGGGGTTGCCGATGTGAACACGCTGGGCGGTCTGGCGGAAAGCTATGAGGTGGTGCCGGATAATCAGGCGCTGGCGGCGGCGGGTCTGACGGTGACGGATCTCTCGGATGCCATCAGCACCTCGAACCGCAATGATGGCGCGGGCCGCCTTGTGGCGGGCGAGGAGGCGCTGATCGTGCGCTCCTCGGGCGCTATCCGCAATGTGGCTGATCTGTCGGCGGTGGTGGTGAAAAGCTCGACCGGCCGGGTTGTGCGCGTGGGCGATGTTGCCAAGGTGCGGATCGGCGCGCTCACCCGCTATGGCGCGGTCAGCCAGGGCGCGCGCGGCGAGGCGGTCGAGGGCATTGTCATCGGTCTGCGCGGCGTGGATGCGGCCAAGATCGTCGATGGCGTCAAGGTCCGGATCGAGGAATTGAAGCCCAGCCTGCCCAAGGGCATGAAAATCGCGGTGTTTTACGACCGCTCAGATCTGATCGAGCGCGCCGTGGGGACGGTTGAGGAGGCGTTGATCGAGGCGACCTTGCTGGTGGTCGTGCTGCTGCTGCTGTTCCTTGGCGATGTGCGGGCCTCGGTGATTGTTGCGCTGGCGCTGCCGATGGCGGTGCTGCTCACCTTTATCGCCATGCGCGCCGTAGGGCTTACGGCCAATCTGATGAGCCTTGGCGGGCTGGCGATTGCGGTGGGCATGCTGGTCGATGGCGCGGTCGTGGTGGTCGAAAATGTGGTCGAGCGGATGAGCGATCCGCGCCATGCCGGGGCGGGGCGGCTGCACAATGTGTTCGTTGCCGCCGCCGAGGTGGCGACGCCCGTCGCCAGCGGCCTTGCCATTATCGCACTGGTATTTCTGCCGCTGCTTACGCTCGAAGGGTTGGAAGGCAAGCTGTTCGCCCCCGTCGCGCTGACCATCGTGCTGGCGCTGCTCTCGGCTCTGGTGCTGGCGCTGACGCTGGTGCCGGTGCTGTCGTTCTTTGGGCTTAAGGCGGGGGATTCGCATCATGAACCCTGGCTGATGCGGCAATTGGGGCCGCGTTACGGGCGGCTGCTCGACTGGGCCTTTGCGCATCGAATGCCGGTCTTTGCGGCCGCAGGCCTGTCGCTGGTGCTGGCGGTGGTGGCCTATCAATTTACCGGCAAGACCTTCTTGCCGACGATGGACGAAGGCTCGGCGATCGTTCAGCTTACCAAACTGCCCTCGATCTCGCTGCCGCACAGTATGGAAATCGACCATGCCGCGCAAAAGGCGATCATGAGCAAGGTGCCCGAAGTGACCAATGTCATCTCGCGCACAGGCTCGGACGAATTGGGCCTTGATCCGATGGGGCTGAACGAGACGGACAGTTTCATCATCCTGAAACCCCGCAGTGAATGGCGTGTGGGCGACAAGGAGTGGCTGGTCAATGAAATCCGCAAGGCGGTGGCCAATCTGCCCGGCGTCCAGACCAGCTTTACCCAGCCCATCGAGATGCGCATTTCCGAAATGCTGACGGGTGCGCGCGGCGATCTGGCGATCAAGATCTTTGGTCCCGACAGCGCTGAACTCGGCCGTCTGGCCGAAGAGGTCCAGCGCCGCCTGCGCGCTATCCCCGGCACCAGCGAGGCCCTGACCATGGCCAACGACAAGGTGGATTACCTGCAAATCGACATCGACCGCACGGCGGCGGGCCGCGTGGGCATGCCCATCGACACGCTTCAGGACGCGATGCGCTCCGAATTGGAAGGCGTGCGCTCGGGCGTGGTGGCCGAAGGGTTGCGCCGCGTGCCCATCCTGATCCGGGGCGAGGGCGAGGCGGCCAATCCCGCCGGTTTCGCCGACCGTCTCTATCGCAGCCCCACCGGCCAACTGGTGCGCGCCAGCGACGTGGCCAAGGTTGAGCGCACCGAAGGCCCGGTCAAGGTCGAGCATGAAAACGGCTCGCGCTTCGCCATGGTGCAGGCTTTTGTCGGCGGGCGCGATCTGGTGGGCTATGTCCAGCAGGCCAAGGCCGATATTGGCGCCAATGTGAAATTGCCGCAGGGCTATCGCATCGTCTGGGGCGGCCAGTTTGAAAACCAGCAGCGCGCCTCGGCCCGTCTGGCGGTGGTGCTGCCGATTGCCTTGCTGATGATCTTTGTGGTGCTTTACGCCACGCTGTCTTCGGTGCGGGCCTCGTTGCTCATTCTGGTCAACATTCCCTTTGCGCTGGTGGGCGGCATGGTCTCGCTGGCGGCCTCGGGCGAGTATCTTTCGGTGCCCGCCTCGGTCGGCTTTATCGCGCTGCTGGGCATTGCCGTGCTCAACGGCCTGGTGATGGTCAGCTATTTCCGCCAATTGCGCGATGGCGGCATGGATCTGGCGCAGGCCGTGCGGGTGGGGGCCAAGCGCCGCCTGCGCCCGGTGATGATGACGGCCACGATTGCCGCCTTTGGCCTGGTGCCCCTGCTGTTCGCCACCGGGCCGGGCTCGGAAATTCAAAAGCCGCTGGCCATTGTGGTGATCGGCGGGCTGATCACCTCCACTCTGCTCACGCTGGTGCTCTTGCCGATCCTGTATGAACGGTTTGGCGAAAACCGCGCGGAGAAAGCCGATGCGTAAGTTTCTTTCTCTTGCCCTTTGCCTGATGCCTTTGCCCGCGTTTGCCACGCCCAGTCAGGTGGGGCCTGAACCGGGCCTGCCCGATCCGGCCGCCGTGGCGCAGGCGCTGGCCAGTCATCCCGGCGTTGAGGCCGCCAACGCCCGCACCCGCGCCGCCGAGGCCGAAGTGCGCGTGCTGGAGCGCGGGCCTTATGATTATCAGTTGCAGACCTCGTACAACCGCCGCTCCATTGTTCAGGAAAGTGTCTTTGACGAGTTTGAGGCGCAGTTGACCAAGGGCGTGCGCTGGCCGGGCAAGGTGCGGCTGGATCGTGAGATCGGCCAATATGGCCTGACCGCGCAGAAAAACCGCGCCGAGGACACGCGCCATCAGACCGCGCTGATGCTGGCCGATTACTGGTGGGCGTGGCTGGCCGCCGCGGGCGAGGCCGAGGTGGACCGTCAGAGCGTGGCCAATTACCAGACGCTGCTCTCGGCGGTGAAGCGGCGAGTGGAATTGCGCGACGCCTCGGTGCTGGAGGCCGATCAGACGGTGGCGGCGCTGGAAGCAGCGCGTCTGGCCGCAGAGCGTTCGAGCGGGCGCGAAAAGGTGGCGCGCAGCCGGTTGCAGGCGCAATTTCCCGCCATGACCTTGCCCGAACATCCCGAGGCGATCCCCATGCCGCATGAACCGGACGGGGGTCTGACGCATCTGCGCGATCTGGTCTTTGCGCGCAGCCACGAAATCGCGGCCGCCGAGGCCACCGCCAATATGGCCGAAGCCAGCGCCGAGCGCGCGCGGGCGGACCGCATCCCCGATCCGCAGGTAGGCTTTCGTGTGTTTTCCGACAAGGGCGGGATCGAGCGCGGGGCAGGGCTGATCCTCATCATGCCCATCGGCAACGGACGGCGCAGCGCCTTGGCCGATCAGGCCGGGGCCAATGCCGCTGCGGCCGGGGCCGAACTTCAGGCTGTGCGCCGCACTTTGCAGGAAACCGCCGATTCCGATCTGGCGGGCGCTCAGGCCGCGCTCCACGCATGGGAACGCGCCGATGCCAGTCGCCGGGCGCAGGATGCCGCGCTGGTCAAGGTTCGGCGCGGGTTTCAGGCGGGCGCACTCGATCTGTCCGAACTGCTGCTGGCCGAGCGCCAGACCCAAGACGCTGCGCGGGCCGAAAGCATCGCGCGCGCCGACGCCCATGCCGCCATCACCCGTCTGCGCATCGACAGCCACCATCTGTGGATTGGCGATGATGAGGATTGATTGATGTGTTAGGCGCACAGGTATGGCCAAGAAAAAGCGATATCTGACCGCGACCATGCCCTATGGCTATGTCAAGCGGATCGGTCCGACCACCGACCGTTTCACCCATTACTGGCGCATCGTGGCCGAATTGGCCAATGGCAAGACCGAGGTGTTCTGGGGGCATACGCGCTCACTGGGCGATGCCACGCGGTTGAAGGCGGCGGCGGGCGATGGTGCGCGCATGCGCGGCTGGAAAAGCTATGTGTTCGAAATCGTCGAAGTGGTCGAGGAACCGGTGGGCGAATAAGGCTGCTGCGCAGTCATCTGGGGGTAGGCGCGACGCGATGCTTGCAGCGCCGCCTTCCTGCGCCTAGAGACACAGGCTATGCCCGGAGAAATTCTTGACAACCAGGGGCGTGGCACTGCCGGATGGCACTGGCCCGCCGTACACCCCGAAGCGCGCAAATTTGCCGCGGTTTCCGCCCTTGCCTGCCTCATGGCGGCGCTTGTGGGATGGAGCCTGCTGGCATGGCCGCTCGGCATTTTAACCTATGGGATCTGCGCATTTTTCCGCGATCCCTTGCGCGTGACGCCGCGCGGCGATCGCTATGTCATGGCGCCTGCCGACGGGCTCATTACACTGATCCAGAAGGTGGCGCCGCCGCGTGAGCTGGTGATGGAGGATGGCACCGGAACGCCCGGTCTGCCCGATGCACTGGTGACCCGTGTCTCGATTTTCATGAGCGTGTTTGATGTTCACATCAACCGCGCGCCCATCAACGGCACGGTTTCGCGGGTGATCTACATTCCCGGCAAGTTCCTCAACGCCGACCTTGATAAGGCCAGCGAGGAGAACGAGCGTCAGCACATCCTGATTGATCGCGGCAATGGCGCGATGATCGGCTTTACTCAGATCGCAGGCCTTGTGGCGCGCCGCATCGTGCCCTTCGTCAAGCCCGGCGATATCATCGGCGCGGGTCAGCGCGTGGGCCTGATTCGTTTTGGCAGCCGCGTCGACGTCTATCTGCCCGAAGGCACCGAGCCCAAGGTTCTGTTGGGCCAGCGCACGGTGGCGGGCGAAACCATTCTCGCCGAAATCGGCGAGGTCGGCCTGATCGAGGGCGTGAGCCAGTGAGCGATGAGCCGATGGGCGAGGACGCGGAACGGCAAAGGCGGTTGCCGGGTGGATTGACGCTGCGGGCGATGGCGCCCAATGCGATTACCTCTGCGGCGCTGTGCTGCGGATTGACCGGCATCCGTTTTGCAATTCAGGGCGAGTGGGAAAAGTCGGTTCTCGCGGTGATTCTGGCTGGCGTGCTTGACGGTATCGATGGGCGCATTGCCCGCCTGCTCAAGGCACAATCGCGCTTTGGCGCCGAACTCGACAGCTTGGCCGATGCCATTTCCTTTGGCGTGGCGCCTGCCTTGATCGTGTTCTTGTGGTCGCTCAAGGATGTGCCGCGCCTTGGCTGGTTTGCGGCGCTGGCCTTTGCGATCTGCATGGCCCTGCGCCTTGCCCGCTTTAATGCCCGGATCGACTTGCCCGACGAGCCGCGCAAGCAGGCCGGTTTTCTCACCGGCGTTCCTGCGCCTGTCGGGGCAGGTCTGGCATTTCTGCCGATCTATCTGTGGATTGCCAGCGGCGGCGAAGCGTCGGGTGATGCGATCTTTCGCGATCCGCGCATCGTCGGCGCATGGTTGGCTTTCAACGCTTTCCTGCTGATTTCTGCGATTCCCACACTCAGCTGGAAATCGCTGCGTCCGCGCCGTTCCGTTCGCCTTGAACTGATTGCCCTGTTCGGCCTCGTGTTTGCCGCGTTGTTGAGCGAACCTTGGTTTACGCTGGTAGGGATTTGCGTCCTCTATCTGGCGCTGATCCCGGTAGGCTTGGTGATGTATATGCGGATCAGGCGGCCGCAGGGCGCAAGGCCGCAGGAAGCGCGCGTCGAGGCTGGGGAGTAAGGACGACTGGGGCGGGGCGCTCGCCCTGCGTTGCCAAAGGCGACAGCGGTGCGGACAAACGCTCCCAATCGACCGCACCGGGTTCGCGCAAGGTGACCTTCAGGACGCTGCCTTTTTCCAGCCGCTTTACTTCGGCGCTGAGCTGACGCCATGCGGGAAGGAAGGCCCGGGCGCTGTGAAGCAGCGAGGCGATAACCAGGGCGGCTATCAGGCCGGTCATACCATTGATTGCAAGAGTGAGCATCGCGGTATAGTCCTTTGTCCATCGGGCGGGATCGTCGATTCCGGTGACGCGGCGCCCTGCGTACAACATGTGGATAACCAGTAGGAGTTTGAACGGTTCCCTTCTGGATGTCCCCTTGTTCCGTTCTGTTTGCACTTTGTTCCACACCTGTTCTGGTCCGTCAAGCGCTTTTTGCGTTGAACCGTGCAATTCCTGCCGGGATTGCGCGGGCCATCCTCCAAAATGGCGCTGGATTATTTCTGCAACCGGCGCTAAGGGCGCCTCACCCAGCGCCACGGGGATTCGCAATCATGCGGATTTTTTCAGGTCTGGGCCAACCCACATGGGACGCATCTTCACCGGTGCCGCAGCGGAAATTCGGGCCATCGGGCCTTGGCCGCACGGTTCCAGCGTCTCAGAGGAACAACCGGAAGGACTATATTTATGGCGGCTCCCGTCGTTACGATTCAGCAGCTTATTGAAGCCGGTGCCCACTTCGGCCACCAGACCCACCGTTGGAACCCGCGCATGAAGCCGTACATCTTCGGCGCGCGCAACGGCATCCACATCCTCGACCTGTCGCAGACCGTGCCGCTGTTCAGCCGCGCTCTGGAGTTCATCTCGGCGACCGTTCAGGCCGGTGGCAAGGTTCTGTTCGTCGGCACCAAGCGTCAGGCACAGGAGCCCATCGCTGAAGCTGCTCGCGCTGCTGGTCAGCACTTCGTCAACCACCGCTGGCTGGGCGGCATGCTCACCAACTGGAAGACGATTTCGCAGTCGATCAAGCGCCTCAAGACGCTGGAAGAACGCCTGTCGAGCGCCACGGGCGGTCTGACGAAGAAGGAAGTTCTGCAGCTGACTCGTGAGCGCGACAAGCTCGAACTGTCGCTGGGCGGTATCCGCGACATGGGCGGCATCCCCGACGTGATGTTCGTGATCGACGCCAACAAGGAAGAGCTGGCGATCAAGGAAGCCAACGTGCTCGGTATCCCGGTCGTTGCGATCCTCGACTCGAACGTTTCGCCCGAAGGCATTGCTTTCCCGATCCCCGCCAACGATGACGCCTCGCGCGCCATCCGCCTGTATTGCGACGCCGTTGCCGCTGCTGCCACCAAGGGCAACCGCGCTGCTGTGGCCGCTTCGGGCGCGGATATCGGCGCGATGGCCGAGCCGGTTGCCGAAGAAGTGCTCGAAGGCTGATAAGCCTTTGGAACGGACCCTGAAATGGGCGCCGTCACAAAATTGGAACGCGCCGGGTCCATGTGGCCCGGCGCAACTGTATAAAACTCTTGTCTAAGGACTATCGGACATGGCCTTTACTGCCGCCGACGTGAAGAACCTGCGCGAACGCACTGGCGCTGGCATGATGGATTGCCAGAAGGCGCTCAAGGAAGCCAATGGCGACATGGAAGCGGCCGTTGACGCGCTGCGCGCCAAGGGTCTGGCTGCCGCTGCCAAGAAGTCGAGCCGTACGGCTGCCGAAGGTCTGGTGGGTCTGGCGATTGCCGGCACCAAGGGCATCGCGGTCGAAGTGAACTCGGAAACCGACTTCGTCGCCAAGAACGACCAGTTCCAGGACTTCGTGCGCAAGACCACCGAAGTCGCTCTGAACGGCGACCTGACTGACGTTGAAGCGCTCAAGGGCGCGGCCTATCCCGACGGCGGCACGGTTGGCGAAAAGCTGACCAACAACGTTGCCACCATCGGTGAAAACCAGCAGATCCGCCGCATCAAGGCCGTTTCGGTGTCCGAAGGCGTGGTCGTTGCCTACATGCACAACGCTGCCGCCCCCAACCTGGGCAAGATCGGCGTGCTGGTCGCTCTGGAAGGCAATGCTTCGGCTGACGTTCTGGAACCGCTGGGCAAGCAGATCGGCATGCATATTGCCGCCGCTTTCCCGCTGGCCCTGTCGGCTGAAGATCTCGACGCCGACCTGATCGAGCGTGAACGCAAGATCGCTGCTGAAAAGGCCGCGGAATCGGGCAAGCCCGAAGCCGTTCAGGCCAAGATGATCGACGGCGCCGTGGCCAAGTATGCCAAGGAAAACGCCCTTCTGTCGCAGTTGTTCGTGATGGACGGCAAGACCCCGGTGTCCGACGTTGTCGCCGCCGCGGCCAAGGAAGCCGGCGCCACGATCAAGCTGGTGGACTATGTCCGCTTCCAGCTGGGCGAGGGCATCGAGAAGGAAGAAACCGACTTTGCCGCCGAAGTGGCTGCTGCTGCTGGCATCAAGTAAGTTTCTTTCCGCCAAGGAAAACAACGAGGCTCGCCGGAAACGGCGGGCCTTTTTGTTTGGCCCCGGACCAGGATTTCTTCATACCCGTGTGCATTAGTTTTTGCGCGCCCTTGGCATGGGCAACGCCACGGTATAAGGGCGCTTGCGAAGCATAAGGATAGATCGAGACCATGGCTCAACCCCAATACAAGCGCGTTTTGCTGAAACTTTCGGGCGAAGTGTTGATGGGAAGCCAGCCTTTCGGCATCGACCCGGAATTTGTGGCCGAGATGGCGGCCGAGGTGAAGGCGGCCAAGGAAAGCGGTCTGGAAATCTGTCTGGTGATCGGCGGGGGCAATATCTTCCGCGGCATGGCGGGCGCCGCCAAGGGCATGGACCGCGCGCAGGCCGACTATATGGGCATGCTGGCCACGGTGATGAACGCGCTGGCGATGCAGAATGCGCTGGAGCAACTGGGCGTGCCGACCCGCGTGCAATCGGCGATCGAGATGGACAAGGTGTGCGAGCCGGTGATCCGCCGCCGCGCCGAGCGCCATCTGGAAAAGGGCCGGGTCGTGATCTTTGCGGCGGGCGTTGGCGCGCCTTATTTCACCACGGATTCGGGCGCGGCTCTGCGCGCGGCGGAAATGCGCTGCGACGCGCTGCTCAAGGGCACCAGCGTCGATGGCGTTTACAACGCTGATCCCAAGCGCGACCCGGAAGCAAAGCGTTATGACACGATCGACTATGACACTGTTCTGGCCGACAACCTCAAGGTAATGGATGCCAGCGCGGTCGCGCTGTGCCGTGACAACAAGATTCCGATCGTCGTCTTTTCCATTCGCGAACGCGGCAATCTGGCCCGTGTGCTGGCGGGACAGGGCGTTCAGACGATTGTGCAGTAATTCAGGAGAATACCAATGGCTGCTCCCAAATATGACAAGGCTGATCTTGAGCGCCGGATGAAGGGCGCGGTGGAATCGCTGAAGGGCGATCTGTCGGGTCTGCGCACGGGGCGCGCCAATACCGCGCTGCTCGATCCGATTACGGTTGAGATCTATGGCAGTCACATGCCGCTCAACGCCTGCGCCACGGTGGCCGCGCCCGAATCGCGCATGCTGACCGTGACGGTGTGGGACCGTTCGAGCGTGACCCCGGTGGAGAAAGCGATCCGTTCGGCGGGTCTGGGCCTGAACCCGATCACCGACGGCAACACGATCCGTCTGCCGATCCCCGACCTGACCGAGGAACGCCGCAGGGAACTGGCGAAGCTGGCCAGCAAATATGCCGAAGGCGCGCGCATCGCGATCCGCAATGTCCGCCGCGACGGCATGGAAGCGCTCAAGGCCGACGAGAACAAGAAGCTGATCTCGGAAGACGAGCGCAAGCGCTTTGAAACCGAGGTGCAGAAGCTGACCGACGAGGCGATCAAGGGCGCCGATGAAGCCGCCGCGGCCAAGGAAAAGGAAATCCTGGGCAAGTGACCGCTGCGCTGCTTCCTGCTTCTGGCGGGCCCGAACACGGGGTCCGCCATGTGGCCATCATCATGGATGGAAATGGCCGCTGGGCCAAGAAGCGCCATTTGCCCCGCGTGCTGGGGCATCAACGCGGGGTTGAGGCGGTGCGCCGCCTGATCCGCGGGGTGCGCGGCATGGGGCTGGAGGCGGTGACGCTTTATGCGTTCTCGTCGGAAAACTGGCGCCGCCCGGAACAGGAAGTGTCGGACCTGATGGGCCTGCTCAAGCGGTTTATCATCAGCGACATCGATGAGATTGCCGCCAATGGCGTGCGGTTAAAAATCATCGGTGATTACAAGGCCTTGTCGGCCGATATTGTCGATTTGCTCGAAGGCGCGATGGCGCGTACGGCGGGCAATTGCGAGCTGACGCTGGCCATAGCGCTCAATTACGGCAGCCAGCAGGAGATCGCCCGCGCCGCTGCCGCCGCTGCGGCCAAGGGCGAGATCACCGCCGAGGCCATCGAGGCCGAACTTGACACCGCCTGCCTGCCCCCGCTCGATCTGGTGGTGCGCACCAGCGGTGAGGTGCGCCTGTCGAACTTCCTGTTGTGGCAGGCGGCCTATGCCGAAATGTGGTTCACCGACGTGCTGTGGCCCGATTTCACACCCGAGCATCTGGCCCATGCGCTCGGCGCCTTTGGCCAGCGGGAGCGCCGTTTTGGCGGCCGCTGAAGGCGAGGGGTCTGCGGCACCCAAAAAGAATTCCGATCTCAAGGCGCGCACGCTTTCGGCCATCGTGATGGTGGCGGTGGCGGGCGGGGCGCTGTGGCTGGGCGGCTTGCCGTGGATGGTCTTCGTACTGCTGGTCGCCACGGGCGTCTTGTGGGAGTGGAGCAAGCTTTCGCGTGCGATTGCGGCAAGTTGGTGGGCGCGGCTGATCTGGCTGGTGGCGGGCGTGGTTTATGTCGGGCTGGCAGCCGAGATGCTCATTGTGTTGCGCGGGCTCCCCGTTGTAGCCGTGATCCTTTCGGTGGTTGCAACAGATATTGGAGCTTATTTTTGCGGTCGCACTTTTGGCGGGCCTAAGATCGCGCCCAGCATTAGCCCAAGTAAAACCTGGAGCGGACTGGTCGGAGGTATGTTGGGCGCGAGCCTTGCTCTGGCGGGCTTGCCTCGCTTGGCCACCGATGGCGCTACGATCGAAATCGCTTTTACGTTCGGGCCCCTCATCGCCATCATCGCCCAGACCGGCGACTTTTTTGAAAGCTGGATGAAGCGCCGCGCGGGGGTTAAAGACTCCGGTCATCTCATTCCGGGCCATGGCGGTCTGTTCGACAGGGTTGACGGTTTGCTCGCGGTGCTGTTCGTTGCCGGAATATTCGGCGCAATAGGAAGATTCTAAGTGCGATCAATTTCCGTTTTGGGCGCCACAGGTTCGATTGGCGCCTCCACGCTGGATCTGATCCGCCGCAATCGTGGGGATTGGCGGGTTGTCGCGCTGACGGCCAATGGCAATGCGCAGGCGCTGGCGGCGCTGGCGCGTGAGTTTGAGGCCGAGGTGGCGGTTTGCGCCGATGCCGCCGCGCTGCCTGCATTGCGTGAGGCTTTGGCCGGGACCAATATCGAGGCGATGGCGGGGCCGGATGCTCTGGTCGATGCGGCGCGGCGTCCGGCTGATATCGTGATGGCCTCGATTGTCGGTTGCGCGGGGTTGGCTCCGACGATGGCCGCCATCGAGCAGGGCCGCACTGTGGCGCTGGCCAACAAGGAAGCGCTGGTTTCGGCGGGCGAATTGATGATCGCGGCGGTGGCGCGGCATGGCACCACGCTGCTGCCGGTCGATTCCGAGCATAATGCGATCTTTCAGTGCCTGTCGGGCAATAAGGTCGATCACGTCCGCTGGATCACGTTGACGGCCAGCGGCGGCCCGTTCCGCGACTGGAGCCTTGAGCAATTGCAGAGCGCCACCCCGGCGCAGGCGATCAAGCATCCCAACTGGAGCATGGGCGCCAAGATCAGCGTCGATTCGGCCAGCATGATGAACAAGGGTCTCGAATTTATCGAGGCCTATCATCTGTTTCCTGTGGGCCTCGACCGGTTGCGCATCATCGTGCATCCCCAATCGATCATCCATTCGATGGTCGAATATCATGATGGCTCGACGCTGGCCCAGCTTGGCCCCAGCGATATGCGGGTGCCGATTGCCTCGTGCCTGGCCTGGCCGGAACGGATGGAGACGCCGCTTTCAGACAAGCTCGATCTGGCCGCGATTGGCGAATTGACTTTCCGCGCGCCCGATGAGGTGCGTTTCCCCGCCACGAAACTGGCGCGACAGGCGGCTCACGCTGGCGGCGGCATTCCGGCGGTGCTGAATGCGGCCAATGAGGTGGCGGTCGATGCCTTCCTCAACGGGCGGATCGGCTTTACCCGCATTCCCGCGATGGTCGAGGATGTGCTGGGTGCCTATGCGCCGCCCCCTCCGGCTGCTATTGACGAGGTGCATGAGGTGGATGCGCAGGCCCGCCGCCGCGCCGCCGCCTTGCTGGAGTTGGTCTGAACCATGGCGCCGCCGACGATTTTGATGACGATCCTTGCCTTTGCCTTGCTGCTGGGGCCGCTGGTGCTGGTGCATGAGCTGGGCCACTATCTGGTGGGCCGCTGGTGCGGGGTGAGGGTGGTGGCCTTTTCCATCGGCTTTGGCCGGGAAATTGCGGGCTGGACCGATCGGCGGGGCACGCGCTGGAAGCTCTCGATGCTGCCTTTAGGCGGCTATGTCCAGTTTGCGGGCGACATGAATCCGGCCTCGGCGGGGGTGGACAAGATCCCGCTCGATATCAAGGAGCGCGAGGGCTGGTTCCATTTCAAGCCCCTGTGGCAGCGGTTCCTGATCGTGCTGGCGGGGCCTGCGACCAACCTGATCGTCGCGGTGCTGATCTTTGCCGCCTTCAACATGGCCTATGGGCGCCTGACGGTGCCGGCTGTGGTTGGGCGGTTCAGCGAGAATTCGGCGGCGCAGGCGGCGGGCGTGCAACTGGGCGACCGGATCGTGGCCATCGATGGCAAGGCGATTTCGGGCTTTGAGCAGATCCCTGATGCGGTCAAACCCTTTCCGGGCGAGACCGTGCGGTTGCAGATCGAGCGTTCGGGCCAACGTCTGACGATCCCGGTTACGCTGGCCTCCGAAATGATGAAGGACGGGTTGGGGAACAGCGCGCGGATCGGGCGGCTGGGGGTCGGGCGGCCGCTGGGTGATACCGAGGTGAGCCATATCCGCATGGGTGTGGTCGAATCCTTTGTCACCGCGGGCGACCAGTCGATCCACCTGATGGGCCTGATCGCCACCGGCCTGAAACAGATCGTCACCGGCCAGCGCAGCGTGCGCGAGATGAGCGGGCCGATCAAAATGGCGCAATATTCGGGCCAGACCCTGCAAATGGGGTGGTTGCCGTTCGTGTCTTTTGCGGCTTTCATTTCAATTAATTTGGCATTCATCAATCTGCTGCCAATCCCGGCGCTGGATGGTGGACATCTGGCATTTTACGTGGCCGAAGCGGTGCGGCGCAAACCCTTGGATGCAAAGAGCCAGGAATGGGCCTTTCGCACCGGGATTGCCTTTGTGCTGGCGTTGATGGTGTTTGTCACGATCAACGATCTGGTGCCGGCGGATCTGTTCGGCCTTTGACGGGGCGGTTTTGCCCGGCCCGCATCGCCGGATGGCGCAAGATGCCTTGAAAGCTGGGCCCGCATCGGGCAGAGGGCGCATGACGCGCAAAAAGGGATGCTGTTTCGGCCGGTTCGTCCGGCGCCATGAAGCAGGCAAACACGGGGACCTTGCATCCGGCCGCCCAACGGGGGCCGATTGTAGGGGGCGCATTGACCGATCGGGAGACCGACGGTTGCTAAGGATGGGAAGTACCGTGTCGAAGATGGATCGGAATATGGCTTTCGGGCAGGCAAATACGGATAAGATGACGCGCCTGGGCCAGATCGGCATGGCCTTGCTGGGCACAACGATCTTGGCGGGTGTGCCGCAGATGGCGCTCGCGGCCGAGCGTCCGGCGCAAAAGCCTGCGGCCGCCTCGGCGGCCAAGCCTGCGGCGGCGGCCAAGCCTGCGGCGGCGGCCAAGCCCGCGGCAACGCCGGTGATTACCCCGCAGCCGGTGGCCACCGCCACCGTGGCGGCCGAGCCCATCCTTTCGCTGACGGTCGAAGGCGCGCAGCGTCTCGAGCCCGATACGGTCCTTTCCTATATCCAGATGCGCGCGGGCCAGCCCTATAGCGAGGCCGCCGCCGACCAGGCGCTCAAGGATCTTTACGCCACCGAATTGTTTGCCGACGTGTCGGTGCGCAATGATGGCGGGCGTGTGGTGATCACGGTCAAGGAAAATCCGGTCATCAACCGCATCGTGCTTGAAGGCAACAAGCACCTCAAAGAAGACAAGATCAACCCGGAAATCAAGCTGGCCCCGCGCCAGATCTTTACCCGGTCCAAGGTCCGCGCGGACGTGTCGCGCATTATCGAGCTTTACAAGCGTCAGGGCCGTTTCGCCGCGACGGTGGAGCCCAAGATGGTGCGGCTGGATCAGAACCGCGTCGATATCGTCTTTGAAATCAACGAAGGGCCCAAGTCCAAGGTCCGCCAGATCAACGTGATCGGCAACGAGCATTTCAGCCTCAAGGAAATTGAGGCCGCGATGATCACCAAGACCGCGCGCCCGCTGCATATTTTCCGCTCGAACACGTCCTATGACCCGGACAAGCTGGCCTATGACCAGCAGAAGCTGCGCCAGTTCTATCTGACGCAGGGCTATGCCGATTTCCGCGTGGTCTCGGCCGTGGCCGAACTGACGCCGGACAAGCGCGACTTCATCATCACCTATGTGGTCGAAGAAGGGCAGCGTTACAAATTCGGCGATGTGAAGGTGGAAAGCCAGCTTCGCGATTTCGACGGCGCGCAATTGGCCAAGCAATTGCCGATGAAGAAGGGCCAGTGGTACAATGCCAAGCTGGTCGAAGACACGATCGACAAGATGAACGAGACGGTCGGTGTGTTCGGTTATGCCTTTGCCGACACGCGGCCCGATTACCAGCGCGACCCCAAGAATCTGGAAATGGGCGTCACCTTCAACCTGCAGGAAGCGCCGCGCGTTTATGTCGAACGGATCGATGTGAACGGCAACACGCTGACGCAGGACAAGGTGGTGCGCCGCGAATTCCGTCTGGCCGAGGGTGACGCGTTCAACTCGGTGCAGGTGAAGCGTTCGACCAACCGCATCAAGAGCCTTGGCTATTTCCAGGAAAAGTTCGAGGTCAAGCAGGTCAACGGTTCGGCGCGCGACCGCATCATTCTGGAAGCCAACGTCGAGGAAAAGCCGACCGGCGAACTCCAGCTTTCGGCCGGTTACTCCAGCCTTGAAAGCTTCATTTTCCAGGCCTCGATCCGCCAGAACAACTTCCGCGGGCGCGGTCAGACGATCGGCCTGTCGGGCTCGGTCTCGCGCTATTCCAAGAGCCTCGTGCTGTCGTTCACCGAGCCTTATCTGATGGATAAGAACGTCTCGATGGGTATCGACATCTATCGGCGCGATTATAACAACTACAATTATTACAGCACCAGCTCGAACTCGCTTTACAAGAACTCGACGACCGGTTTCCAGGCGCGTCTTGGTTTTGCGGTGACCGAATTCATGTCGCTGGTCGGGCGCTACACGCTCAATTACGACAATGTTTCCTTGGCCCAGTCGCAGTTCTATACCCAGAATGCGGCTGGTGTGCTGGCGTGTAATCCGCTGCTGGCGGGCCGCTATCTTTGCGATGCGGAAGGCAAGCGTCTGTCCTCGATCGTCGGCGCCTCGCTGATCTATGACAATCTGGACAATCGCGTACGCCCCACGCGCGGCCGTTCGGGCTCGCTGGGTGTTGATTTTGCAGGGCTTGGCGGCGATGTCCGTTATGCGCGCGTCCGCGCCAATGCCTCGCAGTTCTATCCGCTGGGCAAGGGCTTCATCTTCTCGATGAAGGGCGAGGCTGGCGCGATCAAGGCCTTGAGCAAACGCAATCTCGACGGCGTCGATGACGTGTTCCTGACCGACCGCTTCTATCTGGGCGAACCGCAGATGCGCGGCTTCGACATTCGCGGCATCGGTCCGCGCGTTGTGCGCAAGCCCTATGTCACCGACAGCACCGGCGCCTTGACGCTCTCGACCGACAAGAATGCTTGGACGCAGGATGCGGTGGGCGGCAAATATTATTACCTGTTCCACGCCGAAGTGGAAATTCCGCTGGGCTCGGGCGCCAAAGAAATGGGCATTCGTCCCTCGGTCTTCCTCGATGTGGGCGCTGTATGGGGCATCACCAAGCCGAATCTGACCGATTCCTGTACGGTTCAGGGCAATGTGAATTGCGCCATCTTCGTCCCCTCGCGCGATTCGAGCGGCAACAAGCTGTATCTGCAGACCAATCCTGACGGCACCACCGCGACCCTCACGGGCAGCAAGGATGTCGTGCCGGCCGCCACCATTTCGGGCGCGACTGTCACTGCGCTGGGCAGCAACATCAGCCCGTTCAAGGAATTCTATTACGGCGACAGCCCGCGCCCGCGTGTCGCGCTCGGCGTTGGCTTTAACTGGAATTCGCCCTTTGGCCCTTTCCGCATCGATATTGCCAAGTCGCTGCTGCACGAAGTGGGCGACGATACCAAGACCTTCCAATTTAACGTGGGAACCCAGTTCTGATGAAAACTTTTGCCAAGATTATCGCACTGGCCGCGCTGGCTGGTATTTCGCAGGCTGCTCTGGCCGCTCCGGCGGCAAAGCCCGCCGCTGCTGCCCCCGCTCCGGCGGCCGGCGCCTCGGCCGGTGTGAACGGCGTGGCGGTTGCCAACCTCGATGCGGTCGTCGCCAATTCGCTGGCCTTCAAGAAGGCGCAGGCGGATCGCGAAGTGACCTACAAGGCGCAACTTGACGCCGCCAAGGCCAAGGAAGCCGCGCTCAACGCCCAGATCAAGCCGATCGTGGACAAGTTCCAGAAGGATCGCGCCGCGCCCGGCGCCAATGTGAACGCTCTGGCCGCCGCGGCCCAGCAGCAGGTTCAGCAGATCCAGGAACAGGGCAAGGCCGAGATCGAAAAGATCGTCGAACCGGTTCGCCTGTCCGACGCCTATGTGCTTGAACAGATCATGGACAAGCGCGCCACCGCCGTTCAGACCGCGATGAGCAAGGCGGGCGTTACCCTACTGCTCAACCCCGAAGCGATTCTGGCCGCGACCAACGCCTATAACCTCAACCAGCAGATCCTGACCGAACTGAACACGGCGCTGCCCACCGTTCAGATCGTGCCGCCCGCCGGTTGGCAGCCGCGCGAAGCTCGCGAAGCCGCCGCTCAGCAGCAGCAGCAGGCTTCGTCGGGCCAGGGCCGCTGAGAAAAGGCGAGGGGGATAGGATGAGCGACGATACTGCCGCAGCCGCGGTGCCGCTGACATACGATATTCGCAAGGTTCTGGCGGCGCTGCCTCATCGTTACCCCTTGCTTCTGGTGGACCGGGTTGCCGCGCTGAACATTGGCGAGGACATTCATGCGGTGAAGGCCGTCTCGTTCAACGAGGCGTTCTTTCAGGGCCATTTTCCCGGCCGTCCGATCATGCCCGGCGTGCTTCAGATCGAGGCGCTGGCGCAGGCGGCGGCCATTCTGGCCATTGAAACGCTGGAACTGGCCGGCAGCAACAAGCTGGTCTATTTCATGAGCATCGAGGATGCCAAGTTCCGCGCTCCGGTCGAGCCGGGCGTGCTGCTTGATCTCAAGGTCGGCTTTATCCAGAAGCGCGCGCGCGTCTGCAAGTTCTGGGGCAAGGCGGAAATCGAGGGCAAGGTGACCTGCGAGGTCAACTTTACCGCGATGATTGCCGACCCGCCCAAGGATTGATTCAACTGGACAAGGGGGCGGCGCGCGGCTATGCGCGCCGCTTCTCATTCAGGCCGGTCGGAACCGGTCGTTTTTTGTGAAAGCGAATGCCATGGCCAAGGCTAACATCCATCCCGACTATCACTTCATCACCGTGCAGATGACCGACGGCACGACCTTCCAGACCCGCTCGACCTGGGGCAAGGAAGGCGACACGCTGGCGCTCGACATCGATCCGACCTCGCACCCGGCATGGACCGGCGGCAACGCCCGTCTGCTGGATCAGGGCGGCCGCGTGGCGCAGTTCAACAAGCGCTTTGGCGGGCTTTCGCTCACCAAGAAGTAAGCGTTTTAGGGGCGCGGCGGGCCTGCACCGGCCTGTCGCGCGCCTGCTCTGCTTTTGGCATGAGCGAAATGGGCGGTGTGGAAAAAATTTTCGCGAAAAGTGAAAATAACTCTTTCCATCTCCGCCAAGCTGGTGCAAAGGGCCGCTCCCGGCAGGGACGGCGCGGTTGAAAAACCCCGCAAAAATTGTGTGGCGATTATAGCTCAGTTGGTTAGAGCGCCGGTTTGTGGTACCGGAGGTCGAGGGTTCGAACCCCTTTAATCGCCCCATTTTTTCCATGCAGCAGCGGCCTCGATGGGCCGCTTTTTTATTGCCCTGTGCATTTTTGCGGCACTTTCCATACGCGTAAAAACCATGGTGCTGGCCCCATGGCCCCCTTGCCGCGCGCGATGCGGCCTGCCAAAGCAAGGACGCGCGCCGAAAGGGTCGGCGCAATTGCGGTTATTGATCGGTCATGCACGGTTTTGCCAATCCCGCCCGTTTCCTGCGCATCGCCCGCTGGGCCACGCCGCTGTGCCTGTTGCTGGGCTTTGCGCTGGCGGCATGGTCGCTGGTGTGGGGGGTGTTCTTTGCCCCCGCCGACGCTCTTCAGGGCGATACGGTGCGAATCATTTACCTGCACGTGCCCACCGCCTGGCTGGGCATGGGCGGGTGGAGCGCGATCGCCATCGCCAGCTTTGTTGAAATCGTTTGGCGCCACCCGCTGGCCGGGATTGCCGCGCGGGCGGTGGCGTTGCCCGGCGCAGTGTTTACCGCGCTGTGCCTGATCACCGGCTCGATCTGGGGCCGCCCGGCGTGGGGCACGTGGTGGGTGTGGGATGGTCGGCTGACCTCGATGCTGGTGCTGCTGTTCCTCTATTTCGGCTATATGGCGCTCGACGCCGCCGCGCGCGGCAGCCAGCAGGCCGGGCAGGGGCAGAGCCGCATCACCGCCATTTTCGGCCTGGTGGGCGCCGTGAACATCCCTGTGATTCATTATTCCGTGACCTGGTGGAACAGCCTGCACCAGCCGCCCAGCATCACGATGGGTAAGTCCGCGATGGCGGCCGATTTCCTCGTGCCGCTGCTGATCGCCACGGTTGGTTTTTCGCTGATTTTCGGCGGCATCGTGATGGCGCGGATGCGCACCATTCTGGCCGATGAACAGGCCGAGGCGCGTTTGCGCCGCAAGGCCATGCGGGCACAGGCCCCGGCCGCCGGGGAGGCTTGGTAATGACCGAGACATTTGACCAATGGCAATTCGTTATCGCCGCCTATGCCTTAGGGGGCGCAACAACATTGGGTCTGGCGGCCTACAGCTGGCTGGCGATGCGCCGGGCCGAGGCACGCCGCGACAAGGTACGCGAGGGTTAAATGGCGGTTCGGGCCAAACATCAACGTCTGGTTTTGCTGGGGATCGCGCTGGTGGCGCTGATCGGGGCAGGGCTGTTGGCCACGTGGGCGCTGCGCAGTCAGGCCAGCTATTTCTATGTGCCCGCCGATATGGCCGCCAATCCGCCCGAGGCCGACCGTGCCGTGCGCCTTGGCGGCATGGTAGAACGCGGCAGTATGAAGAACGCGCCCGATGGCATTACCGTCAATTTCATCGTCACCGATGGCAAGGCGCGCATTCCGGTGCGCTTTGCAGGGATCCGTCCCGCCCTGTTCGTCGAGGGCAGCGGCGTTGTGGCCGAGGGCAAATTGGGCCCCGACGGCACCTTTGTGGCCGACAACCTTCTGGCCAAGCACGATGAAAAATACGTGCCGCGCGAGATGAAAGATATGCAGCAGGCCCGCAAAGCCATCGAAAACACCAAGTGAGGATTTCCCCCCGTGCTTCCTGAAATCGGTTTGGGCCTGTTGTGGCTGGCGGCGGCTTTGGCCGGGCTGCAATTGCTGGCGGGCGGATTGTCGCTGACCGCCAATGGCAAGGGGATGGCGGGCATCGTGCGCCCAGTGGCCATGGTGCAGGGGGTGCTGGCGGCCGCTGCTTTGGGCATCCTGATCTGGTTGTTTGTCGAGACCGATCTTTCGGTCAAGCTGGTGGCGGAAAACAGCCATTCGGCCAAGCCGCTGATGTTCAAGATCGCGGGGACCTGGGGCAATCACGAGGGCTCGATGCTGCTCTGGGTGACGGTGATGGGGCTGGGCGGGGCGTTCGTCGCCGCGGTTGAGCGCCGCCTGCCCGAACCCACGATGATGGCGACGCTGGCCGGGCAGGCTTTTGTCAGCCTTGGCTTCTATGCTTTCCTGCTGTTCGCCTCCAATCCCTTCGCGCGGCTCTATCCGGTGCCGGAAGATGGCAATGGGCTTAATCCGCTGCTTCAGGACCCCGGCCTCGCGTTTCATCCGCCTACGCTTTATCTGGGCTATGTCGGGCTTTCGATCGCTTTTTCCTTTGCCATCGGCGCGCTGATCACGCGTCAGGTGGGGCCTGATTTCGCCCGCGCGATGCGGCCTTGGGTGCTGGGCGCGTGGATCTTCCTGACGGTGGGGATCACGGCGGGCAGCTATTGGGCCTATTACGTGCTGGGCTGGGGCGGCTGGTGGTTCTGGGATCCGGTGGAGAACGCTTCGCTGATGCCGTGGCTGGCCGCGACCGCCTTGCTGCACAGCGCCTCTGTGCTGGCCGCGCGCAATGCGTTGCGGGCGTGGACGGTGATGCTGGGCGTGGTGGCCTTTTCCATGTCGATGGTCGGCACGTTCCTTGTGCGTTCGGGCATTCTGACCTCGGTTCACGCGTTTGCGGTCGATCCGCGCCGGGGCGGGTTCATTCTGGCGCTGCTGGCGATCTATATCGGCGGGGCTTTGCTGCTCTTTGCCCTGCGCGCCGCCACCGTGACCGAGGGCGAGCGTTTTGCGATTACCAGCCGCGAGGGCGCGCTGGTGTTCAACAATGTCATGCTCTCCTCGATCCTCGGCATCACGCTGATCGGCACGCTCTATCCGCTCTTCACCGAGGCGATGGGAACCAAGGTTTCGGTCGGGCCGCCCTATTTCACGCCGGTTTCGGCGATGTTTGCGGTGCCGATGTTTGTCGTGCTGCTTTTTGGCCCGATGCTGCGTTGGCGGCGGGACAAGTTCTCGCGCATTTCGCCGCTGCTGGCGCTGCCTTTGGTGGTGGCGATTGCGGCGGGGGGCTGGGCCTTGGCGATGGGCGTGCGTCATGTGCTGCCGCTGCTGGGGCTGGCGCTGGGTCCGGCGCTGGTGGTGGCGTCCTTCCTGCCGCTGCGGGGCCGTTCGGTGCTGCGCGCGCCGCTCAGCCTCTGGGGCATGGTGATTGCGCATGCCGGAATCGGTGTGGCCCTGTTCGGCATGGCCTCGGACAGCGCCTTTACCGTCGAGCGTCTGGTGGCGGCCAAGGTGGGAGAGGTCAATCAGGTCGGCCCGTGGAGCATCAAACTGGCCGAGGTGGCGCCGATCGCCGGGCCGAACTGGACCGCGATGGAGGGCGTTCTGAAGGCGCGCTATGACGGCGGGGCCGAGGCGACGCTCCGCCCGCAGTCGCGCACTTTCTGGGCGCCGCTGCAGACCAATGCGGTTTCGGCGCTGAAAACCCGCTGGAATGGTCAGCTCTACACCGTGCTGGGTGATGAGACGCTGTCGGACAAGGGAGAGAGCCGCTGGCAATTGCGCCTCTGGTGGAAGCCCTATGTGCCGCTGATCTGGATCGGCGGGCTGCTGGTGGCGCTGGGCGGCGGTCTGGCCTTGCTCAGCCGTGTGGCGCAGGATCTGAAGCGCCGCATTGCCCGTCGCAAGGGCGACCATCGGCGCGACGAAGTAACGGCTTTGGTCCAGGGGGATACGGTCAGGGGAGATGCGGCATGAGCAAGGATAGTCCCGCCAAGGCCCCGCGCTGGGCGCTGTGGTTGCCTTTGGTGCTGTTTGCCGGTTTTGTTGCGCTGGTGGTGGTCGGGCTGGTCAAGCCCAAGAACACCGATATTGCCAGCCAGATGGTCGGCAAGCCGCTGCCTGCTTTCACCCTGCGCGCGGCCAATGATGCGCGCCCCGGCCTGAGCAACGCTGATTTTCAGACCGGCAAGCCGCAATTGCTCAATATCTTCGCCAGCTGGTGCATCCCCTGCCGCGCCGAAGCGCCGGTTCTGGACGAATTGCGCCGTCAGGGTGCGACAATCAACGCCATCGCCATCCGCGACCACAAGGAGGACCTGAACGCCTTCCTGACGCAATATGGCAATCCCTATGCCCGGATCGGCGCGGATGATGTTTCGGCGGTGCAACTGGCCATCGGGTCGAGCGGCGTGCCCGAAACCTTTGTCATCGATGGCAAGGGCGTGATCCGTTATCAGCATATCGGCGACATCCGCCCCGAACAGATCCCGGACATCCTGCGCCTGCTCAAGGAGGCGCAGTGATGAAGCGCGCGTTTTTTGCCGCTTTGGCGCTGATGCTCGGATCGGTGTTTTGCGGGCCGGTTTTGGCCGATGATTCGATGCCGCCCGCGCCATGGGCCTATCGCCAATTGCCCGACCCGGCGCAGGAGGCCAAGGCCAAGGCGCTGATGGAAACGCTGCGCTGTCTGGTGTGTCAGAGCCAGTCGATTGCCGATTCGGACGCCTCGATCGCGGGAGACATGCGCAGCCAGGTGCGCGAGCGCATCGCGGCGGGCGAGGACCCGGAGGCGATTCGCAGTTGGCTGATCCAGCGCTATGGCGATTATGTCAGCTATGAACCGCGCGTTAGCGCGGCGACATGGCCTTTGTTTGCCGCGCCGCTGTTGCTGGTGGCGCTGGCGGCGTTTTTGCTCCGCAAAAGATTTACCGGCGGGCAGGAGAATGAGGCATGACCTGGGTGGTGTTGATCGCGCTGGTGGTGCTGGTGCTGGCGGTTCTGCTGTGGCTGATGCGCGGGCGGCGCGAGGGCTGGGAGGCGGTGGCCGCCGCGCTGATGGTCGGCCTTGCCGGCTATGCGCTGCAAGGGCAGCCCGCGATGCCATCGGCCATGAAGGCGCCGAGCAATCCCGCCGCGGGCAATGGCAAGGCGCTGGTCGAGGAGCGGCAGAAGCTCTCAGGTGTGGACCCGACCAAAAACCGCTGGGTCGTGCCGGGCGATGCTTTGGCGATGCATGGCCAATATGCCGAGGCGGCAACGGTTTTGCGCGGGGCGGTCGAGGCCGATCCCAAGAATGGCGATGCTTGGCTGGCGATTGCCAATGCGCTGGTCAGCCATGCCGAAGGCAATATTTCACCCGCCGCGCTCTATGCCTTCCGCCAGGCGCAGAATGCCGATCCCAAGGCGCCGGGGCCGTCCTTTTTCCTCGGGCTGGCGATGGCGCGGGCGGGGCGTTTTGATGAAACGCGCAGCCTTTGGGCGGATCTGTTGGCCAAGGCGCCCGCCGATGCGCCATGGCGCGATGATATTGCCATCCGTTTGAAGCGTTTGGACGAATTGATGGCCATGCTGCGCCAGCGCGAGCAGGCCGAGGCCGCCGCTCCGCAAGGCGCGCCGATGGCCGTCCCACTGGCTGCGCCGCAATAAGCGAGCAGGCGGCGCGGGCCTTATGCAAACGGCTGTTGCCGGGGCATTGCCGCGCTGCTAATCGCCGGGCCTTGCCGCTTTTTGCGGCGACTCAGGGGCATAGGCATGATGCAGCCAGTGGCGCAGCCGGGCGGGACCGACAAGGTCGAACACTCTTCCAACCATCACGGATCGCATGGCAGCCTGCCCAAGCTGGCGCTGGGCGCGATGGGCGTGGTGTTTGGCGATATCGGCACCAGCCCGCTTTACGCGATGCGCGATACGTTTGCCGGACATCACCGGCTCCCGCTCGACCAATTACATGTCTATGGCATTATCAGCCTGATGTTCTGGTCGATGATGGTGATCGTGACGTTGAAATATGTCTCGATCATCATGCGCGCGGACAATCGGGGCGAGGGTGGGTCGCTGGCCCTGCTGGCCTTGGTCAACCAGCATATTTCGGGCAAGCGCTGGTCGGCGGGTATTGTGCTGCTGGGCGTGTTTGCCACCTCGCTGTTTTATGGCGATTCGATGATTACGCCCGCCGTGTCGGTGATGGGCGCGATCGAGGGTCTGGCCGTTTACGAGCCGGGGATGCATGGCGCCGTGGTGCCGATGGTGGTGGTGATCCTGATCGGCCTGTTCCTGATCCAGAGCCGGGGCACGGCCAAGGTGGCAGCCTTTTTCGGCCCGGTCATGCTGGTCTATTTCGCTGTGATCGCGGTTTTGGGCGTGATGAGCATTCTGGAGCATCCCGGCGTGATCGCCGCGCTCTCGCCCCATTTTGCCGCCGCGATGTTTGTGGCCGATCCGATGCGCGGGTTTCTGGCGATGGGTTCGGCGGTGCTGGCGGTGACCGGGGCCGAGGCGCTTTATGCCGATATGGGCCATTTTGGCCGCCCGCCGATCCGCCTGTCATGGCTGGCCATTGTGCTGCCCTCGCTGGTGCTCAATTATCTGGGGCAGGCATCTTTGCTGGTGCGCGTGGGCGCGCCTGCTCTGGCCAGCCCGTTCTATTTTCTTGCGCCTGAATGGTTCCAATGGCCCTTGCTGGGTCTGGCCAGTCTGGCCGCGATCATCGCCTCGCAGGCGGTCATCACCGGCGCCTTTTCGGTGACGCAGCAGGCGATCCAGTTGGGCTTTATCCCGCGCATGTCGATCAAATATACCAGCGTGAATGCCGGGCAGATCTATATCCCGGTCATCAACTGGGCGTTGATGATCGCGGTGATCCTGCTGGTGCTGGTGTTCAAGGAAAGCTCGAACCTGACGGCGGCCTATGGCATCGCGGTGACGGGCGCGATGATGATCGACAATTTCCTGCTGGCGGTGATGCTGTTTGCCGTGTGGAAATGGGCCAAGTGGCTGGCGATACCCTTGCTGGTGATCTTTACGCTGCTCGATTTCGGCTATCTTTCGGCCAACCTGACCAAGATCCCTGATGGCGGCTGGGTTCCGCTGGTGATGGGTTTGGCGATTTTTACCCTGCTGACCACGTGGTCCAAGGGCCGCGCGCTGATGCGGGCCAGCATGGCCGAGGGCACGATCCCCTTCGAGGTTTTCGCCAAGAGCGCCCATTCCAGCGCCCAGCGCGTGGCGGGTACGGCGATCTTTATGTCCTCTACGCGGGGCGGGGTGCCCTCGGCGCTGCTCCACAACATCAAGCACAACAAGGTGCTGCACGAGCGCGTGGTGGTGTTGACGATCGCCATTCAGGACGTGCCTGTGCTGGAGCAGGGCGAGCGGATCGAGATGAAGAATTTCGGTCAGGGCTTCTACAAGATGGTGATCAAGTTCGGCTTCCTTGAGGACACCGATGTGCCCGCCGCGCTCAAGGGCGTGACGCTGGATGGCGAGGCGATCGACATGATGAAGACCAGCTTCTTCCTCTCGCGCCAGACTTTGATCGCCTCGTCCAAGCCCGGCATGGCGATCTGGCGCGAAAAGCTGTTTGCATGGATGATGCGCAATGCGGCCTCCGCGATGGAATTCTTCCGCCTGCCCGTCAACCGCGTGGTCGAACTGGGCAGCCAGGTTGAGATCTAGGCGCCGAGATCTAAACAAAGGGGCGGGAAGGGGAAAACTTTCTCGCCGTACAGATTTTTTCGCTCTGCACGGTGGCCGATCCGCGCTTTGATACCCATATACCGCCACAAGCCCCGGGCCGGGGATTCGCGATAACACAGGAGAAAGTCATGGCCTTCACTCTTCCCGAACTTCCCTATGCCAAGGACGCCTTTGGCACGGTCCTCTCGGCCGAAACCTTTGACTATCACCATGGCAAGCACCACAACGCCTATGTCACGCAGGCCAACGACCAGATCAAGGGCACTGATCTGGAAGGCAAGAGCCTGCTCGAAGTGATTGCGGCGGCCAAGGCTGCTGGCAACAAGAAGCTGTTCAACGCTTCGGCCCAGATCTGGAACCACACCTTCTACTGGCTGGGCCTCTCGCCCGAAAAGACCGCGCCTTCGGCCGAACTGCTGGCCAAGATCGACGCCGATCTGGGCGGGCTGGACGCGTTCAAGGCCGCCATCAAGGCGGAAAGCGCCGGCCACTTTGCCAGCGGCTGGGGCTGGCTGGTGCTGGAAGACGGCAAGCTGAAGGTGACGAGCTATCATGACGCCGACACCCCGGTGGCCTATGAAGGCGTGAAGCCGCTCTTCACGCTCGACGTTTGGGAACACGCCTATTACGTCGACTATCGCAACCTGCGCCCGAACTACCTCGACGCGCTGCTCGACCATGTGAACTGGGCGTTCGTCGAAGCCAATCTCGACGGCGAAGGCGCTTCGCGCGCGGATCAGCAGGGTTGATTTATTCGCTTCGCGATTGAATTTTCGCAGGGGGACTTGTCCCCTTGCATCCCCATTACTGGTTTCGCGATGGTTCTGAAGCGCTTTGCTTGAGGGCCAAAAAATTAAAGCCTGCGGCGCATTCAATCGGCGCCGCAGGCTTTTCTATTTTCAATGCCGCGTCCGACACCAAACGCCGAACACATATTAACGCGAGCGCGAGGGACCAGCCCCCCTCGCATCTCAATCTTCCTTGGAATCCTCCTCCGCCCCCAACCCATGCTTCAACAGCATCGGCATCTGGGCAAAGGTGAAGACAAAGGACAGCGGCATAAACAGCCAGATCTTCATCGCCAGCCAAGTGTCAAAATTATGATTCGCCTGGTTGTAGAAATGGCGCAGGCCTTCATTGAGCATCGCGAGGAACAGGAAGAACCAGCCCCAGTTGCGCGACAGCTTCATCCATCCTTCGTCGGACAGGCCCGCAAAGGCATCCTCCAGCAGGATTTTCAGCAACGCATGCCCGCGCATCAGACCGATCAGCAACGCCAGCCCGCTGGCCAGATAGATCGCCGTCGGCTTGATCTGAACCCATGTTGCATCATGCAGCAGCACCGTCAGCCCACCAAAGAACACGACGAGGCCCGAGGATAGCCAGAGCATCGGCGCGATTCGCCCCAGCCGCCATTTCGACACGATCAGCGCGATCAGCGTGGCGATGATAAACACCACCGTGCTCTTGGTGATGGCCACGACATCGCCGATCCCCGCATCGCCGCCCGCTGGACGCCACGCGCGATAGGCGAGGAAAAAGGCCAGCATCGGTCCATAATCGATAAGGATATTGAGCCAGCCCGACTTCTTCTTCGTCGCGCTCATGCCGCAACCCCGGCGATCACGCGGGCCACAAGGTCCGGGTCAAACGGGCGCAGGTCGTCGATGGTTTCGCCCACGCCAATGGCATGGATCGGCAGGCCATATTGTTCGGCTGCCGCCACCAAAACGCCGCCGCGCGCGGTGCCGTCCAGCTTGGTCATGACAAGGCCGGTGACGCCCGCCACCTCGCGGAACACCTCGATCTGCGCCAAGGCATTCTGGCCATTGGTGGCGTCCAGCACCAGGACCACGTCATGGGGCGCCGCCGGGTTCAGCCGGCCCAGAACGCGGCGGATCTTGGCCAGTTCGTCCATCAATTCGCGCTTGTTCTGCAAACGCCCCGCCGTGTCGACGATCAGCGCATCGGTGCCCTTATCGGTCGCGGCCTTGACCGCGTCGAACACCACGCTCGCCGGATCGCCGCCCTCCGGGCCCTTGACGATGGGCACGCCCAAACGGTCGGCCCAGACGCCCAATTGGCCGATGGCGGCGGCGCGGAACGTATCGCCCGCCGCCAGCATCACCGCATAGTCCTGTTCCTGAAACAGATGGGCCAGCTTGGCGATGGTCGTCGTCTTGCCGCTGCCGTTGACGCCGATCACCAGCACGACATGCGGGCGAGGAAAGGCCGTCACGTCCAGCGGCTTGGCCACCGGGCGCAGGATGGCGGCTATTTCGGTGGCCACGGCCTCGCGAATCGCGGCCTCGTCGACGCCGTTTTCAAACCGGGTGGCGGCCAGACGCTCGCGAATGCGGGCGGCCGCGCGCGGGCCAAGGTCGGAGAGGATCAGCGCATCTTCCAGATCGTCGAGCTGATCCTCGGACAGACGCGAGGCCCCGCCCAGCAGACCGGCAATATTGCCCGTCAATCGGTCGCTCGTTTTGGCAAAACCGCCGAGCAGACGATCAGACCAGCTATCGGCACTCATGCCAGCATTCCTTCAAACAAACATGTGGGTGTAATGGTGATGATGTCCCCGCGCTGCGCGCCTTCGGGCGCACGGATCGAGGCGAAATTTTCCGCATGGCCCGTGCCGTCGCGTTCGACCAGAATGGTCTGAGGCCGCCCGATCAGGCTTTCCTGCCATGCCAGACGCTGCGCCGCCACGGCCACGCGCAGGGCGGCGGCGCGCGCTTGAACGACATGGCGCTCCACCTGCGGCATACGTGCGGCGGGCGTGCCGGGGCGGGGGGAATAGGGGAAGATATGGCCATGCACGATGGCCAATTCGGCAATGATCGACAGGTTGGCCTGATGCGCGGCCTCATCCTCGGTGGGGAAACCGGCGATGATGTCGGCGCCGATGGCGATGTCGGGGCGCAGGGCCTTCAGCCGCGCCACCAGATCGAGCGCATCGGCGCGGCTGTGGCGGCGCTTCATACGCTTCAGGATCAAATCGTCGCCATGCTGGAGCGAAAGGTGAAGATGCGGCATCACCCGCGCCTCGCCCGCCAGCAACTCGAACAATTCAGGGTCGATCTCCACCCCATCGACCGAAGACAGGCGCAGGCGCGCCAGTTCGGGCACCTCGCGCAGGATCGCGGCGACCAAAGCCCCCAGACGCATCCCGAAATCCTGACCCCATGAGGTCAAATCCACCCCCGTCAGCACCACTTCGCCCACACCGCCCGCGACATGTTCGCGCACCTCGGCCACCACATCGGCCGCCGAACGCGAGCGCGAAGGGCCGCGCCCCTGCGGGATGATGCAAAAGGTGCAGGCATGATCGCAGCCGTTCTGGACCGCGACAAAGGCCCGCGTATGCCCCACCGAGCGCGCCGCCACCGGGGCCAGATCGGGCACATTCCACGCCCGCGCATCCAGCTTGGCCGCATTGGCGATCAAGCCGTCCACCTCGGGCATGGCGGCAATCGCCTCGCGCTCGATCTCGGCGGCGCAGCCGGTGACCATCAGGCGCGCATCGGGGCGGTTGCGCCGCGCGCGGCGGATGGCCTGCCGCGTCTGGCGCAGCGCCTCGGCGGTCACGGCGCAGGAGTTGATGACAACCATATCCTGCTCGCCCGCCAGCATCGCCTGCATGCGCTCGCTCTCGGCCAAATTCATCCGGCAGCCCAGAGAGACAACTTCAACGCGCGAGACGACCTCAACACTCATGCAGGGAAATCGGAAAGCTCGAAGCTGCCGCGAAAGGCTTCGGTGGCGGGGCCGGTCATGGTGATGCGATCATCCGCGCCCCATTCGATGATGAGCTTGCCTCCCGGCAGTGTCACCTCGACCCGGCGGTCCACAAGGCCCCGGCGCATCGCGCCCACCGCCGTGGCGCAGGCCCCGGTGCCGCAGGCCAGCGTGATGCCCGATCCACGCTCCCACACGCGCAGGCGGATCGCGCTGCGCGAGGTAATGGTGGCGACATTGACGTTGATGCGCTGGGGAAACAGCGGGTCATGTTCGATGATCGGGCCGATGCGGGCCAGATCGACCGCGTCTGTGTCAGGCACGAAAAAAATCACATGCGGATTGCCGACATTGGCCGCCGTGGGGTCAACCAGATCCTCCCAGCCCACCGGCATGGTCAGCGTGTCCATCGCAAAACCGAGCGGAATCGCATCCCAGTCAAAGCGCGGCACGCCCATGTCGACGCTGATCCCGGCCTCGCCGGGCGCGGTGGTCAATATGCCGCCTTGCGTTTCGATCCGGGCGGGGCGGCCATGCAGCAGGCCAACGGCGCGACTGGCATTGCCGCATGCGCCGCTTTCGCTGCCGTCGGCGTTGAAAAACCGCATGCGGAAATCGGCCACATCCGATCCGTCCAGCACGACCAACTGGTCGCAGCCGATGCCGGTGTGACGGTTGGCCAGCGCGGCGGCCAGCGTGGTGGTGATCTCGGGCAGGGCTTCGCTGCGCCCATCAAGGACGACGAAGTCATTGCCCAGCCCATGCATCTTGACAAAACCTATGCGCATGGGCCGCGCTCTATGCCTGTTGGCGTCTCAGGTCCACCCTTTTAGGCGGTGCGGCGCCACTCTTGCGGCAATGTTGCGGGGGCGGGATCGGTATTCTCGCCTTCTGCGCCATCGGCGCGGCTGCTGGCCAGCGCAACGTCCTGGGCATGGGGGGCAAGCAGTTCGCGGCCCGCCAGAAATTCGCGCGTGGCCTGCGCGGGCTGGGGTTTGCCGTAAAGATAGCCCTGACCCTTGAACTGACCCAGCGATTGGAGATTTTCGAGCAATTCGGCCGATTCGACCCCCTCGGCGGTGATCGGCAGGCCAAGGCCTTTGCCGAGCATGACGATGCTTTCCACAATCGTCCGGCTGTCGGCATCCTGTTGCATGGCCAACACAAAGCTGCGGTCGATCTTGATCCGGTCAAAGGGCAGCTTGCGCAATTGGGCAAACGAGGAATAGCCGGTGCCGAAATCATCAAGGCTGATTGTTATGCCCTGATTGCGCAGCGAGGTGACCAGCGCCTGGACCACGGCAATGTTTTGATGGAGGCTGGTCTCGGTGATTTCCACCTCCAGCCGCTGGGGCGGGAATTGGGCCTCGACCAGCAGTTTGAGCAGCTTTTGCGCAAACCACGGGTCGCGCAATTGCAGCGGCGAGATATTGACCGAGAGCGTGAGGCGCGGATCCCATTCGCGGGCATCTCGCAGGGCCTGTCGGATCAGCGATTCGGACAGATCGGCAATCACGCCGATTTCCTCGGCAATCGGGATGAACACATCCGGGCCGATCAGGCCAAACGTGGGCGAATGCCAGCGCGCCAACATTTCAAAGCCCAGCAATTCGCCCGTGGCCAGATCGATCTGCTGTTCATAATAGGGCACGAATTCGCCCGCCGGGATGGCCTCGCGGATCGCCATTTCCAGTTCGCAGCGATAGCGCAATTCGGTTTCCAGCGATTCTTCAAACCACAGCGGGGCGGGGCGCTCCTGCTTCTTGGCGTGATAGACCGCGACTTCGGCCAGATGCAGCAGGCCGTTGGCGTCAATCGGGCCATTGCCCAGCCGGTTTTGCCGGTTGCCGTCGGCCAGCCCGACGCTGGCGCTCAGCCGGTGGTTCTCCAGCTTGCGGTCCATGGCGGCCTGCATCGCGTCGGCCATATGGTCGACACGCTCAGGATGGCCCGGCGTATAGGGAATGACGCAGGCAAATTCATCGCCGCCCAGCCGCGCCAGCAAGGCATCGGGCGGCAAAAGCGCCTCGATCCGGCGTGCCGTATCAATCAGCAGTTCGTCACCGGCCTGCGCCCCGATCTTTTCGTTGATGACCTTGAAGCCGTTGATGTCGAGCATGACCAGCGCCGCGCTCTCGCCGCGTTCGCGTAAGGAGGCCAGCAGTTGATTGGCGCGCGGGGCAAAGGAATGGCGATTGAGACAGCCGGTGAGCGGATCGGTCTGCACCATCTGGCGGGCAAGATCCTCGGCCAGCCGTCGCGCGGTGACCTCGCCATGGAGATCCTGATACCGCCGCCAGCCAAAGATCACGAGCGCGATGTTCAGCAGCAGCGCATTGGTCAACAGCTGATCCGGGCCGAGCCCGATGCCATTGGCCCGCGCCCAGACCTGCGAGAGCGCCTTGCCCCCTATGGCCGCCACCATGCAGGTTGCCGCCACGGCAATGCCCAGCGCCAGCACATCATGGCGCGCCGAGCGGGCGGGCCGGGCGTCGGATCTGGCAAAGGCCCGCTGGATTTTGGCCCGCTGGAATTTGGCAATGACGGACATGGATATGGATTGCCCCTGAAGCGCGAAATTGCCTGAAATTTAGGATCAGGTCGTGAAATTTGCGTTAAGGATCATCGCGAGGGAGCAGCGTGTGCGGCCTGCGAACATTGCGGGCAAAGAAAAAGGCGGCCCGAAGGCCGCCTTATCCTGTATCCTTCAAAAAGAAGGAAAATGGTCGGGGAAAGAGGATTCGAACCTCCGGCCCCTGCCTCCCGAAGACAGTGCTCTACCAGGCTGAGCTATTCCCCGACCGGAGCGGCTCTGCAAGAGCGCCGCTGGGCAGGAGCGCGCCTATATAGGGGGGTTTTCAGGTTGGCAAGCGGCAAGTGGCAAGTTTTTTCAAAAACCGGATCATTTTTTCAAGGAACCGCAGAAATCGCGGCTTTTCAAACTTTTCCACAGGCTGCGATCATGCCGCCATGCCCATCCGGCCCCCGCTGCCCACCCCTTCGCCGCTGAACCGGCCCACCGCGTTGATCAGCACGTTGGTCTCGCCCGAGAGCGCCTGAAGCGCGGCATTGCTCTCCTCGACCATCGCGGCATTCTGCTGGGTCGATTGATCAAGGATGCGGAACGTATCGCCCACCGCGCTCAGATCCTCGGCATTGCCCTGGGCCGCATGGGCGATTGCGCCCACGGCTCCGGCGATCTGGCCGATCTGGCTGATGATGCCCTCCAGCGCCTCGCCGGTCTGCAACACCTGCGCCACGCCTTCGGAGACCTGATTGGTCGAGGTGTCGATCAATTGCTTGATGCCATTGGCCGCGTCCGCGCTGCGCTGGGCCAGCGCGCGCACTTCATTGGCCACCACGGCAAAGCCCTTGCCCGCATCACCGGCGCGCGCGGCCTCGACCCCGGCGTTCAGCGCCAGCAGGTTCGTCTGAAACGCGATCCCGTCGATCAGGGTGATGATCTGGCGAATCTCCTGCGCCGATTTTTCGACCAGTTCCATCGTCGCCATCGCGCGGCTAACCACCTGCTGGCCATCATTCGCGCTTTTCTGGGCCTGATCCAGCGCGGCATTGACCGAGGCGGCGTTCTGGGCCGTGTCGTGCGCGGCATCAACAAGGCGGTGCATGGTGGCGCCTGCCTGCTCGACACGGGCGGCCTGCTGCTCGGTGCGCATGGCCAGATCGTTGCTGGCCGTACGGATTTCGGCAGACCCTGCCTGAATGACGCTGGAGGCGCGCGAAACCTGATTGACCAGCGCGGCCAGATCGGCAACCGAGCGGTTGAAGTCCTCGCGCAATTCCTCAAACTGGGCCGGAAAACGGCGGTTGAGGCGATGGGCCAGATTGCCGCGCGCCAGCGCCTGCATCGCCCCGCCGATTTCCTCGACCACCTCGCGCCGCTCGGCCTCGACGCTCTCGCGCTCGCGTTCGGCGGCCAGGGTGATGCGCTCTTTCTCTTCCTGCGCCGCCTCCTGCTGGATCATCACATCGGACAATTTGGCGACCAGCGCGATCAGCACCGTCGTTTCAACCAGCAGGATCGCCGCATGCAGCACGACGCGGAAGAAATCACCCGTCGCGCCAAAAACCAGCGTGGGCGCGATGTAGCTGAGCAGCAGATGGTGGAGCGCGGTGACCAGCGTTGCCGCCACAATCGGGCGCCAGTCGACCAGCACCGGCAGCATGGCGATCAGCGCGAAAAAGGTCATGTGCAGATCGACCTGCCACGAGGCGCCGCTCCATTGATAGAGCAGCACCGCGCTGTAGAGCGGCAAAGTGGCGCCCATGGCCGTGCGCGAGACGGCATCGTCCTTGCCCGACATCATCAGCAGTGTGGGCACCGCCGCCAGCGCCAGCGCCAGCAACACCGGGGTAATGCCCGAACCGGCGATCATGGCGCCCATCAGCACCAGAATGGTGGCGAGCCAGCACACGCCGGCAAGGGCCTTCATCCCCAGATGACGCAGATTGACGATTTCCTTCATGGTCTGTCCTTGGTGATTTCAGTTTTTGGGGGTCGGGGAAGATTGGCAAAGCGAGGCAGGCGCAGCCAGCACCAGCGCACCGGCCGACAGCGCGGAAAAAGGGGTGTAAACGCGGCGTCCGATCAGCAGCATGCTGCCCGCCGCCACGCCGCGCCCGATCAGGGGGGAGCCCTGGCGGTGCGCCCATTGGGCCGCCCCGGCGCTGTGTCCGGGCAAGGGCAGCACCAGCACCGCCATGCCCACCCGCGGCCAAAGCGCGATCAGCGGCAGCAGCACCAGCACCAGCGCCAATTGCGCGATGGCCAGTTGCCGATAAGGAAAGATAACGGATGTCAACGCGCGCGGCCCATGGAAATGAGGAGTAATGATCCGTTTTACCGCACAGACTTTGGCAATTTGCGCTTACCATTTCCGCATTTGTGCCTAGGCACTTCGCGGCGATTGCCGGTGGCTTTCGGCGGTGGGCGGGGTTAGATGTTGGCCATGCAGACTGACAATTCGAACTTTGAACCCCATTGGGAATGGCAATATCTCGATCTGATGCGCCGGATCTGGGAAACTGGCGACGAGCGGCGCGACCGGACGGGCGTGGGCACGCGCTCGCTGTTCGGCGCGACGATTCGCTGCGATCTGTCCGATGGGCGCATGCCGTTGGTCACCACCAAGCGGGTGTTCTGGAAAACCGCCACGCGCGAGTTTCTGTGGTTTCTGACCGGCGACACCAATATCCGGGCGCTCTGCGCGCAGGGGGTGGAGATCTGGACCGACTGGCCGCTGGCGCATTACCGGCGCGAAACGGGCGACCAGATCACGCGGGAGGATTTTTCAGCACGCATTGTTGCCGACGTGGAATTTGCCGCGCGCTGGGGTGATCTGGGACCGGTCTATGGCAAGCAATGGGTGAACTGGCCTACGTATGAACCTGCGGGCGATGGATTGTACCGGCTGGGGCAGGGGATCAATCAGGTGGCCGATCTGGTCCATGCGCTGAAAACCAATCCGGGCAGCAGGCGGCATATCGTCGAAGGCTGGAATGTGGCCGAGGTGGATGCGATGGCGCTGCCGCCTTGCCACAAGACCTATCAGTTCCATGTGGCCAATGGGCGGCTGTCGGGCATCCTTTACCAGCGCAGCGCGGATCTGGCGCTGGGCGTGCCGTTCAATCTGTGGGGCGCGGCGCTGTTCATCCGCCTGCTGGCCGCGCAGGCCGGGCTGGAGCCGGGCGAACTGGTGTGGATGGGGGGCGATGTCCATCTTTATCTCAACCACGGCGATCTGGTGGAGGAGCAGTTGAAGCGCGTGCCTTCGGGCGAGCCGCGCCTCGACCTTGTTCGCCGCCCGGAGAGCATCTTTGCTTATGGCATCGAGGATTTCGTCGTGCGCGATTATGCGCCTCAGGGAAAGTTGGGCGCGCCGGTCGCGGTGTAAATGGCGCGAGGCTTGCGCCAGAATGCGGGGCAGGGTGGAAAATGTTCCGATCCAAACAGGAAAAGCGCTGATTTTTCGGGATTAGTCTGTGGATAAAACGCATTGTCACGCGGCGGAAACAGATTCGTGGCAAAGATTACGGGACGTTCACCGCGTGAAAACCCTGAAAAACCGGGGCTTGGGCAAAAGCATGTTCAAGCCTGTTGACAGGTCGCCCCTCGTTATCTAGAGGCCGCGTCACCCAAGGGGCGCTGCCCCGAAGGAAACATCGAAGTGAGCGGGTGTAGCTCAGTTGGTTAGAGTGCCGGCCTGTCACGCCGGAGGTCGCGGGTTCGAGCCCCGTCACTCGCGCCACTTCATGGTTCCTTGCGAGGCCCAAGCATATTGCGCGGGTGTAGCTCAGTTGGTTAGAGTGCCGGCCTGTCACGCCGGAGGTCGCGGGTTCGAGCCCCGTCACTCGCGCCACCTTGGGTCCATTTTTCGAAATGGTATCAAAAAGGCCCGGTCCATCGCGGATCGGGCCTTTTTTGTTTCGGGGCGAAGAAAGCGCCAGGGGATCAGCCCCAGCGCCCGGTCTCCATCCAGATCAGGAAGCGCCGCAAGGGCAGCAGCCAGACCACGCCCAGCACGACATAGACCGGCATCTGCCCCAGCGCGGGCCAGGGCGCGATCCACGGCGCGATATAGCGCGCCACCAGCGCGGCATAGACCGCCAGCCCGACCAGCAACAGCAGCAGGCCCGCCGGAATGCGCCACGTAGGCTCTTTGCGCATCAGATGTCTCCATACAGGCGGGTGGGGGTGATCACCGCGCGCAGGGGCATATCATGAGGCTCCGTGGGCAGGCTGTCCACCTTTTGGACATCCCACGCCAAACCCAGCGCCATCACGCCCGGATTCGCGCCCAGCCAGCGGTCATAATGCCCGCCGCCTTGCCCGAGCCGTGCGCCTTCCGCAGTAAAGCCCACCAGCGGGAGGAAGGCGACATCGGGAAACAGTTCCTCGGCATCGGCGGACGGCTGGAGCGCGCCATAGGGACCGGTTTCCAGACCTTCGTCGGCAAAGGGATCGTTCCACGCGCGAAACTGCATCGGGGCGCCCGTGGCGGCAAACCACGGCAGCGCGATTCGCCGCCCGTTTTCGGCAAACCATTTGGCATAGGATCGCGTCGGCGCCTCGCCCGAGACGGCGTGATAGAGGCCCACAACCGCGCCTTCACCCGCCAGCGCCGCCACCGCCCCGGGCGGGCGCAGAAACAGCAGAGCGGACATCGAGGCGGGCAGGGCGTTTACATGTTCGCGGCGCAGGCGGCGCAAACGGGCGCGCAGGGATTTTTTGTCGGTCAAGGTCTGCACTTTCGGCCTGTGCCGTCCCGCTCCTCCGGCGCAGCTACCTTAAGTACAATCTGGGTGGCTGGGCCGGGGGAGCGGGACGGCACAGCAAGCCCAACGCGGAGGCGTTGGGCGTACCCAACAAAGAAAGGGTGACGGGACCACCATGGGCCGTTGCCGGGAAATCCTCTGACGCCTCGACGTCAGGTGGGGACCATGTACCAGAGGCCAGGGCCAGTGGCAGGGACAGCCCCCTAGGATTGCTTATAGCCTCAGGGATTTTCATGCGGCTCGCACCGGGCAGTACCCGTCGCCTCCATATGTAGGCGCAATGGTGTGATTTCTCAAGGCCCGGAGCGAGGGTTTAAACAAGATCCTCAATTGATGCGGCCAGTTGTTCAAGCCGGGCGGCGATCGCCTCAAGCCGATCGGTCGCGGCCGGATCCGCGCTCTGTTCGACCTGCTGGCGCAATTCGTGCAATTCATCGGCCAGCAGGAGCGCGGCAAAGAGCATCGAGCGCACTTCACTCTGATTCGTGGCGCCGGGCAGGCTGTCCATCTTTTCCTCGATGATGCGGCCCAGCATACGCACATGATCTTCCTCGCCCGGAGAGCAGGCGACGGCATAATCGCGCCCGCCGATCATCAGTTCGACCCGGCTCATGCCTGCTGCGCCCGCGCGATCAGCGCATCGAGGGTAGAGAGCGCATCGCCCACTTTTTCGCGCAGGATTTCGTGGCGCCCCTCCAGTTGGGCAGTCTGGTCCGCGGCGGCGAGGCGGTCCTGCCGGGCGCGGCGGGCGGCATGATCAATCCGCTCCAGAGCGGCCTCGATCCGGTCGAGCGCGGTGTTGACAGGGGTGGGTTCGTTTTCGCTGCTGGCCATCAGGCGCAGAGGCCTAGCGCAATAATTTTGCCCTTGCAAAGGGCCCGACAGCCCAAATGACAACGGTTGCGGCCATTTCGATGGCATTTTGGCGCTGCGCAGAGGTTGACGCAGCCCCCATGGGTCCGCAATGGAGGCACCGCGAATCGCACGCCTACGTGCCTGTGCATACCTATTCGGAGCTTTCGGAAGCATCATGAGCATTACCGCCCCCCGCCTGCAGAACATGGCCAACGCCATCCGTGTGCTCTCGATGGATGCGGTTCAGGCCGCCAATTCGGGCCACCCCGGCATGCCGATGGGCATGGCCGATGTCGCCACGGTGCTGTTTTCGAAATTCCTGAAGTTCGATCCGGCCCAGCCGCGCTGGCCCGACCGCGATCGCTTTATCCTCTCGGCGGGCCATGGCTCGATGCTGATCTACAGCCTGCTGCACCTGACCGGCTATGAACAGCCCACGATCGAAGACATCAAGAATTTCCGCCAGCTGCACTCGGTTTGCGCCGGGCACCCGGAGAATTTTGAGCTGCCGGGCGTGGAATGCACCACCGGCCCGCTGGGTCAGGGCCTTGCCATGTCGGTGGGCTTTGCCATTGCCGAGCGCCATTTGAACGCGCAGTTCGGTGACGATCTGGTTGACCACAAGACCTTTGTGATCGCGGGCGACGGCTGCATCATGGAAGGCATCAACCACGAGGCCATCGGCCTTGCCGGGCACCTCAAGCTCGGCCGTCTGGTCGTGCTGTGGGATGACAATCGCATCACCATCGACGGCGACACCGATCTGTCGACCAGCGAAGACGTGGCCGCGCGCTATACGGCGACCGGCTGGCATGTGGTGTCCTGCGACGGCCATGATTTTGTCGATATCGAACGCGCGATTGCCGAGGCGGTGGCCGATCCGCGCCCCTCGCTCGTTGCCTGCCGCACGATCATCGGCAAGGGCGCGCCCAACAAGCAGGGCGGCCATTCGGTGCATGGCGCGCCGCTGGGCGCAGCCGAAATCGAGGCGGCGCGCGGCGAATTGAACTGGACCCTGCCTGCCTTTGAACTGCCCGCCGATGTGCTGGGCGACTGGCGCAATGTCGGCGGCCTGGGCAAGACGGCGGCGGTCGATTGGGCCGCGCGTGTGGCGGCCAGCGATAAGGGCGCCGAGCTGCTGCGCCGCATGGACGGTGAGCTGCCGGATCAGACCGAGGTGCAGGCCACGTTCGACGCATGGCTCGAAGGCAGCACCAAGGTTGCCACCCGCAAGGCCAGCCAGATGGCTCTGGAAGTGCTGACCGCGCATGTGCCTGAAATGGTGGGCGGCTCGGCCGACCTTACCGGCTCGAACCTGACCGATACCAAGTCGACCAAGCCGTTTGGTCCGCAGAACTATTCCGGCCGCTATGTCTATTACGGCATCCGCGAATTCGGCATGGCCGCGGCCATGAACGGTATGGCGCTGCATGGCGGCATCATCCCCTATGGCGGCACTTTCCTTGTGTTTTCGGATTATTGCCGCAATGCCATTCGTATGTCGGCTATTCAGCGCGCCAAGGTGGTCTATGTGCTGACCCACGATTCGATTGGCCTTGGCGAGGACGGTCCGACCCATCAGCCGATCGAACATGTGATGTCGATGCGCATGATCCCGAATCTGGAAGTGTTCCGCCCCGCCGACGTGATTGAAACCGCCGAGGCATGGCAATTGGCGATCGCCAATGAAGGCCGCCCCAGCGTGCTGGCTCTGACCCGTCAGAACCTGCCGCAATTCCGCCACTCGGGCCCCAACCTGACGGCGAAGGGAGCCTATCGTCTTGCCGTGGCCGAGGCCGCGCGCAAGGTGGTGATCGTGGCGACCGGTTCGGAAGTCGAGATTGCAATGGCGACCCGCGATGCGCTCGAAGCGCAGGGTGTGGGCGCCGATGTTGTCTCGATGCCGTCGATGAGCCGCTTCCTTGATCAGGATGCGGAATACCGGGCCGATGTGCTGCCCGCCGACGTGCTGCGCGTCAGCATCGAGGCAGGTACGACTTTCGGCTGGGAACGTATTACGGGCCTTGACGGTCTGCGCTTTGGTATCGACACCTTTGGCGCATCGGCTCCGGCCCCGGCTCTTTATGACTATTTCGGTCTTACGGCTGAAAAGATTGCGCCGCAAATTCTTGCGGCACTCCAGAACTAACGAGGAGGTTATTCATGGCTGTGAAGGTTGCCATCAACGGTTTCGGTCGCATTGGGCGCAATGTGGCCCGCGCCATTCTGGAGCGCCCCGATTGCGGGCTCGAACTGGTTTCGATCAACGATCTGGCCGATGCCAAGGCCAATGCCCGCCTGTTCAAGCATGACAGCGTCCACGGCACTTTCTCGGGCACCGTCGAAGTGGACGGCAACGACCTGATCCTGAACGGCAAGCGCGTTCAGGTGACCGCCGAGAAGGACCCCGCCAACCTGCCGCATGCCGCCAATGGCATCGACATCGCGCTGGAATGCACCGGCTTCTTCGTCGACCGCGATTCGGCCGGCAAGCATCTGACCGCCGGCGCCAAGCGCGTGCTGATCTCGGCGCCCGCCAAGAAGGTCGACAAGACCGTCGTGTTCGGCGTGAACCACGAAACGCTGACCGCCGACGATCTGATCGTCTCGAACGCTTCGTGCACCACCAACTGCCTGGCGCCCTTTGCCAAGGTTCTGCATGAATCGATCGGTATCGAGCGCGGCCTGATGACCACGATCCACTCGTACACCAACGACCAGAAGATCCTGGACCAGATCCACAAGGATCCGCGTCGCGCCCGCGCCGCTGCCTTGAACATGATCCCGACCTCGACCGGTGCGGCTGTCGCCGTGGGCGAAGTGCTGCCCGAACTGAAGGGCAAGCTGGACGGTTCCTCGATCCGCGTGCCGACCCCGAACGTGTCGGTTGTCGACCTGACGTTCACCCCCGCGCGCGACACGTCCATCGAGGAAGTGAACGCTCTGCTCAAGGCTGCCGCCGAAGGTCCGCTCAAGGGCGTGCTGGGCTATACCGAAGAGCCGCTGGTTTCGATCGATTTCAACCACGATCCGCACAGCTCGACCATCGATTCGCTGGAAACGGCTGTCATCGACGGCAAGCTGGTGCGCGTGCTGAGCTGGTACGACAATGAATGGGGCTTCTCCAACCGCATGCTGGACACGGCCGGCGCGATGGCCAAGTTCCTCTGATGGAACACCGGGGCGGGAAGGGAAACCTTTCCGCCCTTCGTTTCTCAGCCATATGTTTACGATCGGACGCTAAAGCTGCGTTCCGAATTGGGGGTTAGTGATGGCTTTTCGCAAGCTCGATGATCTGGGCGATGTGACCGGCAAGGTCGCGCTCGTGCGCGTGGACTTCAATCTGCCGATGAAGGATGGCGCGGTGACGGAAGACACCCGCGTGCGCGCCGTGGCGCCGACCATTCTGGAATTGGCCGACAAGGGCGCCAAGGTGCTGCTCTTGGCGCATTTCGGCCGCCCCAAGGGCAATCGCGTGGCGGATCAGTCGCTCTCGCTGGTCGTGAGCGCGGTGGAAAAGGTGCTGGGCCGCGAAGTGATGTTTGTGCCCGAAGTGGCGGGCGATGTGGTCAAGCAGGCCGCGGGCATCCTGCGCGCGGGCGATATTGCTTTGCTGGAAAATACCCGCTTCTGGCCGGGCGAGGAAAAGAACGACCCCGAACTGGTCAAGGCAATGGCCGAGGTCGGCGATTTCTACGTCAATGACGCTTTTTCGGCCGCGCACCGCGCCCATGCCAGCACCGAAGGTCTGGCCCATGTGCTGCCCGCCTATGCGGGCCGTTCGATGCAGGCCGAGCTGGAAGCGCTGGAAAATGCGCTGGGCAACCCGGTGCGTCCGGTGGCCGCCGTTGTCGGCGGGGCCAAGGTGTCGAGCAAGCTCGATGTCCTGAAGCATCTGGTGACCAAGGTCGATCACCTGATCATCGGCGGCGGCATGGCCAACACTTTCCTGGCCGCGCGCGGCGTGGATGTGGGCAAGAGCCTGTGCGAGCATGATCTGGCCGGGACCGCCGAAGAGATCATGGAAGCGGCGGACGCTGCCGGTTGCACTGTGCATCTGCCCTATGAAGTGGTGGTGTCGAAGGAATTTGCCGCCAATCCGCCTTCGCTGCGCACCTGCAACGTGCATGAGGTGGCCGCCGACGAGATGATTCTCGACGTGGGCCCTTCGGCGGTTGAGGCGCTGGCCGATGCGCTGAAAACCTGCAAGACGCTGGTGTGGAACGGGCCGATGGGCGCGTTTGAGACCGTGCCTTTTGATGCCGCGACGGTGGCTCTGGCCAAAATCGCGGCGGCGCTGACCAAGGAAGGTTCGCTGGTTTCGGTGGCGGGCGGCGGCGACACTGTCGCTGCGCTGCATCATGCCGGGGTGGCGGGGGACTTCTCGTATATTTCCACCGCTGGCGGCGCTTTCCTGGAATGGATGGAAGGCCGTGAACTGCCGGGCGTCAAGGCGCTCGAAATCTAAATAATTCGCCCGCCCGGTTGCAGTGCAGCAGTTGCATTGCAAAACCGGGCGGGCTATTTCAGACCGGCCGCGCATACCTATGCAAACCTCAATGCATAGGTATGAGCAAAAGGGCCTTAACCAACAGGGAAGCACGCATGACCACCAAGGTTGTCCAGAAGATCCTCAGCAATTACGAATCCGACAATCCCGGCGTTAAGGCCAACCTCTATCGCATGCTCAATCAGGGCAAGCTGGGCGGCACGGGTAAGATGATCATCCTGCCGGTCGATCAGGGCTTTGAACATGGCCCGGCGCGCAGCTTTTCGGTCAATCCCGACGCCTATGATCCGCACTACCACTATCAGCTGGCCATTGATGCGGGCCTGTCGGCCTATGCCGCGCCGCTGGGCATGCTGGAGGCGGGCGCCGACAAGTTTGCCGGGCAAATCCCGACCATCCTGAAGGTCAACAGCTCGAACAGCTGGGGCACGGCGGCCAACCAGGCGCTCACGGGCGGCGTGGATGATGCGCTGCGTCTGGGCTGCTCGGCCATCGGCTTCACGATCTATCCGGGTTCGGACGATGTGTTCGAGATGATCGAAGAGATCAAGGAACTGCGCAACGAAGCCGCCAGCGTTGGCATCGCCACGGTGATCTGGTCCTATCCGCGCGGCGGCAAGCTGCCCAAGAGCGGCGAACTGGCGCTGGACGTGGGCGCCTATGCCGCGCATATCGCGGCGCTGATCGGGGCGCATATCATCAAGGTCAAGCTGCCCAGCAACCACATCGAGCAGGCCGAAGCCAAGCCGTGCTATGAAGGCACCGACTGGTCGGCGCAGGCGGACCGCGTCAAGCATGTCGTCCAGTCGTGCTTCAACGGCCGCCGCATCGTGATCTTCTCGGGCGGGGCCACCAAGGGCGCCGATGCCGTCTATCAGGACGCGCGCGACATCCGCGATGGCGGCGGCAACGGCTCGATCATCGGCCGCAACACGTTCCAGCGCCCGCGCGATGAAGCGCTGGCCATGCTGGGTAAGCTGGTCAACATCTACAAGGGCAAGGAATAAATCCTCAGCCGCTTGGGCAAAACAAAAGACGCGGGGGCCAAGACTGGCCTCCGCGTTTTTTATGCGGTATGGGCGCGGCCATGACCGAAGAAGCACCGACTTTCGAACACACCCGCGCGCCCACGCAGCTTTACCTGATCTCGCCCGCCGATGTGGGCGGCGATTTTCCGCAAAGGCTGGCGCGCGCGCTGGATGCGGGGCTGAAGGGGCGTCACCGGATCGCCGCTTTCCAGTTTCGCGTGAAGGGCATTGACGATCACGCCGCCGCGCGTCTGGCCGCCCCGCTTCAGGCCATTTGCGCCGAGCGCGAGATCGCCTTCATCGTCAACGACTCGATCACGCTGGCCAAGCGGCTCAACGCCGATGGTGTGCATTTGGGGCAGGACGATATGGCCCAGAACGGCGATGTGAAGGTGGCGCGCGAGGAGCTGGGCCGCGATGCCCAGATCGGCGTGACCTGCCACAACAGCCGCCATCTGGCGCTGGAGGCCGGTGAGGCCGGGGCCGATTACGTTGCTTTTGGCGCCTTCTATCCCACCACCACCAAAGAGGTCGAGCATCACGCCGAGCCTGAACTGCTGACATGGTGGCAGGGCCTGTTTGAAATTCCCTGCGTGGCGATTGGTGGGATCAATGCTGAAAATGCGGCGCATCTGGTGCGGGCGGGCGCTGATTTTCTTGCGATTTCCGGTGCGGTCTGGAATGGCGATGAGGCGGCAAATGTCAAAGCCTTGATGGATGCCATCGCGGCCGCGCAATAAAGTTGTTGAAGAGCATGTCGGCTGCCCCTTTCCCAAGGGGCGCCGGCGTGTCAGAACATGGGCATGACCCAAGCAAATCCTGACAGCGCGAATACGCGCGAACTGACCCTACGCGGTGTCGTATTGGGCGCTCTGCTCACCATCGTGTTCACGGCGGCCAATGTCTATCTCGGGCTGAAAATCGGCCTGACCTTTGCCACATCGATCCCGGCGGCGGTGATCTCGATGGCGGTGCTGCGCCATTTCTCGGGCGCGACGATTCAGGAAAACAACATCGTCCAAACCATCGCCAGCGCGGCGGGGACATTGAGCGCGATCATCTTCGTGCTGCCCGGTCTGATTATGATCGGCTGGTGGGTGGATTTTCCCTATTGGCAATCGGTGGCGGTGATCGGCGTCGGCGGCATATTGGGGGTGATGTATTCGGTGCCGCTGCGCCGCGCTTTGGTCACGGGCAGCGATCTGCCTTATCCCGAAGGTGTGGCGGCGGCCGAGGTGCTCAAAGTGGGCGCGGGCGTCGGCGGCGAGGAAGAGAACCGCAAGGGGCTGGCCGCCATCGTGCTGGGGTCGGGCGTGTCGGTGGGCTATACGCTGCTGGCCAAGATGGGTGTGGTGGCCGAGGAAGCCTCGCGCGTGTTCCGCTTTGGCGCGGGCGCTTCGGGTGTGTCCACCAGCTTCAGCCTCGCGCTGATCGGCGTGGGCCATCTGGTGGGGATCACCGTGGGCGTGGCGATGCTGATCGGCATGCTGATCAGCTGGGTCATCCTTGTGCCGCATTACACCGCGGGCGCAGTGCCCGAGATGCACGAAATGGCCGGTTTCGTGTCGGGCGTCTTCAAGAGCAAGGTGCGCTTTATCGGCGCGGGCACGATTGGCGTGGCGGCGGTCTGGACGCTGCTGCGCGTGATCGGGCCGATTGTGCGCGGCATTGCGGGCGCCATGGCGGCCCAGCGCGCGCGCAAATCGGGGCAGGGCGGGGCGCTGGCCCTGGCCGAACAGGATTTGCCGATTGGGCTGGTGGGGGCGGTGATTGCCGCCTCGATGGTGCCGATCGGGCTGCTGCTGGCGGGATTCGCCTCGGGCGGGCCGATTGAGGCGCATTTCGTGCCGGTGCTGGTGCTGACCGTGCTCTATGTGCTGCTGATCGGCATCGTGATCGCCTCGGTCTGCGGTTATATGGCGGGCCTGATCGGGGCCTCGAACAGCCCGATTTCGGGCACGGGCATCATTTCGGCGCTGGGCATCGCGCTGCTGCTGGCGGCGATCTTTGGCCGGGGCATCGCGCCCGAGGCCACGCGCGCGCTGGTGGCCTTTGCGCTCTTCGTCACGGCTATCGTCTTTGGCGTGGCGACGATTTCGAATGACAACCTTCAGGATCTCAAAACCGGCGAGCTGATCGGCGCGACCCCGTGGCGCCAGCAGATCGCGCTGGTGCTGGGCGTTGTGTTTGGCGCGCTGGTCATTCCGCCGGTGCTCAGCCTGCTCAACACCACCTTTGGGTTTCAGGGCGCCGCCAATGCCGGCCCCGAAGCGCTGGCTGCCCCGCAGGCCGCGCTTATTTCCGCCATCGCGCAGGGCGTGCTGGGCGGCAGCCTCGATTGGAACCTGATCGGGATCGGCGCGGGCATCGGCGTGGTGGCGATCATCATCGATGAAACCCTGCGCGCGATGAAGAAAGGCGCGCTGCCCCCGCTGGCGCTGGGCATGGGCATCTATCTGCCGATGGGCCTGACGCTGCTGATTCCGGTGGGGGCGATCATCGGGCGGGTCTATGACAATTGGGCCAAAAAGAGCCACGACCCTGAACTGGCCGAGCGGCTGGGCGTGTTGGCGGCCACCGGCCTGATCGCGGGCGAGAGCCTGTTTGGCGTGGTGTTTGCCGGGATCGCGGCGGCCCGCAACAGCCCGACCCCGCTCGAAATCATCGAGCCGGGCGATATGGCGCTGCCGCTGGGTATGGTGATCTTTGCCGCCGCGCTGGTCTGGCTTTACACCAGCACCAAGCGGGCGGCGGCGCATCGGACCACTTGGCCCGTAGAAAATTAATAGCGGTTGTTGGCCACGCGGCGGATACAGCGAAGGTCGGTCTCCTTGCCTTCGCTGGTCAGCTTGCGCAGGAAATTCTCGCTGACCCGGCGAAAGCGTTCGCCCTTTTTGGGGCCGGTGGTCATGTGGATTTCATCGCCCGTGGCCAGATAGGACCCGCGCCCCTCGCTCGTGCTGTAGATCGAGCCCTGGCGGATGGTGAAATCCTCCTCCGCGCGGCGCAGACCCGCCGCTGTCAGCGCCGTTCCCGGCAATTCGCAGACATATTCGCCGCGCCGCACGGTAAACGCAGGACCATCGGGTCCGGCGAAGGCGGGCTGGGCCATGACCATAATTCCGGCCAAACCCCATGCACTGCATGATTGCCAGATGGCCCTGCGTCCGCTAAGGGCGCCCGACTGCGCTTTTGCGCCAAACTTATTCCTGCTCTTTTCCATCGAAGGTCAAACCCCATGAAGATCAGCGGCGTCGAAATCCGCCCCGGCAACATTCTCGAATATGAAGGCGGTATCTGGAAGGTCGCAAAGACCCAGCATACCCAGCCCGGCAAGGGCGGCGCCTTTATGCAGGTCGAAATGAAGAACCTGATCGACGGGCGCAAGACCAATGTGCGTTTCCGCAGCGCCGATACGGTGGAGAAAGTCCGTCTCGATACCAAGGATTTCCAGTTCCTGTATGCCGAGGGCGACGATCTGGTGTTCATGGACGTGGAAAACTACGACCAGATCAACCTGCCGACCGACCTGCTGGGCGATGCTGCGGCCTTCCTGCAGGACGGTATGACAGCGGTTCTCGAAATGTACGATGAACGCCCGATCAGCGTTCAGCTGCCCGAACAGGTCGAAGCCACCATCGTCGAAGCCGACGCCGTGGTGAAGGGCCAGACCGCCTCGTCGAGCTACAAGCCCGCCGTGCTGGACAATGGCGTGCGCATCCTCGTGCCGCCCCACATCGCTTCGGGCACCCGCATCGTGGTGAACGTTTACGAACGCACCTATGTCGGTAAGGCTGACTGAGCATGGCAATTTCCGGCCTGATCCGCGTGATGGAGCGCGCCGCCCGCAAGGCCGGTCAGCGCCTGCGTCGTGACTTTGGCGAAGTGGAACACCTGCAGGTGAGCCGCAAGGGCACGGCGGATTTCGTCAGCCGCGCCGACCAGCAGAGCGAACGCACAATCTATGACGAATTGCGCGCCGCGCGCCCCGACTGGGGCTTTGTGATGGAAGAGGGCGGGGTGATCGAAGGCGATCCCACCCGCCCGCGCTGGATCATCGACCCGCTCGACGGCACCAGCAATTTCCTGCACGGCATCCCGCATTTCGCCATTTCCATCGCTGCGCAGGAGCCTGCGTATGATGGCAAGGGCCCGGCGGGCGACGGTTGGGGCGATGTCATCGCCGGGATCGTTTACCAGCCGATCACGGATGAAAGCTTCTGGGCCGAAAAGACGCGCGGGGCATGGCTGCATGACCGCCGCCTGCGTGTCTCGGGCCGCCGCCATCTGGACGAGAGCCTGATTGCCACCGGTATTCCCTTTGCGGGCCATGGCGATCCGATGGAATGGGCCAAGATCTATGCGGCCATCGCGCCGCAGGTGGCGGGCATTCGCCGTTTCGGGGCGGCTGCGCTCGATCTGGCATGGGTGGCGGCCGGGCGTTACGAAGGTTTCTGGGAATCGAACCTCAAGCCTTGGGATTCGGCTGCCGGTTGTCTGCTCGTGCGTGAGGCTGGCGGTTTCGTGTCGAACTATCGCGGCCAGTCGCTGCCGATCTGCGACAAGGAAGTGCTGGCGGGCAATGACGCTCTCCACTCGCGCCTCCACAAGTTGTTGGCAGGCGCGTTGAAAGAAGGCTGATAAAAGCCATTGATCTGACGCGAAAGGATCGCTAGGCGGAGGCAACAGAGCCGCCGCGTCGATCCTTTCGCGGAAGGTTTTGGGAATAGCGCCCCTGTGGTGGAATGGTAGACGCGTCCGACTCAAAATCGGATATCGAAAGATGTGCCCGTTCGAGTCGGGCCAGGGGCACCATTCCCTGATGAAAAAAGGGCCGGTTGATCGCCGGCCCTTTTTCTTTGCCTACAAGGTCTTGCCCATGCGCAACAACGGCACCCGCACCCCATCAATCGGGGCGGACAATACCTCTTCGATCGGGGCATAGCTGCAGGAGCGATAGAGCGGGACGCCCGCCATCGTCGCCATCATCTCGGTGCGGGCGAAACCGGCGGCGCGGGCGGCATCTTCGCAGACCTGCATCACACGGCGACCGATGCCGCGGCGGGCGAAATCGGGGTTGGTGTACATGGCGCGAATCCGGGCGGCATCGCGCGCCGGGTCCAAAACCGCTGGTTCACGCGCCACCACGCTGGCATCGCCGCCATAGAGGGTGGCGCGATAGGACCAGCCGCCGCAGCCCGCCAAAACCCCATCCGATTCGACAAGGAAATAGGTGCCATCCTTGATGAGCTGGGTATCCAGCCCCATCACATGGCGGCTCGCGGCGATCTGCTCCGGGGTCAGGAATCCGGTTTGCAGATGGTCGATGGCCCGCGCCATCAAGGCGCGCAGAGCGTCCAGATCGTCCATGACGGCGATGCGATGGGTCAGCATGATCAATGGCTTTCGGTATAAAGCGCGCCGCGTGCGGCAAATTGTCCGGCGATATCGGCCTCACCCGCCGCGATCAGGGTGGCAAGCAGCATCCGCGCCTGAGTCGCGCCCAATCCGCCAGCAAAGATCGCACCCGCTTCGGCCAAACGCTGCCCGCTGGCATAATCGGCGGCGGTGGAGCCCGTAGGGCAGCGCGAGGCAACCACCACCGGCACGCCCGCCTGCGCCACGGCCCCAGCGGCGCCCGCCGAGCCATTGCCGCGCCCCAGCGCCATCAGGACGATGCCCCGCGCGCCCGAGGCCGCCGCCGCGCGGATCATCGCGCCATCATCTCCGCCAGACAGCGCGATAATCGGGCAGGAACTATCAGGCACCACCGGGCCCAGAGGCGCAAACCGGGGCAGGGGCGCAGGCGGCGTGATCGCCTCGCCCGAGGCCGCGCCCGCCGCACCGCCTCGCCAGCCAAAGCCGTCGAGCGCCGAAGTGGCATGTTTATAGACCAGCGCCGCCGGGATCAGATGCCCGGCAAACACCACCAGCGCGCCATGCGCCGCCAATTCTGGCGTAGCGGCGGCGCGCAGCGCTGCGGCCAGATTGCCCGGGCCATCGCTGGCCGGATCGCTGATCGGCAGCATGGCCCCGGTCACGATCACGGGTTTGGTAAGAGGCAACGACAGGTCGATGAGATAGGCCGTTTCCTCCATCGCATCGGTGCCATGGGCGACGACGATGCCGCTCACCTCCGGCTCGGCCAAGGCGGCCAGCACCGCATCGCGCACGCGGGCCATGTCGGCCAGCGTCATGTCCTCGGACAGGCCCGCGTAAACCTGCCGCACAACAGGCCCCGCCAGCGTTTCTCCAAGGCCGGAAGCGCCCCCGGCCAGTTTGCCGCCCGCATCGGGCAAGGAGGAGATGGTTCCCCCGGCGTCGATCAGAATGATGCTCATGCGCCAAGCCTATGGCCGCGCCGCGCCGGGGGAACAAGGGGGCAAACTGCGAAGGGCGCGCCGCGCTTGGCCCTAAGCATGATCGACACCGGCCCCACGCCTGCGGCATCGTGGTCCTGGCGGCATAGAAACGTCGGGGGAGGGGAAATGAGGCTCGATGAACATCCGCTGCGGCGGCAGGTGGTGGGCGAGATGCACCTGCGGCGATGGCCCGCGATCCACACGCCGATGCGGATACTTCAGGTGCTGCGGCTGGTCTCGCCCGAGGAGCGCGGGGCGGAACGGGCGATGCTGGATGCTCTGCCGATCGCGGGGCGGCTGAACCAATCGGACAATCCGCGCCATGCCGAGGGCGAGCTTGGCCCCGGCCTGTCCTTCGTCTGGGAACAGCACAGCGAGGCCTGCGGCATCACCCTGTTCATGCACGAACCCCATGCCGACCCCGCGCAGGCATTGGCATGGATCGAGCGCTTTCCCGGCCAGACCATCCGCGCCACCCGCATCCATGTGGTGGAAAATCAGGCACAGGCGCGCGATCTCTTGCCGCAGATGGGCTTTGTCGGGTCCGATCTCGTTTCCTGCATGATCGGCGCGTCGGGCGTGCGACTGTGGTCGGATTTCCGCATCGGGGCCGAGGGGCTGGGCATTGCGCTGGTGTCGGCCAATGGCGCGGCGCCCGCCGATCTGGCGCGGCTGCTGCAACGGTTTCAGGAACTGGGCAATTATCGCAATCTGGCGCTGATGGGCCTGCCGATGGCGCAGGCCTGTTGGCCCCGGCTGGACGCGGCCGAGGCGAGTTTGCGCCAACTGGCCGCCGATGTCGCCAATCCCGAAACGAGCGATGATGCGCTGCTCGAACGGGTTTCGATGCTCAGCCTCGATCTCATGTCGCTTTCCACCGAGACGCATTACCGGATGAGCGCGACCGCCGCCTATGCGCAATTGGTGGAGGAGCGGCTTGCCGCGCTGGCTCCGCGCACGATCCCGGGCCATCCCGGCCTTGAGGATTTTACCCAGCGCCGCCTGCTGCCCGCGATCCGCACCACGCAGGCCTATTCGCGGCGGCTGGAGGATTTGACGCAGCGGGCGGCGCATTTCACCTCGCTGCTGCGCACCCGCGTCGAAACCCGCATCGAGAACCAGAACGGGCGCTTGCTGCGCTCCATGGAGCGGTCATCCAGCCTGCAATTGCGGCTGCAGCAACTGGTCGAGGGCCTCTCGGTCGTCGCGCTCAGCTATTATGGCATCAGCCTGATCGGCTATATGCTCAAAGCCGCCGAGCATCGTTTCGAACATTTCCCGGCGGCCGAGATCATGGGCGTGATGGTGCCCATGGTGGTGGTCGGCATGTGGCTGGGGCTTCACCGGATGAAGGCGCGGGTTCTGGGCGACCATTGATCGCCCGGAACCCGGCCCACCTTTACTTGGGGCGATAGATCGCAAAGATCTTGGTGACGTCCTCGCGGCTTTCCCAACTGCACTGGGCATTCTGTTCGACCATGAACAGGTCGCCCTTGCGGAAAGTGCCCTCGCGGCCTTCCTCGTCGATGAAGGTCACGCTGCCGTCGAGCAGATACATCAGTTCGAAATGGCGATAGGGCATCGAGCGGCGGTGATAGGGGGTGGAATCCCACACGCCGACCATGAACTCGCCATCGGTGGAGAGAAACTGCGTGTGGTTGCGGCATTGCGGCGTCGGGCCGATCAGCAATTCGGCCAGCGGCGCGCCGGAAGGTACGCGCTCCGTTGTGGGGTCGATGGCGGTGACGCCCGCCGCTTCGCTCGCTCCGCCGGTATAGCGCATGGTGACGACGCGGGCATGGTCCGCGCTCCAGTCAAAGCCTTGCGGACCGGAGAGAACGAGGCTGCCGCCCTTGACCAGAGTGTGGGTCTGGCCGCCTGCGGTGATCTGCGCCGTGCCTTCGGCCACGATCAGCATCGTGTCACCGGGCTGCGTCTGCGCGCTGCCGCTGCCCGAAAGGGCGCAGGCGTGCATTTCCACCGGGCCGCCGCGCAAGGGCAGCAGCGCCGCATCCGCGCCCGCCTGTGCGGTCTGGGCGAAGGCGTCAAGGTCGATAAAGGAGGGGCAAGTGGTCAGGTTCATGGCAATCACTCCTGCGGGGCCAGCCAATGCCGGGCCAGCGCGAGATGGAGACGCAGGCCGGTTTCCAGCACCGCGTCGTTGAAATCATAATGCGGATTGTGCAGCGGGGCCGGGCTTTCACCCACGCCTTGGCCCAGCCAGATATAGGCGCCGGGGCGGACCTGCAGCATGAAGGAAAAGTCCTCGGACGTGGCCGCCGGTTCGGGCGCGTATTGGGCCGTGCCGACGGTTGCCGCGATGGTCAGGGCATCCTGCGCGGCGTCGGCATCATTGATCGTGGCGGGGTAATAGCGGTCATAGTCCAGCTCGGCGCTGACCTCGAAACCGGCCTCGATCCCGGCGATGATCTGGCGCATCCGCTCTTCGATCCGGTCCTGAACGGCGGGGTCAAATGTGCGCACGGTGCCCGCCACCATCGCCTCGCCGGGGATGACGTTATGCGCGTGGCCGCCGTGGATCTGGGTGACGGACAGCACCGCATTGGCGCTGGCCGGCGCGTTGCGGGCAATGATCGTGTTCAATTGCTGAACCAGCGTAGCTGCGGCCAGCAGCGTGTCATTCGTGTCATGCGGGACCGCAGCATGGCCGCCGCGCCCGCGCAGCGTGATGTGGAATTTGTCCGCCGCGCCCATGATCGCGCCCGCGCGCGTCGCAATCGTTCCGACGGGCAGGGCGGGCCAGTTATGCAGCGCATAGACCCGGTCGCAGGGGAAGCGCTCGAACAGGCCGTCCTCGATCATCGCGCGCGCGCCGCCTTGCCCTTCCTCGGCAGGCTGGAAAATGAAATGGACCGTGCCGTCGATGCCCGAAGGATCGGCCGCCAGCGCCTGAGCCGCGCCCAGCAGCATCGCCACATGCCCGTCATGGCCGCAGCCGTGAAAGCACCCCTCATGGCGGCTTGCATAGGGCAGGCCGGTTTTTTCATCGATGGGCAGCGCGTCCATATCGGCGCGCAGGCCCACGGTGCGCCTGCCCGATCCATGGCGCAACACGCCGACAACGCCGGTCCCGCCAACGCCCTCATGCACCTCCAGCCCCGCCGCGCGCAAAGCGTCCGCGATAACCCGCGCGGTGCGATGTTCGGCAAAGCCCAGTTCCGGGTGGGCATGGATATCATGGCGCAGCGCCACCAATGGCGCCAGCAGCGCAGCTATGTCCGTCATGGTCTGAAAGCCCTTAAACCGAGTTTCCGAACAGGCTCTGGATCGGGAAATGATGTTTGATGAAGGGCGATTTGATCACGACATAGGAGAAATATTTCTCGATCCCGTAATCGCTTTCCAGCATCCCTTCGATGATTGACTGGTAATGCGACACGCCGCGCGTGACGAATTTGAGCAGATAGTCATAGCCGCCCGACACCAGATGGCATTCGACGATCTCGTCCAGCTTGACGATCCGGCTTTCAAAGCGCGAAAAGTCGCCGCGCCGGTGTTCGGACAGCGTGACCTCGGTAAAAACCGTCAGAAATTCGCCCAGCTTGCCAAGGTTGAGATGAGCCCCATAGCCGGTGATATAGCCCGCCTGCTCCAAACGCTTTACCCGCGTCAGGCAAGGCGAGGGCGACAATCCCACCGCATCGGCCAGTTCGACATTGGTAACGCGCCCGGCCTGTTGCAGCTTGGCAAGGATCTTGAGATCTATGCGGTCGAGTTTGGGGCCGGGCAGCATGGGGCGTTTTCCTCTTATTGGCCGATGGCGGCGCGAATATCGGCCTGATCCAGCAATTGGTCGAGCGTCAATTGCACGCGGTCAAAGATGATATCCATTTCCTCGGGCGTGCAGATCAGCGCCGGGGCAAAACCGATCACCGCATTGGCAAAACAGCGCACGATCACGCCATTGTCCCACGTCATTTGCGAGAGGCGATCACCCAGCGCCAGATCGGCGGCGAAAGGCGCCTTGGTGTCCTTGTTCGCCACCAGTTCGATCGCGCCCAGCAGGCCGCGATAGCGCACATCGCCCACCAGCGGGTGACTGCGGATCGCCTCCATGCGCGCGGCGAAACGTTCGCCCACCATCACGCCATTGGCCAGCACGCCGCCCTCGCGATAGAGGCGCAGCACCTCCAGACCCACGGCGGCGGCCACCGGATGGCCCGAATAGGTGCCGCCATGGCCCACGGGCAGCGGGCTGGCATCGGCAATCGCCTGATAGATATGGTCGGCCATGAACAAAGCGCCCATCGGCGCATAGCCTGAGGTCAGGCCCTTGGCCGTGGTCATGAAATCGGGCGTGACGCCCTCGGCCTCACAGGCAAACAAAGGCCCGGTGCGGCCAAAGCCGGTGATGACCTCATCGACCAGCAGCAGGATACCCAGCCGGTCGCAAGCCTCGCGGATGGCTTTCAGCCAGCCCACCGGCGGTACGATCACGCCGCCGCTACCCTGAATCGGCTCGCAGCAGAAGGCGGCAACCTTGTCCGCGCCGATTTCCGCCACCTTGGCCTCCAGCGCCGAAATGGTGCTGGCGATCACGGCGGCATCGTCATGGCCATTGGGATGACGATAGGGATAGGGCGAGGCGATATGGTGCTGCCACTTGTAAGGCAGATCGAAACCGCGATGGAAATTGGCCAGCGCCGTCAGACCCGCGCCCATCGCCGAGGAGCCGTGATAGCCCCATTCCAGCGCGATGAACTCTTTCTTGTCCGGTTTGCCGATGGCATTGAAATAGTGGACGATATAGCGCACCGCGCTGTCCACCGAATCCGAACCGCCTTGCGTGAAATAGACGTGGTTGAGGCCCTCGGGCGTCAGCGCGGTCAATTCTGCCGCCAAGCGGATGGCCGCCTCGCTGGCAAAATGGAAATAGCCGGTGGCATAGGGCAGGCGGCGCATCTGGTCGGCGGCGGCCTCGACGATGCTGTCCTGACCATAGCCGACATTGACGCACCACAGCCCGGCAAAGCCGTCGATCACCCGCTTGCCTTCCATATCGGTCAGCCACATGCCGTCCCCGCTGGCCAAAACGCGCGCGCCATGCGCCTCGTGGCCACGGAAAGAGGCCACCGGGTGGATCAGGTGATCGCGGTCAAGGTCGATCAGCGAGCGGTTGGTCAGGGTTTCGGTCATGAGGCAAACCTATGCTAGCGGTTCAGGCGTGTTTCGCCAAACTGTGGTGCGGGCGCGGCATTTTATGCCGTGCTTCAGCCGATGGTTGCGGAAATCGCCTTGCCGCATTCCACGGTGTTGGCGCTGCCCTTGAGATCGCCGGTGCGACCTGCGGGGGTGGAAAGCACCTCCTCAATGGCGCGCATGATGCCCGCCGCCGCTTCTGCCTCGCCCAGATGTTCAAGCATCATCGCGGCCGACCAGATCTGGCCGACCGGATTGGCTACCCCCAAGCCCGCGATATCGGGGGCCGAACCGTGGACCGGCTCGAACAGGCTGGGATGTTCGCCCGTGGGGTTGATGTTGCCGGACGGCGCGATGCCGATGGTGCCGGTGCAGGCCGGGCCGAGGTCCGAAAGGATATCTCCGAACAGGTTGGAGGCGACCACCACGTCGAAACGCTGGGGGTTCATCACGAATTGCGCGGTCAGGATGTCGATGTGATACTTGTCATGGGTCACATCGGGATATTCCTCGCCAATGGCCTCCACGCGCTTGTCCCAGAAGGGCATGGTGATGGCGATACCGTTCGATTTGGTCGCGCTGGTCAGGTGTTTGCGCTCGCGCTTCTGCGCCAGATCGAAGGCGAAGCGCAGCACGCGGTCGACACCCTGACGCGTCATCACGGTTTCCTGAATGACGATCTCGCGCTCGGTCCCGGCAAACATATGACCGCCGACGCTGGAATATTCCCCTTCCGTGTTTTCGCGCACGACCCAGAAGTCGATGTCGCCCGGTTCGCGGCCCGCCAGCGGGCAGGGTACGCCCGGCATCAGGCGCACGGGGCGCAGGTTGATATACTGGTCATATTCACGGCGGAATTGCAGCAGCGATTGCCACAGCGAAATGTGATCCGGCACCGTTTGGGGCCAACCCACCGCGCCAAAGAAGATCGCATCGGGGCGGCCGATCTGATCCTTCCAATCCTCGGGCATCATGCGGCCATGCTGGGCATAGTAATCGCAATCGGCGAAATTATGCACTTGCAGATCCAGCCCGAACCCATAAGCGCTCGACGCCTTTTCCAGCGCGCGCAGGCCCTCGGGCATGACTTCCTTGCCAATGCCGTCCCCGGCGATGACGGCGATCTTGTAATTACGCATGGATGTCATGCCCCCAATTCCAGCCCGCCGATGTGGAAGGCCTTGGTTTCCAGATATTCCTCGATGCCCTGCTGCCCGCCTTCGCGGCCAAGACCCGATTGCTTGACCCCGCCAAAGGGCGCCATTTCCATCGCGATCGCGCCAGTGTTCAGCGCAATCATCCCGGCCTCCAGCGCCTCGGCCACACGGAACGAGCGCGAGAGGTCACGGGTGTAGAAATAGGCGGCAAGGCCATAGGGCGTGGCATTGGCCATTTCGATCGCCTGCCGCTCGCTGGTAAAGCGGAACAGCGGGGCGAGGGGACCAAAGGTTTCCTCCGAGGCCAGACGCATGTCGGGATTGGCATCCCCGATGATGACCGGGCGGACAAAGCGATCATCGCTGCGGCCCTTGCCTTCGCCGATGATCCTGCCGCCCTTGCCCAGCGCATCCTCCAGATGGGCCGAGACCTTTTGCACGGCGGCGGCATTGATCAGCGGCCCCACGGTCGAGCCAGCCTCCATCCCCGGTGCGGCGTTCAGCCCGGCCACCGCAGCGGCCAGCTTTTCGGCAAAGGCATCATAGATTTCATCGGCCACCAGCATCCGGTTGGCGCAGACGCAGGTCTGGCCCGAATTGCGGAACTTGCTGGTCATGGCCGCCTTGACAGCCAGATCGAGATCGGCGTCGGCAAACACGATGAGCGGCGCATTGCCGCCCAGTTCCATGCTGGTCCGCTTGACGGTCTTGGCGCATTGCTCCAGCAGCAGGGAGCCCACGCGGGTCGATCCGGTAAAGGACAGTTTGCGCACCAGCGGGCTGCTGGTGATGGCCGCGCCGATGGCGGTGGGCTGGCCGGTCACGATATTGATGACGCCCGCCGGGAACCCCGCGCGGATCGCCAGTTCGCCCAGCGCCAGCGCGGTAAAGGGCGTCATTTCCGAAGGCTTGATCACCACCGGGCACCCGACGGCCAATGCGGGGGCGCATTTGCGCGTGATCATCGCGGCGGGAAAATTCCACGGCGTGATTGCGGCGGAAACGCCCACCGGCTCGGTCAGCACGATGATGCGGCGGTCGCGCTCGGGCGAGACGACGTTGCGCCCGCCGGTGCGGCGGCCTTCCTCGGCAAACCATTTGATGAAGCTGGCGGCATAGCGGATCTCGCCCTGCGCCTCGGCCAGCGGCTTGCCCTGCTCGGCGGTCATGATGAGGGCCAGATCGTCCAGATTGGCCAGCACGAGCGCATGCCATGCCTCCAGCAAGGCGCAGCGTTCGCCCGCCGTGCGCGCGCGCCATGCCGGCCATGCCGCATTGGCCGCGGCAATGGCGTCCTGCGTGTCATCGCCCGTGCAATCGGGCACCGCGCCCAGCACCGCGCCGCTGGCCGGATCATGCACAGCCAGCGCATCGCGCGCGGAGGCGCCAAGCCATTGACCGTCGATCAGCGCGGCCTGCTTCAGAAGGGTGTTATCGGAAAGCTGCATGGTTTACCCCAGTGCTTGGGTGGTGAGAGCAAAGAGCGTGGCATCGCCCGTGGTTTTTGGCAGAGGCCCACGCGCCATCATGCGGACCGTATCGACGCGCGGCAGGCCAAGGCCCTCCAGCCACGGCGAAAGCCCGCTTTCCTCGGTCACGTCGAGGCGCGTGAAATTGCCCGCATTCTGGGCCAGCCAGTGCAGGATCAGCGCCTTGGCGCCATCGGCATCGGGGGCAACCACGGGCGCCACCGACCATCCCCGGCCAAACCGGCGCAGCAGCGCAAAACCGACGGGAATATCGTCATGGGTCAGGATCACCGTGCTGTCCTGTGCGGTCAGACGGCGCATCATGTCGTGGCGGTCGGTGCCGGTGGCCTTGCTGTACAATTTGCCCGGCGTCTGTTCGGATGAGCCGAGCGGGCGAATGCGTTCGCCGCTGCGCAGCTCGGCCAAGGGGGCCAGCGGGATCGTGCCCTGATGTTGATAGAGCGTGCCGATATCGACAAAGCCCAGCTTTTCATAAAGCGGCGCGCCCTCGACCGTGGCCTGAAGCAGCACGGTGCGATCCCCGAGATGGTCGAGCATGGCCTGCATCAACTTGCGGCCATAGCCTTTGCCCTGATGCGCATTGTCGACGATCACCATGCCCAGCGTGGCGGCATGGTCGCCATAAGGAAAGCCGCAGATGGTGCCGATGACCTCGCCGTCCACCTCGGCCACGATACCATCGCCAAGGCCGAGGAAGAGTAGCCAGTCCTCTTCGCGATGCGGCCAGGAAATCGCGCGTGACATCTCGACCGCGCGCTCGACATCGTCCTCCCGCATCGCCCGAAACTTCACGTCGCTGGCCACCAGCTCGCTCATCGCCGCATTCCTTTCCTTTGCCCACCAACCGTATCGGTGTGTCGGCGCATTCCAATGTGGGGTCGGATACGCCAATTCTGATCATGGGTTAGCCCCGCCCGGATGGAATAGGCTGCCGCCTTATGCACAAGATCAGAAGATTATGGCGTTGAGCACCCTGCTTTGCCCAGTCGATTCTGCCGCAGGTCAATAATGTTGGGTTCAGAACCCTGCGAAGAACCACTGCGGAGCCCCCTTCATGACCCTTGCCTTCAACCCCGATTCCATCCGGCCCGATTCGGCGGCCAACTTCATCGGTGGGCGCAAAATCGCGGGCCTTGGGGCGGTGTTCGATGTTGTCCGACCTTCGGATGGCGCGCTTCTGGCCCCGCTTCATTGCGCCAGCATGGACCAGATGAGCCAGGCGGCAGAAGATGCCGCCGCCGCGCAGAAAAGCAGCGGCTGGGGCCGGATGGACCCGCGCGCCCGCGCCCGCATCCTGCGCCGATGGGCCGATGCGATCGACGCCGACCGGGCCGTTCTGGCCCCGCTTGAGGCGGTGGGCTCGACGCGCACGCTGGCCGAGATTTTGGCCTGGGATCTGCCCTATACCGCCGAATGCATCCGCTTTTTCGCCGAATTCGCCGACAAGCACGGCGGCGAGGTGGGCGCGACCGCTGATGACCGTTTTGGTTTTACGGCCAACGAACCCTATGGCGTGGTCGGCGCGATTGCGCCGTGGAACCTGCCGTTGGTAATGGCGGCATGGAAACTGGGCCCGGCGCTGGCGGCGGGCAATGCGGTGGTGCTCAAGCCTTCCGAACTCACGCCCTTTTCCGTGGTGCGGCTGGCCGAGCTGGCCGTGGCGGCGGGGGTGCCGGCCGGCATCTTCAACGTGGTGCAGGGCTTGGGGCACGATATTGGCGACGGCCTTGTCCGCGCGCCGCAGGTGGGCAAGGTCAGCTTCACCGGATCGACCGCCACGGGCCGAGCGATCATGAGCGCCTGCGCCGCCACCGGGCCGAAGCCCTGCACGCTGGAGTTGGGCGGCAAGAGCCCGCAAATCATCTTTGCCGACGCGGACATGGACAAGGCCTGCGCGATTGTGGCTCGGGCCATCACGTTGAACGCGGGGCAGGTCTGCGTCGCGGGTTCGCGCCTGCTGGTCGAGGCCAGCGTGGCCGATGAGGTCATTGCGCGCATCTCGGCGCTGTTTCGCGCTCACCGTCTGGGCGAAACATGGGCCGAGGGCACGACGATGGGCCCGATCGTTTCGGAAAAGCAATTGGCCGGGATCGACGCCATCGTCCGAACCGCCCGGGCCGAGGGCGGCGAGGCGATCACCGGCGGGGCGAGGGTCGAAAGGGCCGGGACTTTCTACGAACCCACGCTGATCGCCGGTCTTTCCGCCGATGCGACCGCCGTGCAGAGCGAGATCTTCGGCCCGGTGCTGACGGTGCAGAGCTTTGCCGATGAGGAAGAAGCCTACGCGCTGGCCAATGGCACGCGCTATGGTCTCGCCGCAGGCGTGCATACGCAGAACCTGAGCCGCGCGATCCGCGCCACCCGCGCGCTGGAGGCAGGCACGGTCTGGGTCAACCGTTATGGCCGCTCGGATGATTTCATCCTGCCCACCGGCGGTTTCAAGCAATCGGGGCTGGGCAAGGATCTGGGGCGCGAGGCCTATCTGGCAAGCTGCAAGAGCAAGACGGTTCTGATCGGCCTGTAACGAAAAAGGGGGGCAAAGGTTCGATACCTTTGCCCCCTTGTTTACTTGGCGAACCGCGTCACGCTGTAATGCTCCAGCGGAATGTCGGTCGCGCCCGTGGCGATCAATTCGGCCATGGTTTCGCCCACGCCCGGCCCGATCTGAAACCCGCTGCCCGAAAAGCCGAAGGCGTGGAACAGACCCGAAACCTTGGCGCTCGGCCCCATGATCGGCAGGGCATCCTCGGTATAGCCCTCGATCCCGCTCCACACGCGGATCACCTGAAGATTGGCCAGAGCGGGGGCCAAACGGCGCAGATGTTCAAACTGCGTCATCGTGTTTTGAGGCAGGACATAGGAGCGGTATTCATCGGGATAGGATGCCGCCCGCGTCGATCCGCCCAACACGATATTGCCGCGCGCCACCTGCCGGAAATAGACGGTTTCCACCTCATCGGGAGTCATCAGGCCCACGGCGGGCGCGATGGCATAGGGCACTGGCTCGGTCACGCTCATCGTCGGCGCGCGGGGGGTGAGGGGGATTTCCTCGCCAAACCAGCCCGCGACCTTGCCCGCCCATGCGCCCGCCGTGATCAGCAGGATCGGCGCGGCAAATTGACGGCCATCCTCGGCGGTCAGACGGAAATCCTCGCCCAGCTTCTCGGCATGAACGATCTTGGTGTCTTCGACGATGGAGGCCCCCAGCCGCGCCGCCGCCCGCGCAAAGGCAGGCGCGGCAAGGCGCGGGTTGGCATGGCCATCACTGGCCGAATAGGACCCGGCCAGCACGTCCGGCCCCAGCCATGGAAATTTTTCCCGCAAGGCATTGGCCGACATCAATTCAAGGTCCAGCCCTTCCTCACGCGCAAGGGCGGCATAGTCCTCCATCTTGCCGACATTTTCCGGGCGGTCGCGGAAACACACGCGGATATGGCCGCTCTGCAGATATTCCACATCCGCGCCCAGCAATTGCGGAGAATCGCGCCAGATGCGGATCGCGCGATTGGCAAGAGGAAGCTGGAAGATCGGGCGGCCCTGACGGCGGACATTGCCGAAATTGGTGCCGCTGGCCTGCCGCCCCACCTTGTCGGTTTCCAGCACCGTGACCGACAGGCCGCGCTGGCGCAAAAAGAACGCCGCGCTGCACCCCATGATCCCGCCGCCGATGATGGCGACATCGCTCTGGTGGATCTGGGTCATAGGTCGTTCCGCTTCAGGCTGACGGGAATGGGCTTGACCGGGGCCTGCCCGCGCAGGCGGCCGGTCTTTTCCAGCGATACGCTGCGCGCGGCGGCAATGATTTCGGCGCTGGCATGGCCGCAATAGCGACCCTGGCAACGGCCCATGCCGACGCGGCTGAAGGCTTTGGCGCGGTTGGCTTCCTGCGCGTGGGCGGTGTTCACGCTGGCGCGCAGGGTGGCGGCGGTCACGGCCTCACAGCGGCAGACGATGGCCTCGTCGGGGATCGCGGCGACCAGTTCATGCGGCCATGGGAAAGCCTGCGCCAACCCCTTGGCAAAGCGCGCGTAATTGGCCTTTTCTGCCAGTAGCCAGCGGCGGCGATCCGCATCCACCGGCAGCCCCAGATCAGCCAGCGCCGCCATCGCGGCCAGCTCGCCCGTCACCTCGGCGCTGCGCGCGCCCAAGACCCGCGCCCCATCGCCGCCAAGGTAAAGCGCCTTGCCCGCCCGCCCATCGGCGTCGGTCTGGGGCAGCCATTGGCGCGTGGCCTCGTCAAAGGCAAAGGTTGCGCGGGCCAGATCGGCAATCTGCGCCTCGGGCTTCACATGCCAGCCCATCGCCACGGCATCGCCCGCGAAATGCTTGACCGCGCCCCGGTGGCGCACGGTCACGCCCGAAACGCCCGTCTGCGGATCGCCTTCGATTTCCACCGGCGTCACGCCCGTCAGCACCGGAACGCCTGCTCTTTTGAGGTCGCCCAGCAGCTTCATACCTTGCCACAGGAGATCGGGCATCGCGGCCAGTTTCGGCGCTGCCTTCACCCGCAGCCAGAAGGGCGAGGTGTCCAGCACGGCGGCGACCTCGGCCCCGGCCTTCACATATTGCGCGGCGGCCAGATAGAGCAGCGGCCCCGAACCAAGGAAGATCACCCGATGCCCGATGGCGCAACCCTGAGCCTTGAGCGCAATCTGCGCCCCGCCCAGCGAGTAACACCCCGCCGCCTGCCAGCCCTTGATTGGGGCCACGCGGTCGCTGGCCCCGCTGCATACGATCAGGGCGTCATAGGGGATCGCCTGCGTCTCGCCCTCATGCGCGGCCCAGACATGGCCCTGCGCCACATTCCAGACCAGCGTTTCGGGGCGATAGTCGATGTGGGGCGCAAGGGCGGCAAAATCCTCATGGATTGCGCGGGCGCGTGCCGCCTCGGTGCCATAGAGCGCCTCGTGGTCGCGCTGGAAATTTGCCGGCGGGCGGCGATAGATCTGGCCCCCGGCACGCGCGGCCTCGTCGATCACTATGGGGCGCAGGCCCGCCCGCACCACGGTTTGCGCCGCGCGCACCCCGGCGGGGCCGGCGCCGACGATGACTACTTGACGGTTGCCCATGTCGCCTCCGGCTGATGCGTTGAAATGTCCATGCCGCTTTCCACCGGCGTCGAGCAGGCGCGCAGCCGCGTCCCCTGCGCGGTCCAGACCCAGCAGTCCTGACACGCGCCCATCAGGCAAAAGCCCGCGCGGCGGCCATCGGAGGGTTCAAGCGCGCTAAATTCACTGCTGCGCAAGGCATCGCCATGGGTCAGCATCGCCACCATCAGCGTGTCGCCCGCCAGAGCGGTGACGCTCACGCCGTCGATGGTCAGGCTTACCGGGGGCCGGTCAGTTTCGACCAGACGACGGAAACGGGCGGTCATGCGTGTTCCTTGATGCTGGGGGAATGGTGACAGAGCCAGCGCATGCCGTCGCCTTCGCGCACCGGCGCGGGAACGGCATCGCACAGGCCCGGAACGGCCACAGCGCAGCGCGGCTGAAACGGGCAGAGGCCCTCGACCCGGAAACCGCGCAGGATAGGCGCGCGCGTGGTGTCGAGCCAGTGCGGGTCCATCGTGGGCAGGCTGGATTTGAGCAGATCGGTGTAAGGATGATGGCGCGGCCCGTTGAACGCCGCGCGCGTGGCCAATTCGACCGGCGTGCCGCCATAGAGCACCAGCACCTTGTCGCACAGCGCCGAGACGGCGTGGATATCATGGCTGATAAACACCGTGGCCAGCCCCAGATCGCGGCGCAGATCCTCGATCAGCGCAAGGATCGCCGCGCCAACGACCGTATCGAGCGCGGACGTCACCTCATCGCACAGCAGCACCTTGGGATCGGCGGCCAGCGCGCGGGCAAGGTTGACGCGCTGTTTCTGGCCGCCCGACAGTTTGGTCACAGGGCGGTCGATGACCTCGGGCGGCAGGCGCGTCAGGTCCAGCAATTCGGCCACCCGCCGGTCCGCCGCCGCGCCGGTCAATCCGTGGTAATGCTGCAAGGGCCGGGCAAGGATGCGCCTAACGCTATGGGCCGGATTGAGCGCGGTATCCGCGTTCTGAAACACCAACTGGACGGTGCGGAACTGATCGAGGCTGCGCTCTTCCATCCGGGCGGGCAGGACGCTGCCGTTGAGCAAAACCTCGCCTTGCGCGGCGGGCAGCAGCCCGGCGATCACGCGGGCCAGCGTTGATTTGCCCGACCCGCTCTCGCCGATAATGCCCAGCGCGCCGCCTGCGGGCAGATCAAAGCCCACATCGCGCAGCACCGGGATTTGCGGCATCCCGTCCACCACGCGCCCATAGCCCGCCGTCAGCCCGCGCACGCAAAGCACGGGTGCGGCGCTATCCTCCACCAGCGCGGCGGGCACCGGATGGGGCGCGTTCACCAGAACCTGCGTATAGGCATCGCGCGGCGCGGTCAGGATCTGCTCTGCGGTGCCTTCCTCAACCAGCCGCCCTTTCAAAAGCACGGCGATGCGGTCGGCCATCTGGGCCACCACGGCAAGGTCATGGCTGACATAGATTGCGGTGGCGCCCGTGCCATGATTGCAATGGGCCAGCGCGGCCTTGAAGCATTTGAGCACCTCGACCTGAGTGGTCACGTCGAGCGCGGTGGTGGGTTCGTCCAGAATCACCAGTTCGGGGTCGGTGATCAGCGCCATGGCTGCCATCAGGCGCTGCAATTGCCCGCCCGACACCTGATGCGGATAACGCTGGCCGATCGTTTCGGGCGAGGGCAGGGCCAGCGCGCGGAACAGGTCAACCGCCTTGGCCTCGGCCTCCTGGCGCGTCATGATGCGGTGGATGAGCGCGGGTTCGATCACCTGCGCCATGATGCGGCGCGAGGGGTTGAAGGCGGCGGCCGCGCTTTGCGCGATATAGGCGATATGGCGGCCCCGGATCGCGGAGAGTTCCTCCTCGCTCTTGCCCTCGATCACCATGCCGCCCACGCGGATCGTGCCGCCCGCGATGCGCCCGCCATGGCGGCACCAACCCATCAGGGCCAGCGCGGTCGTGCTTTTGCCCGAGCCGGATTCCCCGATCAGCGCGAGAACTTCGCCGCGCCGCGCCGCAAAGGAAATGTCCGAAACAATCGGCACATCGCCCACCGCCACGGTCAGGCCGGAAACTTCGATATGGGGCGCGCTCATCGCTTGTCCTTGGGCTTGAGGGCGTCAATCAACAGGTTGGTCCCCACGGTCAGCACGGCAATCGCCAGCGCGGGCGCAAGGATGGCAGGGGCGCCTTCGGTCAGGCCCGAAATGTTTTCGCGGACCAGCGAACCGAGGTCGGCATAGGGCGGTTGCACCCCGAGGCCGAGGAATGACAGGCCCGAAAGCAGCAGCACCACAAACACAAAGCGAAGGCCCAGATCGGCCAGCAGCGGGTGGACCATGTTGGGCAGCACTTCATGAAGGGCGATGGCGAATTTGCGTTCGCCGCGCGCGCGGGCCGCCGCCACGAAATCCAGCGCGGCCAGGTTCATCGCCAAAGCCCGCGCAATGCGGAAATTGCCCGGCACATAGGTCAGCGCGCAGATCAGCAGCAGCAGCGGCAGGGACGAACCGCAGGCCGCCACCAGCACCAGCGCAAGGATCTTGGAGGGGATCGAGATCAGCGTGTCCATCACCCGCGAGATGATCTCATCGACCAGCCCGCCTGACAGTGTGGCCCAGAGCGCCAGCGAAGTCCCGCAGCAGGCCGCGATCAGCGCCGCGCCCAGCCCCAGAAACACCGTGTAGCGCGCCCCGTAGAGCAGGCGCGAGAGCACATCACGGCCCAGATAATCGCTGCCCAGCCAGAAGCGCGAGGAGAGGCCGGAGAACACATCCTGGTCCACAAAGGCGCCCACGGCATGGGGCGCGATCCACGGCCCCGCCACCGCCAGCAGCAGCCAGAAGCCGACAAAACCGGCGGCGATGCGCGTGGCCAATGGCGCGCCGGTCAAAAGCAGGATCGAGCGTTTCATTGCGCACGCAGCCTCGGGTTGGCCAGCAGCGCGACCATATCGGCCACCAGCATCAAAAGGAGATAGGCAGAGCAGAAAATCATCGCGCAGGATTGCAGCAGCGGCATGTCGCGGCTGGTCACGGCATTGACCATCAGGCTGGCCAGTCCCGGAAAATTGAAGATCGTTTCGACGATGATCGCCCCGCCCATCAGATAGGAGAGCGAAAGCGCCATCGCATTGACAATCGGCCCCAGACAATTGGGCAGCACATGGCCCAGCACCACCCGCGAGAGCGAGGCGCCCTTCAAACGCGCCATCTCGACATAGGGCCGGTCAAGCTGATCGGCGATGGCCGCGCGGGTCATGCGCGCCATCTGGGCCACCACCACCACGGTCAGCGACAGGATCGGCAAGGCGCAGGAGCGCAGCGTGTCGCTCCATGTTGCATCCGAGGATACCATCGCGATCGAGGGCAGCCACATCAGCTTGACCGAAAAGATCAGCACGCCCACCGTCGCCACCAGAAATTCGGGCAGCGCCACCATCGAGAGCGAGGCCAGATTGATCGCCCGGTCGAGCCACGACCCGCGCCGGATCGCCGCCGTTATGCCCATGACCAGCGCCAGAGGCACCGCCAGCGCCGCCGTCATGCCCGCCAGCATCAGCGTGTTGGGCAGCCGTTCGGCAATGATCGCGCGCACCGGCATCCCGGCCACCAGCGATTGCCCCGCATCGCCGCGCGCCATGCCCGCCAGCCATTGGGCGTAACGCACCGGGGCGGGGCGATCCAGACCCATTTCATGGCGCAGCGCCGCCACCTGTTCGGGCGTGGCGGATTGGCCCAGCGCTTCCTGCGCGGCATCGCCGGGCAACAGGCCCGCGATCGCAAAGATGACCATCGAGACCAGCAGCAGCGTGATCACGGCCGACCCCACGCGCCGCCCCAGCAAGGGCCAGAGGCTGGCCTTTGCGGCAGACGCCCCGCTCACGCCGCCCACCATACGTGTTCGGCAAATTGATAGCCCATCAATCCTCCCATCGGCAGCGGGTTCAGCCCCTGCAGCCGCCGGTCATGGCCGTCGATGAGGCTGATGAAGACCGGGATGATCGAGCCGCATTGGTCATGCACGATCTGCTGCATTTCGCCATACATCTCCTTGCGGGTCGCCTCATTGGTCTCGCCGCGCGCGGCCAGCAGCAATTGGTCGAAGCGCGGGTTCTTCCAGCGCGTCTCGTTCCACGCCGCATCGGATTTATAGAACAGCGAAAAGATCAGATCGGCCGTGGGTCGCGGATTGGTGCTGCCGAAAGAGAGGGGATGGCGCATCCAATGCGTGGACCAATAACCGTCCGAAGGGACCCGCGTGATCGCCAGATCAAGGCCCACGCGCGCGCCATATTCCTGAAGCACCGAGGCCATATCAACCGAGCCTTCGACTGCCGGGCCGCAAAAGATCGGCAGGCGCACATTCTGCAGCCCCCCGCGCCGCACATGCCACTTCGCCCGGTCCAGATCGAGTGCGGTCTGGGGGATGGCGGCGTTGTAATAGGGGTGAAACGGCGGGATCGGCTGGTCATTGCCGATGGTGGCATAGCCGCGAAACAGCGCGCGTTTAACGAGCGGGCGGTCTACCAGATGCTTTAACGCGGCGATGAAATCGGGATTGCCGCTGGGCAGCATGTCCATCCGCGCGATCAGGTTCGAATAGAGCGCCGATGGCGTGGCGGCCACGGCATGGGCCGGCGATGCCTCGACCCGGCGCGTGGAATGCGGGGCCACCGCATTGGTCAGCTGGACGTCCCCGGCCAGCAGGGCGTTCACCCGGCTGACCTCATCGGGAATCGCGATCAGTTCGATCCGGTCGAGATAGGGTTTGCCGGGAATCCAGTAATCGGGATTGCGCACCGTCACGGTGCGGATGCCGGGCTTGAATTCGGCCAGGCGGAACGCGCCCGTACCATTGCCGTCGGGCCGGTCAACACCATGGCGCACGATCAGGAAATGCGATTGCGCCAGAATGGCGGGCAGATCGGCATTCGGCCCCGTCAGGCGCACCGCCACCCCATAGCGGCCATCGGCGCGCACATCGGCAAATTGCGCCGCGATGGTGGCCATCTTGCTGCCCAGCTTGGGGTCTTTATGGCGCAGCAGCGAAAAGACGACATCCGCGCTGGTCAATTCGCCGCCCTGATGGAAATGGACGCCCCGGCGCAGGGCGATATGCCATGTCGTGCGGTCGGCGCTTTCAATCCGTTCGGCCAGAGACGGGCGTGCGACCAGATCAGTCCCGATGCGCGTCAGGCCCGAATAGAGCATGTAATGGCGCACATAATCGGTGGAAAGCGCGCCTTTTGCCGGGTCCAGCGTATCGGCGGTCGATACCGATTGCGTGGCCACACGGATCGAGCCGCCGCGTTTGGGGCGCGACGCGGCGATGGCGGGCATGCCCGCCAAACCGGCACTCAATCCGCCGACCATCATGGCGCGGCGCGAAAAGTCGATCATTGGAAATAATCCAGCACACGGTAATAGGCCCCGACAAAGGGCAGGAACCAGGGTTTGCCCAAATGGCCGGGAATGGCGGGCCAGTTGAGGTCGGCAAAGGGGTTGGCCGAGGGATCGCCGCCCATGACTTTGGCCATTTGGCCGCCCATATGGGTGGCCATCTGTACCCCGTGGCCCGAATAGCCCATGGCGTAATAGAGGCCATCATGCTCGCCTGCGCGGGGCAGGCGGTCCTGCGTCAAATCAATCGCGCCGCCCCAGCGATGCTCGATCGGTGTGCCGGCCAGTGCGGGGAACAGGCGCAGCATGGCCTTTTCAAGAATATCCGCGCCTTTCAGATCCGATGCCGGATTGGACAGGGCAAAGCGCGCCCGCCCGCCAAACACCAGCCGGTTGTCGGCGGTCAGGCGGAAGTAATTGCCGATGATCCGGCTGGTCACGTAATTGCGGCGGCCGGGAAACAGATGATCGACCAGCGCGGCGTCGATCGGTGCGGTGGCAATGGCAAAGCTGCCCACGGTGACGATGCGGCGGCGGAACCAGCCGAAGGGCGCCTGCGGGCTGGCCCCGCCGGTGGCAACCAGAACCTGAGCGGCCGAGACGGCGCCGCGCGGGGTTTCCACGCGATAGGCCGCGCCCTCGCGCCGGATACCGGTCACTGGGGCCTGTTCCCAAATGTACGCGCCCGCGCGGGCGGCGGCATGGGCAAGGCCCACCCCGAACCGGCCCACATGCAATTGCGCACTGGTGTGCTGGATCAGCGCGCCGTAAAATCCATCGACGCGGATTTCCTGCGCCAGACCATCGGCATCCACCAGTGAGACATTGGGATCCACCTCGGCGCGGAGCAATTTATACGCCGCCTCAATTTTGGTGAAATGCTCAGGCTTCGCGGCCAGTTTGGCGCGGCCCACGCGGCGGAAATCGCAGGCGATCCCCTCTTCGCGGGCGAGGCGTTCGACCGTGTCCACCGCATCGCAATGGGCCAGATACCATGCCCGCGCCTTGTCCACCCCATGGGCCGAGGCCAGCGCGCCGAAATCATGCGCCGTGCCCGCATTGCATTGGCCGCCATTGCGCCCCGAAGCGGCCCCGATCACCGCGCCCGCTTCGAGCAGCGCAACCTTTGCCCCGCCCTTGGCCAAGGCCAGCGCCGCCGACAGGCCGGTAAACCCGCCGCCGATGATGGCCACGTCATAGCGGCCATCGACCGGCCCGGTCATGCCGGAGGCAAAATCCGGAGCCGTCGCCTGCCAAAGGGAAAGGGCGGGGCGCATCAGGATCAGAGGCCCACCAGAGCGGGCAGACAGCCGATATGCGGGATTTCCACATCGCGGTAATTGGCGTTCGACGGTTCATGCCCGCGCCCGACGAAAACGCGCGTGCCAAAGCCAAGGTCGGTCGCAGTGTTCTGGTCATAGCGGAAGCTGGAGGAGACATGCATGCCAACCTCCGGCCCCCAGCCAAGCTGGTCGAACATATATTCGAAGGCCTGCATGCGCGGCTTGTAGGCCTGTGCGCTTTCGGCGGTATAGACGGCGTAGAAGGGCGCGCCCAGCTTGGCCACATTGTCGTGGATCTGGCTGTTCATCGCGTTGGAGAGGATCACCAGCGGGATCTTGGTGCCGATTTTCGACAGGCCGCCGGGAACATCCGGGTGCGGGCCCCATGTGGGCACAGCCTGATAGATCGCTTCGCCATGGGCTTCGTCATAGGCGACGCCATATTTCTTGGCGGTGCGCGACAGGGCGTTGCCGATGATTTCGCGATAGGGCTTCCATGCGCCCAGCACTTCATCAAAGCGATAGGCCGAAAAGTCCTTGATGAACGCAGCCATCTTTTCCTCGCCGATCACATCGCCGTAAAACTGGCGGGCCATCTCGCCCATGTGAAACTTGATCAGCGTACCATAGCAGTCAAAGCTGATGAACTTGGGAGTGAAAATGGTCATGGGTCCATCCTGAAAAAGGTGCGCGCTGTGGCACCGAACGCCTGCACAATAGGCCACCGCCGCGCCGGAAGAAGAAGCCGATTGCGATTGGCGCACGGGGCCGCATACGGTTTTTTAAGCGGGCCTTTCGGCAGGTTATGCTGCGCCCTCAATAACCCCGGCTGCGGTCGATGTCGCCCGCCACGCTTTGCCCCGCCATCACGCCTTTCAGCGCGTCGATCAGCGCGTAAACCGCCGTGTCGATGCGGGTGACGCCCGCGATATGGGGGGTCAGGAAAACCGCCGGATGGCCCCGCAACGGGTGGTTTTCCGGCAGGGGCTCGGGGGTGGAGACATCAAGCATGGCAGCACTTATGACGCCTTCGTCAAGGGCGGACAGCAGATCATCCTGCACCAGATGCCCGCCGCGCGCGACATTGATGAGAGCCGCGCCGCGCGGCATTTTGGCAAAGGTTTCGCGGCACAGAATGCCGCGCGTTTCATCGGTCAGCGGCAGCAGGCAGACAAGGATGTCGAGCCCGCCCAGAAAGGCGTCCATGCCTTCCTCGCCTGCAAAGGTTTCCACGCCTTTGATCGCGCGCTTGCTGCGGCTCCATCCCGAAAGGCGAAAGCCGATGGGGGAGAGCATCCGAATGGCCGCCTGACCCAATTCGCCAAGGCCCATGATACCCACCCGGCGTTCGCAGGCCATTTTGACCGGCATATAGGGGAATGTGCCCGCCCGTTGCCCGGCCACCAGCGCGGGCAGATCGCGATGCAGCGCCAGCACCGCCATGGTCACATATTCGGCCATGGTGGTGGTGATGCCGGGCTCGATCATGCGGATCACGCGGACGTGGGGCGGCAGGATCGAGAGGTCGAGTTGATCCACGCCCGCGCCGATGGAAAACAGCACCTCCAGATTGGGCAGGGCGGAGATCACCTCCTCGGACAGCGTCCATGCGATGAGATAGCGCACGTCCTGCGCATCGCCGATGTCGGGCCAGCAGCGGAACGGCACCTCGGGCAGATCGCGCGCGAAGATTTCGGCCCATGCCGCGCCGCGCTTGGGATCGCCACAGTGTACGATGGTGGCGGAACCGCCACGGGGTACAATCGTCATTTGCGTTTTCCTTTGTGGGCGCGGTTCCATGCGATCACGCCGCTGATGGTGAGAAAGAGGAGCGCGCCGCCGACCAGCGCGATGATGACTTGTCCGAAAATGCCCAGCGCATCGCCCGTATGCAAGGGCAGCAGCCGCATCCACAGCGCGGGCGCATCGGCGGCACGGGTGATGCGCGGCGCGCCGTCGGGGCCAAGCGAAACCGTGTCGAGATCCCAGTGATTGGTGCTGTGGGCGGCAAAGTGGAATGTGGCGTGGCCCGATGGCGCAAGACGGATATCACGCAGCGGCTGGCCGGGCAGGGCGGCGCGGGCATAGGCGGCATCGAGCATCGGCGCAGGATCGGAGCGCGCGGGATCGCCAAGAAATGGCCCGGTGGCGGGCGGCACGATCAGTGGCCAGACCAGCAGCACCCCCGTTATCGCGATCATCCCCAGCAGCATCGAGGCCACGACCCCGGTCGAGCGATGCCACAGGCGCAATTTCAAACGCTTAGGGGCGCGGGTGGGGATCGCCAGCCCTTGCCGCAGCCGCCCTTTGCCGGGCCACCAGAAGATGACCCCGCTGATGCCCAGCGCCAGCAGGCCGATGCCTTCCAGCGCGATCAGCACCGAACCGGCGATACCCGCAAACAGGCTCGTATGCCATTCCTCCGCCACGCGCCATGGGTCATGCCAGAGCGAGCCACGGTTCATCACCCGCGCGGTGGCCGGGTCGATCTGAATGAAAACGCGTTCGCCCGCTGCGTTGCTCATGCGCGCCACAACCGGGGCGCCGGGCGGATAATCCAGGCGAAAGGCGCGAAAGCCGGGCGCGGCGCGCATCGCGCTGTCCACCAGCGCCGACGGGGGCAGGGCGGGGCCGGAGGTGATCGCCGGGGCAGGCGCCGGGATCAGCATCAAGATGCCCGTCAGCGCCTGCAACCCCATCAAGGGGGCCAGCGCCAATGCGATGCGGCGATGCCAGATCAAAAGGCTTTTGCGGTTCATCGGCGCTGTTCCGGCATGAAGGCACAAAAAAGGCCACCGCCTGCGTGGGGGGCAGGCGGTGGCCAGTCAGGATGGATCTCAGAACGCGTAGCTGATGCGCCCCGTGATCGTGCGCGGCGCGCCCGGCGCCACCCACAGCGTCGAGTAGGACGAGGCGTACCACGTCACATCGAACAGGTTTGTGACATCCACGCCGAGGCGGATGCGCTTGGTCGGTTCATAGGTCATCAGCGCGCGGGTCAAAGTATAGGCGGGCAGGATGAAGGAGGTGGCCGTTTCACCCAGGCGCGAGGAGACGTAATTGATGCCCGCGCCCACCGTGACCTTGCCCTTGTCGCCAAGGTCAAAGCCCTTGGTGGCCAACAGGTTGGCGGTATGGGCCGGGATGTTGATGAGCTTGGCGCCGGGGTTGATGGCAAGGCCGAAGTTGAAATCCTTCGACGTGCTGGTCCAATGCGCGTCAGTATAAGCGTAGGTGCCGTGGATATCGATCTGGCCCGGCAGATGGGCGTCAATGCCCAATTCGACGCCGGTGCTGCGCGCGCTGCCGCCCGCGATGGAGAAGCCTTGATGCGCCGGATCGGGATCTTGCGTCAGCACATTGGCCTTGGTCATGGTGAACACAGCCAGCGAGGCCGAGATCACCTTGCTGGTATAGCGCGCGCCCACTTCATAGGATTTGCTGGTTTCCGGGGCAAAGGGCTGGCCGGCAAAGTCCTGGCCGCTGTTGGGCCGGAAACCGTTGCCCCATGCGGCATAAAGACCCATGCGCGAATTGACGTCATAGAGCAGGCCGACAGTCGGGCTGAAGCGCTCCTTGACCGTGTTGACGGTGGGGTTGTAGCTGCCCACGCGGGCGCCGATCAACTGGTTGAAATGGTCAAAGCGGCCGCCGAACCGGATCTTGACCTTTTCGCCAATATCCATCTGGTCCTGAAAATAGATGCCCCAGCTCTTCTGCTTTTCCAGCGAGTTGAGCACGGTGGCATTGGGCGTGGGCATCAGGCCATAGACCGGTGCAAAGACGTTGATGGCATTGCTGGCCGCGGTCACCGGGGTGCCTGCGGTATAGGCGACGGGGCGATAGCGGGTCTGGAGCGTGTTGATGTCGAATTCGTCGACATCCGCGCCCAGCAGGACATGGTGCAGGATGGGGCCGGTGGTGATCCGCCCCGAGATTTCGCCGCGACCGGTGATGTTACGCGTACGGAAATCGCGATAGCGGCGCTGACGCGACAGCATGGTGCCGGTGCTGAAGATGGGCTGGCGGCCGGTGGCCAGTTCGGCGTCTTCGGAAAAGCCGATCATGCTGGTTTCGCGCAGGCCAAAGCCAAGGATCGCCACCCAGTCGCCAAACAGCTTTTGCTGCATTTGAAACTGATGGCCAAACACTTTCACGCGGGTCGGGCCATCGCCGGGTTCGCCAAGGAAAGTGTTGCGCGAGACAGCGCCCAGTTGCTTGTTGATGGCCACGATGCCGCGATCAAACGGCGTTGCCAGCGCAACATATTCCATTTCATAGGACAGCGAGGTCTTGTCGGTCGGCTGCCACAGGATTGAGGGGTTGATGACTTCCTTGTTCGATTTCACCGTGTTGCGGAACGAATGCGCATCCTCGATCGCGCCATTGACGCGGATGGCCAGCTTGTCGGAAATGCCAAGGTTGAGGTCGCCTTCGCCGCGATAGGTGTCGAAGGAACCGGCCTGCGCGCCGATTTTGCCAAAGGTTTTGCCGATCTTGGCCTTTTTCGTGATGATATTGATCGTGCCGCCCGGTTCGCCCCGGCCAAAGACCGCGCCATTGGGGCCTTTTAGGATTTCGATGGTTTCCACGTTCGATGCATCGCGCGCGCCGCCATAGCCGCGCCCGCCGTTAAAGCCATTGACCAGCACGCCGGTCGGGAAGTTTTCATCGCCCGCAAAGCCGCGAATGGCGAAACTGTCCCAAAGGCCGCCGAAATTGTTCTGGCGCACCACGCCGCTGGCAATATCGGTGATGGAATCCATCTTGGTCAGGTTGACCACGTCCATCAGCTTGGAGTCGATCAACTGGATCGTCTGCGGCAATTCCTTGACCGGAACGTCGCCGCGATAGGCCTGACGCTGGCCGGTGACGACGATGGAACTGGTCTCATCGGCGGCCAATACGGGTGTCGAGAGCAGCGCGGCTGTTGCCAGCAGCACGGGTTTGATAGCGGAGCGGTCGATCATTTTGAAATCCCCCTGATGGATGCTTGTTCTCAACCTGCGTGGGCGTCGGACCGATCCTGCCGTAGGTTCACACCCCTGTTTTACGGCGGTCGGTCTCTTTTATGACAATTGTGAGGCTATGCCCTTTATGAGGAATCTTCATTCGAAGCGGGCCGATCAGACGGCCGATAGTGTCGAAAAGAAGCAGGGCGCAGCACGATTGCTGTGCGCCCGCATCTTCACAAATACTTAAGCCATGCCAGATCGCGGCGGCGCTGTTTCAGCCCGGCAAACCAGCGCGTGGGCAGGTAAAGCACCGGCAGCAGGATCGCCACCCAGATCCACACGGTCGACAGGTTGTCGACGCCGAAGAACTGTCCCTTCACCGGGCCATAGAGCGCCATGGCGACATTATAGATCACCTTGAGCGTGTAGAGATGGAGCACGTAATAGAACAGCGGCGCCCCGCCGAGGCAGGCCAGCATCGGCATCGCGCGATGGTTGCCCAGCCGTTCAAACCACGCCAGCAGCAGGCATCCCGCGCCAAGCGTCAGCATAAGGAACAGCAGGCTGGGCGGATATTTGGTGAGCGCCAGAAAGCTCATCACCGTGCGCAGCGGGGTTTGCGCCACGAACCACGGCTTGTCGCCATAGATATTGGCATAGCGCAGCAGCGCGAAACCGACCAGCAGCCCAAGGCCCAGCAGCGCCAGACGCCGGATGCGCGGCGCAGGATCGGTTCCGCGCGCAAACCACGGCCCCATGCCATAGCCCAGCGCGATCACGCCGATCCACGGCAGGATGGGATAGGAAGTCTTGATGGTCAGCCATGCGGCAGGATGCAGCACGGCGCGCTGGTGGATCAAGGCCCATGGCACATACCACGCATCGCCCGGCTCCAGCCGGATCGGGTCGAGGAGGTTGTGCAGCAGGACAATCCCCAGACCCAACGCCACGAGACCCTTGCGCGGCAGATGGATCAGTGCGGCCAGCGCCAGCATCGACCCGCCGATCGCCCACATCACCTGAAGCCAGATGGTGGTGGGCGGAAACTGGTTTGCCTGTGTCGGCCAGGCATAGCACACGACCGAGAGTTCGAGCGCGATCAGGAACAGGCCGCGCTTGATGAGGAAAGTGCTGACCTCGCCCTTGCTGTGCGATTGGCCGTAGAGCCATGCCGAAAGGCCCGTCAGCGCGACAAATACCGGCGCGCAGAAGGTCGAGAGCAGGCGCGTGAAGAACAGGCCCGGATCGACGGTATGGGCATCGACGGGATCGCTGACCTGAAGGTGCAGGAAGAATGTTTCGCGCACATGATCGACCAGCATGAAGGCCATGACCAGGCCGCGCAGGGCATCAATGGCGATAAGACGGGAACCGAGCGGACGCGTGGAAGCAGAGGATATCTGTGTCATGTTATATCCTCCTATCGACCCTATTCCGTCACGGTCAAGCGCTAAGGCCATATCGTTGCTCATCATGCTTCTCCGGCGGCGAGGAAAAGAGGACGTTCCAAAAGCCCGCCTGGACCGCCCTTGGGCCACATAGGCCCGAGCGCCAGGGCGCGAGCGGATGCGAGAGGAGCGGACATGCCCCCCATTCGCCGCGCCATTTGCGACAGTTTTTCCATCATACGGCCCCCCGTTGATCAGAGCCGCGAGGCGGCCCTTGTTGTGACGAGCTTATGACAGATCCGCACATTACTTTGCCGAAAATGACGGGTCCGGCGGCACAGTGTCGCGTAGGCGATGGGTTTGGCGGTATGAGTTGGTCTTTGCGGCAAGGGCCGGCGGCAAGCTTTTTTGGCCGCCATGGCAGATAAAGTGAGGGGCAGGCCCGATTGCCGCGTATAGAAGGCCAAGAGCATTGGCGAAGAGGCGAGGCTGGAATGAAGGTGCAAATCGACGATCTGCTGGCGCAACTGGGGGCGGCTGCGCCTGATCCTCGGCTGGCGATGATCGAGGCGGCGGTGCTGGAAGGCGCCGAGCGCGCCCGGCAACCGGTGCTGTCGGTGCCGATGCTGGCGGGGATTGCAGCTGTCGCGATGGTTTCCGGGGCGCTGGTTTCCGGCATGGGCGCCGCGCCGCGTGCGCCGGTCGATCCGCTGGGGCAGGGTCTGGCGCTGGCACCTTCGACCTTGTTGGGGCGGGCGCTGTGAATCGCAAGGGTTCGTTGTTGCTGGCGCTGGCGCTGGGGTTTGCCGGGGCTTTGGGCGGGGCGATGGTCGGGCGGATGATGCCGCATGGGGCGCAGGATGAAACCGCGCTGCATCAATTGCTTCATGACGAATTGGCGCTCGACGCTTCGCAGCAGGCGCGGATAAATGCCATGAATGCCGGTTTCGCCGCGCAAAAGGCGCAATTGGTGGCACAGCAGCGCGCGGCCAATGCCGAACTTGCCGCAGCCTTGCGCGATGAGCATTCCTATGGCCCGCGCGTAGCCGCCGCCGTAGACCGGTCGCACCACGCGATGGGCGCGCTGCAAAAGGCAACGCTTGAGCATGTCTTTGCCATGCGCGCCGTGCTGCGCCCCGATCAGGCGGCGCGTTTCGATGCCGGTGTGGCGCGGATGCTGACGGCCACGGAGGCGGATCAGCCGCGCTGATGCCCGCGCCCGATGCCTGGAGCCCGCAAGCCTTCAACCCGCATGCGTTGAGCGATGGCGAGCTGGCCGCGCTTGCGCTGGGCGGGCGGCAGGCGGCCTACAGCGCCTTGCTGCAACGCCACCGCGACCGGGTCTTTCGCATTGCGCGCGCCTCCTGCGGCGATGAGGAGGCTGCCTTGGACATCACCCAGCAAAGCTTCATCAGCGCCTTTGCCGCCCTTGGCCGCTATGATCATGCGCGGCCTTTCGCGCATTGGATCGCGCGCATCGCGCTCAACAAATGCCGCGACCGGGCCCGCCGCCAGAAATTGCGGACGCTGTTCTCGTTTGCCATGCCCGAGGATCAGGGCGCGGGCATTCCTGATCCGGCGGTGAGGGCCGATGACGCACTGGCCGACCGGCAGGAGTTGGCGCGGGCCATGGCTTGTATCGCCCGCCTGCCCGCCTCCCAGCGCGAGGTGCTGGTGCTGCGCGGCGTTGAGGGCATGAGCGAGGCCGAAGTTGCCGCCGTGCTGGGCATTACGGCCAAGGCGGTTGAAACCCGCCTCTACCGCGCGCGCCGCGCTTTGGCCGAAATGCTGGAAAAATAGCGCTGCCGAGAGGCGAGAGCGTTTGCCCAAGCTGCATGGTAAAACCGGCCGCCAAGCCGTTTCCATGCAACGCGATAGATGGCAATGTGGTCGGGGAGACAACATTCCAACTACCTTAGCTTTAGGTGGGAAATCCGCCATTTTTTGGAGAGGTCCGGGGGCATAACGCCCCCAGAAACGCCCCCGGAATTCAGGTGTGAACAGGGGGGCGGGAAATGATCCATTCGGTGATTTCGTGGTCCAGCCAGCCCACAGCATTGAGGCTAAGCTGGCGCGGGCGAGGGAATTCGCCAGCACCGATTCGCCGGTAGACCGTGGCGCGACTCATTCCGGTGCGGCGGACCACATCAGGCATGCGCAGAAAATGCAGATCTCCGTTATCGCTCATGCCTCTGCGGCTCCGCGAATCGTCGGATAGCTGGCCTGAAGGTCTCCCATCAGGCGCTTGCCCAGCGTGGACAGCGAGTGATTGAGCGCGGAGAGGTTGCCCACGCCCACGTCATGGGCCGGATCGACGGCACCGGCCAGAAGGCCCACGGTGTCCAGCGCCTCGAACAGCGTGTCGAGGTCGCCCTTGACGTCTGCGGGCATCATGTAATGCGGATCAAAGGCGGCCAGTTCGGCGGCGCGGCGGGCTTGGTCCCCGCCAAATTCCTTGCTCATCAGATCAGCCCCCCAACGAAGGCCCGACGGTCAAAGGGATTTTTGGTGGTCGGGCTATACCGGGTTGGCGAACCGGAGCGATCAGCAAGACCGGCAGACGCGAACGTCTCCCAATATGCCCGACCATAAAAAAGCGCGCCGGAAATAGTCCGACTGCGCGCATGGTCGCTGATCATTTCGCGGTCGCCAAACCGCATCGCCACCGTTTTCGTAGCGATAGCGCGACCAATAATGGGATTCGCACTCGCGGGCAAGGTGCGAAGTGTGAGAGCCTTAATTTTACACAGGAAGTTCAAATCCCCATCCTTTCTTTTGGGTCTAGGTTGAGGCGGCGACACAATGCCACCGCGCCCGCGCTGGTCAGGCCCAGCGTGTCCATCGCCACGGCCCAGCGCGGCGCTTGCGGCCCATCCCCGCCCCGCAAGCCCCGGATCGCACGGCGCAGCAATTCCGTATCAGACAAGCCTGCCAGCGATTCGCGCGCGGCGGGCGGTGAAAAGGTGTGAGGGGCAAAGGCCGGTTCGGGCGAAAGCGGGCCTTCGCCGCTTTCGCGCGTGAATGCCTCGGCCTGCGCCGGGGTCATGACCGCCGCGCGCGACAGCCGCCGCGTATAGCCCAAGCCCGCCGCGCGCAGATACGCACGGCGGGCCGGATGCCACAGCACTACACCGGGCGCAGCGGCGACGGGTGTGTTCAAGCGGCTAGTGCCTCACCAAGGTCGATGCCTTGTTCCGCCGCGATCCGGGCGCGGGCGGTGGCGAAATGAGCGGCATCCATTTCCACGCCGACAAAGCGCCGCCCGGTCCGTACCGCCGCAACGCCGGTGGTCCCGCTGCCCATGAACGGGTCAAGGATGGTGTCGCCGCAGATCGCCAGCAGATCGGCCAGGAGCGCGGTAGGTTTGCCTGCGATATGGTGCTTTTTCTCGCTTTGGGTGGCCAGGCGATAGACGCCGGGGGCGCAGGGGCCGTCCTTTGGCATGGTGCCGTTGCTACCCCAGAGCAGGTATTCGCATTGGTTGCGGTATGCGCCTTTGCGGGGGCGGGTGCCCTCCGTCTTGTCCCAAGCCACCACGCCGCGCCATGTCCAGCCGCCAGCCTGAAGCGAGTCGGACGTGGCGGGCAATTGCCGCCAGTCCGAAAACACGCCGATGATGCCCTCGGCCCGCGTGACTTCGCGGCAGGCCCCCAGCCACAGGGCCGACCAATGAGCGAAAGAACGTTGGTCGCGGTTGTCGCCGGAAAATTCGGCATATAGTCCGCGCGCTTTGGGGCCTTGATATTTGTCGCTTGTTTTGAGGGTGCGGTCGCCCCGGAAGGTGCCGCCGCTGGAATAGGGCGGGTCGGCCATCACGTCCGAGATCCCCGCCTCGCGCAGCTGATACAGCGCGCGCAGGCAATCGCCATGGATCAGCAGAGCATCGCCCACCACTTCGACATAAAGGCCATGGGCGCGCAGGCGCTCGACCACGGCAACGGGAAAGGGGCGGGCGGAGGCGTTAGGCATTGGGCAATCCTTGTCCGGTGGTTTCATCGGGCGTCATCAAACGCTGATGACGGCAGCCACCATGGATGCCGGGTAGGGAGCCGCAATTCGGGCAGGGTGTGCGCGGCGATGCTACAGGGCGGCGTTCTTGAGCGGCGGCGCGCTGTTCCATCCGGCGCAGGCCCATCAGATCGACCGCGCGCAGGGTGCGGGCGTGGCGCGGGGCAGGCGTCGCTTCATCGACCGCCACGATATGGCGCTGCGGTCCGCTGTGGCCTTTGCCCACGATCCGCAGCGATGCGGCCAGCGCCTCGCTGCCCATGCGAATGGCATCCTCCGGCTCGATCATGCCAAGGTCCACCATGTCGCGTTCCACCACGATTTGCGCCGCAAAGCGGCGGATGGCATCGACCGGCAGGCCGGTTTCCTCGGCCAAGGCAATGGGGTTATAGGCCGCGCCTTGATCCAGCACCGCTTGATTGATGATGGCAAGGCGCTGATCCGGCTTGCCAAGGGCGCGGCGGCGGGGCGGAATCGGCATTGTCTGGCGCGGGGCTGCGCCATGGTTTTCTTGCTTCATGTTGGGCATCCTCAGGCTTGGGCGGTGAAGGCGGCGAAGAGGTCGAGTTGGTTGATGTCGATTTCCGACCCATCAGCCCCAAGCCGCGCCTCGCGCACGGCGGCCATGACTTCGGACCTTGATGGCGTCCGCATGGGCAGGGCGGCCATTTCCGGGTTGGGAATGGCCGAGGGCACAAGGCCATATTCATAGGTCAGCGTGGCGCGCCACGTATGCCCGCAAAAGGCGTTGGTGCAGGCAAACAACAGGCTGCGCGTGGTGATGTTGATTTCTTCACTGGTGCGCCGATGGCTTGGCATGAAGCAATGCGGACAGCGCAAATTGCCGTCGCGGGTCGATACCGGCGGCATGGGGAGGGATTGAGACTGTTCCTGCATAGCTTCGCGCCTCATTCAGTGAATTTTATAATGTGCGGTTAATGGCGGTGGTATCGTTGCGGCAGGCGGCGGTAAAACCACGCGAATTCGCTCTTTTGCGCGCCGCCGCATCCCTAAGAATTGATTTTGCCAAGGTTTGATAGAGCCATAGAGGGCGAAAACGGACTGTGAACTAGCCCCCGGAACGATTATGAATTGGCCAAGCCAAGGGCGAATCGGCGCTGGCCCGTCAAAAATCGGGCGGGAAAGATACGGTCTGTGCGGAAGCATAACCTTGGCTAAATGAATTAAAATAAATTCAAAATCAAGGCTATTCCATGACTGATGACGCGCACCTCGGCAGCCATCCCAACGTAATTCCGCTGCGCCCCGAACAATCGGGCAATATGCGGGTCGCGTTGACCCATGATCGGGTGTTGCGGATCAAGATGCGGATGACCGAACTAAAGATGGATCAGACCGAACTGGCCCATGCCACCGGCCTTAGCGCCAGCGGCATCAGCCAGATTTTCAAGGGCAAGATCAAGGGCACCCGCCACTTTCCCCTTTTCGCCAAGGCATTGAAGGTCAATGTCGACTGGCTGCTGGGCGATACCGATCAACGCGTCGATCTAAGCCAGTGGCAGGGGGAGGATATTTCCGAAAAGGATCTGTCCCAACTGCTGGAGCGGTTTGACCTTGCCGCCGAGAGTGTCGCGACCGTCAGCACGGGCGGGGTTATAGCCACCGAATTCGACCGGAGGGGCCAAACCGTAGCCGTGCCCGAAATCGACCTGATGCAAGCGTCGGGGCATCTTGTCGGCGGCATTCATGTGCTGGCTCATAATTACATCATTGGGCGGGCGCTGATCGAAATGCACACTCGGGCTGATCCGGCGAATGTCATGGTGGCGCAGGGGATCGGTGACGCGATGGAGCCGGTGTTGAACACCACCGACCTGTTGTTCATCGACACCTCGCGCCGTGTGGTCCAGACGCAGGACGTGATATGGTTGGTGCGTTATGCCGGGATGCTGGCCATCCGCCGCGTTCGTATGACGCCGCAAGGCGTATGCTTGATGGCGGCTAACCCTCTGTTGCCCGAACAGGTAGTCGATGCTGAACATCTGGAGGTGCTGGGCCGCGTGGTGGGCGCGCTGCGGAAATTTTGACGTCTACGTGTATGCGTGTCTACACGCATACACTTCCTGTTGGGCTGCGAGGGGAAATTCGAACGCCCGCTTTCGCCCAGTTGCGGAGCCTGCCGGATGACTTGAGCGTCATACCCTAGAGCAGTGCCGCTTAGCGCTATCATGATTGTTATAGCGTGCGCCCTAACCATAATGTATGGGCAAGCCATGCAGTGCTACATTGTCTCATTCCAAGCCAACGAGGCTACAGTTCGTCGGAGCATCCGCGACCTCCTTAAAACGTATTCAATGTACTGCCCTATCAACAATACGTGCTGGGCGATTGTTACTGAACAGAATGCGAAAGAAATACGAGACCACTTGAAGGACGCGTTAACCCCTAATGACCGTCTTTTTGTTATCCGATCTGGGGTTGAGGCTGCTTGGAGAAAGCCAATAAGCTCTAAGCACAGCGAATGGTTGAAAAAGTACTTATAAGATGACAGGAAGCGCTCCTCTTGAAGGCAATAAAAAACTTGTCGTTAGGCGAGGTACCGTCGATTCCGTAGATCTTTATGAGATTAAGGATTCCGAACTCGATATACTCGAGCGGGGGAGTTCGGCAGATTTACAGCTAAATTTCTCAATCTTTCTGGTATCGATTGCCTTTTCAGCCATTTGTGCGTTATCCACGTCAACTTTTGCATCTGAAAGCATCAAGACGGTTTTTATCGTCGTATCCGTTTTTGGAATTTTGCTTGGTTCGTATCTTATCCTTGCTTGGTGGCGCTCGAGAAATAGCGTCAAGGAACTGTGCAAAACTATCAGGAAGCGCATCGCGCCCGAGTCTTTCGCCAGCAGTGAAGATCAAGATGTCGGTGACGCGGAAGAAGCGGGAGCTGCTTGTAATTTGCTGGACGAACCTCCCCAAGGTTAGTCGGCCAAATTCACCCATGGTAGGTTTGCCTATCCCCTCATGAGCGCGATGGCATTTGTCCGCTCCCCCTAACTTTCCCGACATTCCCGTAGCCCTTTGCACTGTTCAACACCGGACGTTCATTGGCAACGGTATGTGACCACGCGGCCTAGCCCGCCACCTGCAACTCCACATCGGTTTTAAACCCGTCGCCCCCGCTCATGTTGTGGGTCACGCTGGAAATCAGCCACCGCTTGCCATCAATCTCGCTCTTGAAGCCGCTGACCTTGGCCTTGGCCCCGGCGCTCAATCGCGCATCGCCAAGGGCCAGCGTTATGGAAAAGCTGCCCTTGGCGCGGGCCTGTCGGTTGGCCTGCGCGTTTGCGGCGGCGGTGGCGTCGGCATGGCTGGCATAGGTGCGCTTCAGGCGCTTGCGCTTGCTGCCCCCTGCGCCCACGGTCACACGCTTGGCCGCGCCCTGATCGAAATATTGGGCCTCGGCCCCGTCGTTCTCCCCCTCGCGCGCAGAGCGCTTATAGCTGGCCCTGTCGCCATCCTTGCGGGTGATGGTCAGCGTGGGGATGGGCTGGCCGTTTACGGTTGTGGCCGCATCCTTGGGCGCGAAAATCAGGCTCCCGCCCTTGATGGTGGCCATGGCATCATAGCGGCGGCCCAGATCGCGCAGGAATTGCATGTCGCTCTTGTGCGCCTGTTCCGCCGAGGTAACGACCGTTGCCGCCAGATCGGCATGGCATTTGGCGGCCAGCCCATTGGCGGCGGCGACTTCGGCCACGATCTGGCCCAGCGTTTCGCCGTGGTATGTCTTGTTTTTGCGAGTGCGAAAGCTGCCCACAAAATCGGCCGAATGGGCCGATATCGTGATGCGGTCGGGCGGACCTCCCCACGTCACATCATCCACCTTGAACGTACCCTTTGGCACAAGGCCCACGGCAACGCCGGTTCCCCGCGCCCAGCCCAGCGAGACGGTCAAAACCGCGCCTTCGGGGGGCAGGGCGATGCTGCCATCATCGCGGATGGTGATTTCCAGCTTGTCCGCCTTTTCGTCGGTCGCCTCGTCCAGCTTCAGGCTGATAAGAAGCGGGCGAAGGGTGGCCGTAAGGTCTTTGCCGTCCAGAAGAACGCGCCACGCCGCCATGGGCTGGACATAGGCCGCGCCGCTCATGCGTCGGGTACTCGCGCAAGGTCCAGCGTAAACTCGACGCTGCGCGCCTTGCCGTTGTCCAGCATATTGGCATGCTTTTCATTAAGGCGGCGAATGATGAAATTGCCCAGGATCTTGCCGTCGCCCCGCACCAGCGGATAGGCGTCGCCCGCCTCGGCCATGGCGGCGAGCTTCTCGATGCTGGAATAGGTGCCGCATATTTCAGGCACCAGCATGCCGCCCAGAAAGATGGTATCGGTTCCCGGCCCGACATATTGCGTGGATGGCAGGCCGCCAAAGGTTTCAGTTTCCGGGTGCCGCCAAGTGCGGTCGCGCTCCAGATCGGCAAACAACAGCGTGGGCATGTCAAAGGCGAACAGGCCAAGGGCGTAGAACATCAAAAATCATCCTGATAGGTGGCGAGGCCGTTGCCCCGCTGGGCGCGCTCGATCAGCTCCATGACGCGCCGCGCCAGTGTCTGGGCATCCTCGCCCGGTTGCTGGTGGATATGGATTTCAATCTTTCCCCCGGCCAAGCCGATAGGGGTGGGCGCGCGGGCGCTGGCCGCCGGGGTCATGGTCAAGGCCCCCGCGCCAGCCACGGCGGCGGCCATGCGGCGCATCGCCGCCTTGGGCCGGTGGGCGTGGTTATCCATGCCGAGGCCCAGCCCGGTGGCGATATGGCCGCCCATTTCCATCATCAAACGACTGGGCGATTTGATGCCGAAATAGTTCTTGAAGGCGGTCGCGCCTTGGCGGGCAATGTCGGTCAGGCGGTTGACCAACAGAATGGGGTTAAGGCTCATGACCAAGCCCTGCATCATCATGCCGCCCATTCCCTTCAGCCAAGCGGGAAGGGCCGCCAAGGTGCTTTTGACGAAGGTCACGCCGCCCCAAAAGGCGGCCTTGATCTTGTCCACATTGCGCCAGATCAGCACGGCGGCCAGACCCACCGCAACGCCTATCAGCATCCACGAAACCGGAATGGCCATGATAAAGGGCAGGATAAAGCGCGCAGTCATGCCCACCCATCGCAGGGCCGTGGCGACCTTGGGGAAGGTGGCGGCCAGACTGCCAAGGGCCTTGTATTTGCTCCAAATGCCCCACAGATCGGCAATAGGCTTCAGCAGGCCGCCAAAGGCCAATTTGCCCGCTGCCAAGCCCACGCGCAGCCCGATCAGCCACATAATGGCCGTGCCAACCCATTTGAAGATGTTGGGGTGACGATTGCCGAATGAGGTCAACCCATCCAGCGCATCGGTCAGCTTGCCAACGCCGAAAATAGCCATGTCCAGCAGGCCGCCCTTTTTGGCCGCCACCTCAAGGAACGAATGCCATTTGGCGGACATCTCGGCGGATTTGCCCGCCAAGGTGCCGGAAGCAACCTTGACGCTGCCCTCAATGCCGAGTGCCCGCGCATTCGCCGTGCTTTGCATAGCCAGCTTGTCGCGCTGCTGATAGGCCGTTGCAAAGAGGTTGGCCGCGTTCCGGTTGGAGAAAATGCGCCCAATCTCATCATAAATGGCCTGATCCCCGGTAATCCCTTTCTTGGCAAAGGCAGGCAGCAATACCTTGTTGAGGTAGGCCAGAACGCCCTCTTCGCGCAAAACTGAAATGTCGGCCGCACCGGGCAAGGTTTTTTTGACCATGCCCAACTTGTTGAATTCGACCTTCTTGGGGTCGAGTAGGCCCAGCCGCATCAATTCCTGTTGCGAGGCGATGCTGCCGTGGCCTTGCGCCAGATTGCTGTAAACCGCGCTAAGGCTGTTACCAAAGCGGTTGCCGCTCATTTCCTGAAGGAATGGCTCGGAATTGAGGTAAAATGCCTTGTCGGACATGGTCTTGGCGAGAATGCCGCCCACCTTCATGGCAAGCAGCATTTCATTGCCGTTCACGCGCCCACGCGAAGCATTCACCACCTTTTGGGCGAAATCGGCCTGCTGGGCAAAGGCGGCCTCACTTTTGGTGCCACCACGAAATTCGATGGTTTTCATCAGGCTCATAAGGGCCTGATCGTGTTCGCCGCCCGCCTCGGCCCCAAAGAGGGCTTGATTGGCAAACTTCATTTTGGCGATCAGGGGTGTGGCGAAATCGGCCTCATGGGTGTCTTTGAAAATGGCCATGGCATCGCCATAGGCCGCCGCCATATCGCGCGTGGAATTGCCGATGATATGCGCGCCATGCGCAAACCTGTCAGCCTGTCGGACAACGCCTTTTCCTAAGCCCAAAGAGTCAATGCGCGCCAATTCGGTTTCGTAATCGCGCGCTTCCTTGATCGCGGCAAAGAAGGGAACGGCGGTCATTGCCGTGCTGGCAAGGCCCATCATGCCTTCCTGCCGATAGGTTGCGGCGCGGCTCTGGATACGCGCGGTGCGCCCGTCTATCGCATCCAGACGCTTGCGCCGCTCGATCTTGGCGCGCAGTTCCTCTTCCTGTTGCAGCAGCTTTTTCTGCGCGTTCCAGAGGTGGTTGACGCTGCCCGTCGCCACCTTCAATTCGGCATCATAATCCTTGATGCCTTTTTTGACCTTGGCCAGTTCACTGGTCAGACCGCGCATTTCATCTTTGGAGGATCGCCCAAGCCCGATCATGGACTTGAGCGAACCCGACAGGCCATCCAGCGACGAAAACTTGACCACAAGGTTCAGAAGGTTGTCGCTCATTTATTCCTGCCCTTGCATTCTATTCCAGCGGGAGATGGCCCGTTCGCGCCAGCCAAGCAGTTCATCCAGCGCCATCGCGTCCAGCGTTTCCTTTGGCCAATGAAAGATGGCCGCGATGTCCGCGATCAGGTCATCGACGCTTAGTGCGGCGTCGGCGCTTCCGATGCCGGGGCCGTCTTCATCTTCGTCTCCAAAAAACTCAGCAGCGCGCCGGTGATTTCGGCAATGTCGTCAAAATCCAGCTGTTCGGCCTCGCTGGCCGTAATGGTCGGGTGGGCGATGCGCGGCAAAAGCGCGATGATCGTATCCGCGTCGCCCGCAACAATGTCGGGAATTTTCAGGCCGCGCAGTTCGCCGCTTTTCGGCTTGCGCAGGGTCAATTCGCTGATCGTGTTGCCATTCTCGCGGACAAGAGGCGTGTCGAGGGTAACAGTGCGCGACTTGCCGGGGGCGGGCGTGAAGGCGGCGGCGATCTTGGCGTTGGTGGGGGTGGTGGTCATGGTGGAATCCCTTTCCTGAATTGACTGGATTGGATCAGCGGCGGCGATAGCTGCGGATGATCGTGGTGGTTCGATAGGTGCGCGCGGCGGGTGAGGGGCGATAGGCCGGGGGCCTGTAGGCGGGGTGGTACACATGATGGTTCACCACCTGCACCTGCGGGCGGGGCTGGCTGGCGCGGCCTGCCATATAGCCCAGCGCGCCGCCGATCAGGCCGTCGCGCAGCGTGTGGTCGGCGGGCGCGGCGGCCTGCGGTTGGGGGGCGGGTTGGTCGGTGTCATAGTCGATCTGCGGGGCCACGGGGGCGCTGTCGCATCCCGCCAGAGCGAGGGAGAGGAACGCGGCGGCGGAAATCACGGCAATGCGGCGCATGGGTTTTTGTCCTGCAGGGGAAAGGTCATTGCGGGCGGGTGTTTCGCCCCGGCGCGCCCGCATTTCGCGCCGGGGCGAAGGGGGTTAATCGGCGGTGGCAGCGCGCAATTCGGCGTAACGATCCACCCCGAAAACAAGGAAAACGTTGTTCATCACGTCAATCGTGATCCAGTTTTCGCCGTCGACGTCCAACTGGTAATAGACGCAGGACAGCTTGCCCTTGTGGGCCGTGTCGTCGCCCACTTTGGCGTTGCCCATGTCGATTTCGGTATATTGGCCCATCACGGTCACCTCGACCGTGCTGACAGTGCCGAATCCGTCCTCCTGATAGCCACCGGAAAACCGGGCCACGACCGCATCATAGGCCGCCGCGCCAAAGTCGCGCAGGGCCGTGCGGATCAGCCCGCCCATGGTGAAATCAAGCTCCAGCTTTTCAAGGCCGACCGTCGCCTGAAGCGCGGCCAGCATCCCGCCATTGCGAAATTCGATCAGCTTGTGGGTCAGCTTGGGCAGGGTCACTTCGGAGACGATGCCCTTATGGCCGCGCCCGCCGAGGTGGAGATTCATGTCTTTGAGTTTCGCGGGAAAGCCCATGGCGAAGCGCTCCTATGAGATTGTGGGGGAGGGGAAGGGGCGCGACCTTAGCCGCCGACCGCCGTGGTGGTGCTGGCCAACTGGGCGGCAAAATCGCTGTAATAGGTGTCGGTGATCGTCTGGTTTTCGGTCAGGCTTTGCAGCGGCGCGCAGGGCGTGAAATCATAGGACAGCGCCAGATTGCCGCCCGCCAGATCGCCGGTTTCATTGAGGCCGGTGTCGTAATAGAAATTGCCGCCGATCAGCCAGCCATTGGCCACGCATTTGCGAATGAAGGCGTTGCCCTTGGCGATCAGCGTTTTGACAATGCCCAAAGTCAGCGGGCTGTCGACATAAGGGAAATGGGCCTCTTGGATCGTGTCCTGAAGCACCTGACTGGTACGCACCGCGCTCTCGAAACGCCAGCTGTCCGCGTCCGAGGTGGTTTCATTGCCCCAAAACCGATAGCCGTTGTAACAGATCAGCGTGGTGATGTTTGCCGCGTTCAGCAGGGCCGCGTCGGTGGTGTCATCATCCATCGCCCAGGACACGTCCTTGGCCATGCCGGTCACGCCGGTAATCACCACATTGGAAATCGTTTTGTGCCAGCCCACGGTCTGGTCGATATAGGCGCGCAGGCCCAGCGCGCAGCCAATCGTATCGGCGCTGCCCTTGGCTGTGGCGGGCCAGATCAGCATCAGTTCGCGCGCGCCGAATTCCTCGCGATAGGCGATGGCATCATCGCGCGTGTCACCCTGCGCCATGGCATAAACGAAGCCGCGCAGGCGCTTGGCCACCGCGATCAGGCCGTTGGTTACGTCCTGCGTATCCAGCCCCGGCGCGCCGAGGATGCGCGGGCGTGATCCCGTCTTGGCCTCGGCCATCAACAGCGCCTGCATGCCGGTATAGGCGGGGCCGCTGGCGGTCCCCAAGACCTTGGCATCCTGATTTTGCGCGTCCACCGCCACGCGCACCACAACGATATTGGGGCTGACGATATTGGCGATGGCCAGCAGCGCGGGCCGCAAGGTGCCGGTAGTCCCCGCCTTGGCCAGAGCGGTCAGGACATTGGAAATCAGGACCGGCGTATCGAGCGGAAACATAGCGGCGTCCGCATCCGGCGCGGTCACAACCATGCCGATAACAGAGGTGGCGACGGTCGCGGGGGTCAGGCGGGTAGTGGTCAGAAGGTTGGTTTTGATGCCGTGCATGGGGGCGTCCTATCGTGAAAGGGGGATAGTCTGGGTTGTCAGGGAATTGGCGGCGGCGCGGCGCTGGCGCTCGATGGTCATGACGGCCTCGCCGCGCGCCAGATCGCCCGAAACCGTCACTTTGGTCAGCCTGATGCGGGGGAGCCATCGGGCAATCGCCATGGCCACCGCGCTGGACAGCAAAAGGGCCGTGGCGCGGTTGAGCGGGGCGTCCAGAATTTCAAAGCCGATCCAGCCATATTCGGGCCGCATCCATTCGGTGCCGGGGGGCGTGGACAGCAGATCGGCAATGCAATGATCGTCATACGCATCGCCGGAAATCAGCGCGCCGGTTACGGGGTCTATGCCGCTGCTCACGACACCGGCCCGCCCGAAATTGCCGCGCCGGATTGGACGCCGCTGTGGCGGTGGCCCTTGCCGCTGACGCCTGCGGCGATCACGTCCACCGATGCCGATACCGTGCCGGTGCATTCCAGATCGCCCTCGAGCGACAAGCCGCCGGGAGCCACAATCCGAACGCTGCCAGCATCGGGCAGGACAACCGAAAGGCTATGTGCCTGCGGGTCATAGGACAGGCGCGCGCCGTCCAGAAATTCGATGACCTCGGCCAGACTGTCGCCCAGCGTTGGAAAGGCATCGCTGGCCAGTCCGCGCAGGGCCACCGCCGCGCCGATTTCGCCAGCGGGGCAAAGCAGAACGACCTGCTCCCCCTCGCTGGGCGGCGACCATGTGCGGGTGCGGCCCATACGCATTTCGATCCAGCGGATAGGCGGGCTGGCGCTGTCATCGTCCAGATCGACCACGCATCGGCCCGCGCCCAGATCCACGCTGGCCACGGTGCCAAAGCGGATCAGCTGATAGGGGTCGGTCAGGGTATCTTCAGGCGTTCTCATGGCCTCACAAAGCCACCGCCCGCACCACTTCTCTATGTGCCGATATTGTCAGCCATCCCGCCACAATGCGGGCGAATGGAATGCCGCGCGCCCGCGTCCGATAGCAGGGCCATGCCGACCAATTCCGTCATTGACCTGTCGCTGCTCTCGCCGCCCGATGTGGTGGAACAGATCGACTATGAAGCCATCCGCGCCGCTTGCGTGGCCAAGGTGCTTGCCGAATTTCCAGACTTTGACGCCGAGGACTTGGCCAATCCGGCGGTCAAGGTGGCGGGCGTCTTTGCCTATTTTGAAATGCTGCTGCGGCAGGATTTTAACGAGCGCGCCAAGCAAATGCTGCTGGCCTATGCCAAGGATGCGAACCTCGACCATCTGGGCGCGCTTATGGGTGTGGCGCGGCTGTCGGGCGAATTGGATGATGCCTATCGCGCGCGCATCCAGCTTGCGCCCACAAGTTTCAGCGTGGCGGGGCCAGCTTCGGCCTATCGCTATTTTGCCCTGTCGGCGGCGGCTACGATTGCCGATGTGTCCGTCACCACGCCCAAGCCCGACAATATCAAGGCGCTGGTGGAGTCTACCTTGGCCGCCCATGGCGTTGCCGCCGATATTCGCGCCGCCACGCGCGCCGCCCTCGATGCCGCAACATGGCCGGGAACGGTGCTGCTCTCGCTGCTGTCGGCGCAAGGGGACGGCACCGCCACGCCCGAGGAAATCGCGGCGGTTAAGGCCGCTGTTGCCGATAGCGCAGAGGTGCGCCCACTGACCGATTACGTGGTGGTGCAATCGGCCCAAATCCTGCCCTATGCGCTCGATGCGGAACTGACGCTGTTTGATGGGCCATCAAGTGAGGTTGTGGTCGCCGCTTCGCAGGCCGGGGCCGCTGCCTATACCGTGGCCGCGCGCAAGATTGGCCGCGACATCAATCTGGCCAATATTTACGCGGCGATTACCGTGGATGGGGTTGCCAATGCGCGCCTTACCTCGCTGGCCGCCGACATGGTGGTGGGCGAAACGCAGGCGGCCTATTGCACCGGCATCAACATAGAGGCGACGGGCCGTGGCGAATAAGCTGCTGGCCATGCGGGCCAATGCCACGCCGCTTTTGCGCGGTTGGCTCTCGCTGACGGATCGTTACGGCCTTGTCTCGATCCCGCTGCCCCAATTGGGCCTGCCCAATTATACACCTATACGTGTATTGCCTTGGGTGGCGTGGGGGCTGGGGGTTGACCGCTGGCAAGCGACATGGAGCGAGGCGCGCCAGAGGCAGGAGGCGCAAGAGGCCATCCCACGGCACAAGCGCCGGGGTTCGCGCCAATCCATGGACCTGCTGCTGGCCGAATATGACGCGACCTTGCGCCTTGTCGAATGGTGGGAGGAAGGGGGAAGCGGAACCCCGCGCACCTTTACCGTGATCCTGCCCACCAACGGGGCCGATGCGGGCAGCATGACGGCCAGCTTTGCCACAAGCCTGCTGGCCGACATTGAACGCACCAAACCGGCCGGAACGCTGTTTGAATTGCGCCAGAGCGCCGCCGCGTCGGCCTCGCTGCCGATCACGGTGGCGGGGCGGGTGATGATGATGGCGCGCCGCTTTGGCGACATCGCCCAGCCCGCCGCTGCCGACCTTCTCAAAATCACCACCGAATATGGCGAACCGCTGGAAAGCCCGGACGGAACCGCTTGGGAGTATGCCTGATGGGCTACATTATGACGCTGACGCAGGCGGGGCTTGCGTCCATTGTGAACGTGCAGGCAGGCACGATTGGGCCGGTGGAAATCGCCCAGATCGGGCTGACCGATGCCGATTTCACGGTCGCCTCGACGCTTGAAACGCTGCCGGGGGAATTCAAACGGCTGGGGGTTGCGGGCGATACGCTGGGCGATGACCTTATCCACCTGACCGCGCTGGACGATAGCGCCGATGCGTATGGGTATCGGGGCTTTGCGCTTTACACGTCCACCGGCCTGTTGTTTGCCGTCTATGGTCAGGCCGACCGTATCGCGGAAAAGGCCCCCGGCGCGGTCAGCTATATCGCGCTCGACATCGCCATGGCGCGCGGCCAATCCGATGCGATCACCTTTGGCAATACCGACTTTCTCAATCCGCCTGCGACCACGACGCAGCAGGGCGTGGTCGAATTGGCCACCAACGCCGAGGCCAGCGCGGGCACCGACCCGCTGCGCGTTATCACGCCCGCCGCGATGCAGGCGGCCTTGCTGGCGCAGCTGCTGCGCGTGGATGGCGCGGGCAGCGGTGTGGACGGCGATCTGCTCGATGGCCAGCATGGCGCATGGTATGCCGATATTGTTTCGCGGCTGGGGTATGTCCCGTTTGACAGCGCGGGCTTTACCGGCGCGGCGGTCAAGGCGGTGCTGGGCTATGTCCCGCTTGATGCCGCCGCCTTCACCAAAGCTGCTATCTTGGGGCTGCTGACCTATACGCCGCAGGATGCCGCCGCTTTTCCTGTTGGATCGAACGACAACGGCTATTGGCGCAAGATGCCGGGTGGCCTGATCGAACAATGGGGCGAAGTGACGGCGGGGGAAACCGGATCGCCGCCCCCGCTCAATTTCCCCATAGCCTTCACCGATCTGGCCAGCGTCAATCTGCAAGTGACGGCCCGCGCGCCCAATATCGCGGCCACCAACGGCAACAAGGTGGGCGGCAACAAGGTCAGCCTCACCCAATTCAACGTCTTTTCCGATGACCTCGACATGGCCGTCTTCTGGCGCGCGATTGGAAAGTAAGCCCCATGGTCAAAATCACCTCGCTCGATCTGCTGGCCGATGCCGCCATCGACGGCACCGAAACCCTGCCGGTGGTCAAGGGCGGCCAGTCATGGCGGGCGCGCCTGTCGGCTCTGGTCGCGCCCTTGATGACCGCCGCGCTGGCTGCGCGCGATGCGGCGCAGGCCGCCATGGCGGGCGCGCAGAGCGCCGCCGCCTCGGTGCCCGCGCGCAACTATGCCAGCGTTGCCGCCGCGCTGGCCGATGGCGCGCTGGGCGTCGATCAGGTCTTTTCCGTGGGCAGCGGCGCCTCGATCCTGCTCTATCGCCGCACGGCCAGCGCGCCCTATTACGCGAACGTCTATTTCAACGCGGCAACGGTCGGCCTGTCGCCCGCTGGCAATGTGCAGGATATGCTCGACCCCGCCCTGCGCCGCCTCGCGCGCCTGCCCCAGAACATCGCGGCGATGGGCGGGATGCATTGCTGCCTGCTCGACAGCCTGACCGATGGCGCGGGCAGCCTTGCCCCGCTGACGTGGCGAGTGCTCTATTATGCGATCATGCGCGCCAATCTGGGCTATGGCGGGCCGGGCTATCAGGGGCATAACCTTGGCACCGCCAACGAGGCCGGGGCCAGCTTCTACCGCACCGGGGCCAGCGAGATCGGCATCGACGCCGGGACCGCGCCGGGGACGACCTATTGCGTCCATTCGCCCCACGGCGGCGGCAATCTGCTGACCGGCGCAGGTTCCTATTACACATGGATTCCCGAGGCGCAGTGGAAGAGCGCCACCTTCTTCTATCTGAAGGGGCCTGACCTTGGCGGCCTGCGCATCAATGACGTGGGCAACACCGGCACGCCCACCATCATCGACTGCTACGCCGCGACCTATCAGCTGGCCTATCTGACCCTGACCAATCCGGTCGGGGCCAGCGGCGGTGCCTATGGCCACCGCTTCGATTGGACGGCGGGGGCGACCAATCCCACCGGCCCGGTGGTGACGTTTGGCGCGGATTACATCTATGACGCGCTCAAATTCCGCCCCTACAATATGGCGACCGGCGGGCGCAAAGCGGCGACCGTCGCGGGGCTGAACGCCGCCAGCTTTGCCACCTTTATCGCCCAATGCGCGCCCAAAGTGGTCTGGCTCGATTGCGGCATGAACGACCGCACCATCAGCAACGCCAGCGCATTTTCGGGCTACCTGACCACCATCGTCGGCCTGTTTCAGCAGGTCACGGCGGTCAAGCCGCTCATCACCCTTGTTCAGGCCCTCGATCCCGCCGATGCCGCCTCGAACAACTGGCCCAGCTATACCGCCGTGCGCCAGAGCGTGGCCAACACGCTGGGCTGCGCCTATTATGACGACCGGCACTGGCTGGGCCTGCCCGATTACACCACGGCCAACGCGCTGGGCTTTATGGCCGATGCCATCCACCCCAACGGCAAGGCCAACATCGCCCGCGCCCAGCAACGCGCCCGCTTCCTTGGCGCAGGCGCGGCGGCGGTGGACCCCGGCAAGCTGGCCTATGCGGGCAGCGGCGGATCGGCGGCCAAAATCTACACCGGCACCCTGACGCAAAAGGAAAGCGTGGCTTTGACTGCGCCGGTTTCCGCCGTCACCGGCTTTTCCGCCACGATGAGCGGCAACACCCTGACCGTCACCGGATCGGGCAGCGGATCATTTACGCAGGGCCAATTGATCACCGGCACCAATATCCCCTCGGCCACTTTCATCACCGGCTTTGGCACCGGGACGGGCGGCACCGGCACCTATACCGTCTCCACCTCGGCCACGGTGGCCTCGGCGGTGGCGATCACCGGCTACACGGTCACGCCGGTCACCCTGTTCAACCTTGGCATGGGCAATCCGTACAACTCCGCTTTGGTGCGGCTGAACGTGACGGCGGGGCGCGCCGGTACATCGGCCATGCGCCGCCAGCGCATCGATTTTGAGCTGACCAACGCCAATATCTACAACTCGGCGGGCATGACCGGCGCGGTGCAACAGACCGATGAATTCTCGACCACGGCAGGCGATGGCCAGACCATCGCCTTTGCCATCCGCGTCCCCGCCAACGGCAATCTCGCGCAGGTCACCATCACATCGCTGAATTACGCCGGGGCGGCCACCGTCACCGGCTCCTACGTCTTTGCCGCCCAGTCCTACACGGGCGCGGGCATCATCGAGAACTAAAGGACACCGCCATGCCCAACTCCTTCTCCTTCAATGTTTCCGGGGCCGACAAGGCCGATGCTCTGGCCCAGAGCGCCGCGATGATCGAACAGGCGGCCAGCGACAACGCCTTGCCCGAGGCCATCACCGCCGCGCTCGAAGGCAATGCCGCCGCGCAGGTTGCCCTGCTGCCCGATGACGACCCGCGCCGGATCTGCGTCTCGGTCAATGCGCTCTGGGACGGCGCGGCGTGGGTGGGTTTTGAAGTGAAGGCGGGGCTTTTGGGAAGCTAGGGCGTGTGGACACATTCGGCACCGATGGGAATGGCCTGAATTGGTCGTTAGCTGCCCTTCATGGGCACGCGGCTCAACCATTCTTGAACCGTGCCGGTGGCCTCTTCGAGCATGGCGGGCAGGGTGTCAATTGGGCCTTCCCAGCACTGTTCGAACTCGCTTTCGTCGTCAGTATCGACGGATCGAGCGTGTACGGTAATGCAGCCGAGCAAAGGCGCGTCAATCGAGATTTGGAAGCATTCGAACGGACGCAATCCGGGCAAATAAGCAAACCTAGCAGGACGGCCTGCCCATTCGTTGAAAAGCTTCTTCACATTCGCCCGGGCCCAAACGTCAATGATGGGGTCGACTTCGGCATACGCTGTCATGGCCGCAGTCTGCGGCAACTACTGGACGACCGCAAGTGGGCGTATTCGGTCACTCGAACTTGTCCACGCCGCCCAAACTCCAAAGTATCGGAAAACTGACAAGGCCGCCCCGCAACGGGCGGCCTTGTTGCGTTGGGGCCTACATGCCCCGCGCGTTGCGGCTGTAGCCCCGCTTGCCATGATGGCGGCCAGAACGGAGCCGCCGCCATGATCCCCCCGATTTTGAAACATGCGCTTGATGCGCTGGCCTCGGCCATCGGCATTGCCTGCGCGATGGTCAGCGCCATGAACGTCATCACGCTTTTGACGGTCATTTACTGGACCTTGCGCATTTACGAATTGCCGACCGTCCAGCGCTGGATCTCGCGCCTTCATGCCGCGCGCGATGGCGCGCCCGCCGGGGGCGCGAATGATGCTGATTGACGAAGCGCGCCACTGGTGGCGGCTGTGGTCGGTTCGCTTCTATGCGCTGGTCGGCGTGGGCGTGGGCTTTGTCTGCGACCATCCAGAGGCGTTGACGGGCCTTGTCGCCTATATCCCGCCGTTCTGGCGACCCGCCGCCGCCTCGGCCTTCAGCCTTACGGTTTTCGTCATCCTGCCCGCGTTGCTGCGGGTGCTGAAACAGAGGCTTCCCAATGGCAAATGATATTCCCGCCGCCCCGGCAAAGGGTGGGCGCGGCGCTCTGGTGGTGATTGCGGGCAGCGCCTTGCTGGCCATTGTCGGGCCGGTAACGGGCAATCTGTTGATGACCGATACGCCCGCGCATGAATCGGGCCGAACGGTTGCCGTCACGGTCGCGCCCGCCACCAATACAATCACGATTCAGCATATCAGCGGGCCGCAATATCTGCGCGCCTATCTCGATATCGTGAAGGTTGCCACGGCCTGCGACGGATTGACCGGGGCCGACATCAAAATCGGCAAAACCTTCACCGAAACCCAATGCGCGCTCATGCTGGAATCGCGCTTGGCCGAAACCGCCGAGAAGGTGATGGCCTGCACCCCCGGCCTTGCCCTGTCCATTCCGGGGCGGGATTACGTGCGGTTCGCGGCGGTGTCGCTGGCCTATAACGTGGGCTGGCCGACCTATTGCCGCTCGACCATGCGCGCCCAGATCAATGCGGGCCAGATCGCGGCCAGCTGCACGAGCCTGACATGGTTTAACCGTGCGGGCGGTCGGGTTGTACCTGGCCTTGTGACACGGCGCGCCCGCGAAAAGGCGGTCTGCCTGAAGGATGCCGCCTGATTTTCCATTTTCCGCCCCTCTGGGCGCTTATCGGAGCCTTCCCTATGCATCTTGTGCTTTACCTTCTGGCCGCGCTGTTTTTGGCCCTCAATGGGGCTGACTGCTATCTGACGCGGGCCTGCATCCTGTCGGGCCGTGGGCGGGAGGCAAACCCGCTTGCCGCGTGGCTTATGGCGCGCCTTGGCATTAACGCCGTGTTGGGGGCCAAGCTGGCTATCATGACGGCCATTGCGCTTTGGCTGGTCTTTGTCAGCGGCCCGACCGCGCCCCTTGCCGCTGTCCTGACGCTGCTGGCCATGAATGCCTTTTATGTCTGGGTTGTGCGCAACAATTACCGGGTGCTGCATCCCTAAGCCTTGCCGCCCGCGCGCCGATCATGGCGGCGGGCGGCCCCATTTGAAGGGGGAAGCCATGAGCCTTGCCGCCGATATTTCCGCCAGATTTAGCCCTATTCGGCTGTCCTATATCGCCTTGGCCGCGCTGGCCGTGGCGCTGGGCGTACAGACGGTTCGCCTTGATGGCCTGACCATCGCGCCCAAGGTCGGGGCGTTTCGTTTCACGCTCATGGATTGGCGGGGCTGGCAACCGCGCGCCCTCGATGCCGAGGCGGCGCTGGCAGCGGTCAAGGCCGCCCAGCCCAAGGCGCAGGCCGCGCAGGCCGCCGTCAACCATCAACCCGCCGCGATCAGCGCGGCCATTGGGAGGCAATCCGATGCCCAATCACCTGACTATCTACGCCGCGTTGCGAGTGCCGCCGCTGGCCGCGCTCTGCCTGCTGGCGGCCTGTGCGGGGCAAAGGCCCCTGACGGTGGCCCCGGCAACGCCGGTCTGCCCGGAACCGATCACCTTGCCCAAGGCAATGACGGCAAAGCCGGATCTGCCGACATGGTTTCCGTGGCCCGCGCCGATTGGGAAAAGCTCACCCGCGAAGCCGCCCTCCGCGTCCAGCTGTATCAGGTTGGGCAGGAGTGGATAAAGGAGGGGATTGCGAAGGTTTCGGGGGATGATCCGGTCGCCGCGCATTGATGGAATTTAGTAATTGGGCCGACCCGGAAATACACTTGGCGCAGCTGGCGAGGGGTTAAGTGCTGGCGAAACATTCGGAACAGTTCCCGTTGCTAGCCAACCCCATGCCTCCGTGGGCAATGAGCCGGAAATTATTCCCGGCAATACAAAACTTAGTGTATACAAATTGCCGCCAAAAAGTCCGTGAAAGCTTTGATTAATTTCGCTCAACAAGTTCTTTGACTTAAGAATATACATTCCAGGGTATGGTTGGTAGAATTGCTCTACAAATCGATTACTTTCAAAAAAGCTGCGAAGGCGAGGCTCTCCGGGGAATCCGTTGAATGGGTTGTATGTAAGTATGTAATTATACACGTGTCTGATCCTCAATTTGTAAATTATCGTTAACTTGAGGATTATCTGTCAAATTTTGGGAAAGGGGGTGGTGAATAATATGCCCCCCCTCCTTGACTGACAGGCCATTGCGGATCTGTAGCATGTTCTCGTTATGCTCCTCGCGCTGGAGGCGGTCTGGGTCTTTGTTCGTAAACTTGATCAGTTGCCAAAGGCCAACACTTAGAGGTGCGGCCCCTATGGCGAGCAAAACACTTGCAGGAATTGGTAAGTCGCGAATGAAAAGAAACCCGCTAACTGGTACGCATATTGTCATCGAAATGAGGCAGAGTAGCAAAGTGGGGTTCATTGCACTGCTGGTGACCAGCTTAAGCCCAATTGTCGAGAGTTGCGATGGCGGGTGCGTCATATCTCTGCAATATATCTGCAATGCAGGCAAGAAAAGAGAATTCTTCTGAAATTCCTTAGCTCCTGCCATGTCAAAACTTGCGCCGCGTTCTTCCGCGACCTCCGGCTCAAAGCTCACGAGGTTGCAGGTGACTGAGGACTATAGAGCAAAGTGATATTCTGAGGCAGTCTCGGTTATGGCTCAATGCGATGCCACCCATTCCTTGAGCGCAGCATCAATCCGCGCCTGCCATCCTGAGCCGCCCGCTTTGAAATGAGCGATCACTTCAGGCGAAAGGCGGATGGTCGTGCTGACCTTGGTCGGGGCCTTTTGCGCCCCGCGTGTAGCCCGCATCTTGGCGGCCATTTCGGGGAACACTTCGGCAAAGGGGCGGGCGGCGGCAATATCCTCTGCCGTCAATTCGGGGCTATCCGAAACGGCGTCCATATCCGCCTTGGTGAATTTGGCCTTGGTCATGCGATCAGCTTCCTTTCCTTGCGGCTTGCTGGGCGGGCCGAGATGATCGAAATGCCTTCGGTGCCGAGGGTGGCGAAGATCACCACGATAACACCGTCCATTTCGCCAATCGCAAACCAGCGGCCAGCCTTGGCTTGACCGATCAGGGCCGAGGCAAAGAAACCCTCGCCAATGTCCGCAAAATCAATCCCATGCTTCAGGATGTTGGCTTCGCGCTTTGGTTCGTCCCATACGATCATCATGGGATTTTCTGTAGTAACGATTTGGATGGGTGTCAATCGCAAATTGTAATAACGATTAACGCTGGCGAGGTTTTTGCGCATGAGGTAGTTGCGGGGTGAGAGCGATAGAATCGCATTTAATCATCAGCATGGAATGATGATGCCATTTAATTTTCATAATTCACTAAAAAATAAAGAAAAAATATTTTAGATTTTCCTTGCTTCATGGACTTTCTGTGTCAGCCTCCGCAGAAAATTTTATTCTTAATTGTGGGGGTATTGTTATGGGCGAGATTACCTATACGCAGATTGTTCCGAGTTCGAATTTCTTTTTTGAAGAAAAGAAAGATCCGAATAAAGGTGGTTTAGGTTCAGGAGTAAAATTGTTTGCTGCTGCGGCTAGGTGGGTTCATGATGAAATGTTCGCAAAGCGAGTTTCGGAAATGAAGGATGATCCGTCGATAATTGACCGAGTAAATTCGTTGATGCCTAAAGATGGTGGTGGTGTTTTAATTATTTGTACTTATCAGGAGTGGAAAGTACAAGATGTTAATGGGTTTAAGGCCAAAGATTTAAAGGGGATGTACGTATGGGGGAGTGCGAAAAATCCCGAAGAAGCTTTAAAGGGTTTTATAAATTCGGATCGATTGGAAGTTGGCGCAGCTGATGGATGGGTGATTAAGCATGACTATTTTTGGGCGACAAACGACGGTAATTTCGCTCGTCCAATTACAGGAAAACCATAATGCCATTTCAGCCTGAGATTACCGCTTATCCAGCCAATCCATGACCTTGCCCAGCATCGCCTCGCGATCTGCGGCGGCGATGCCCAGCAAGCGGCGGGCCTTGTAGCGGACGCGGATGGAATTGCGGATACGGCGGTCCACCGGGGCCTCCAGCCCGAAATGGTGTTCCTTGGCGGTCTGGGCAATCCGCGGCTTGAATGACAGGGTGACATCATCCGCCGAGGGCTGGATCTGCATATTGCGGGCCAGTTCAATGCGCTTGAACATGCGGCCAGCCTTGCCTTTGCGTTCCTTCTGGCCCTTGCGGGGCTTCTTTGGCTTGCGTTCGGCCATGGGGGTGCCGTCTGGCTCGACATTGGCCATAACGCGCGCGGCATTGGTGCGGCGCATGATCTGGCCTACGGCGCGGGCAAGGGCCATGCGCTGGCGCGGTTCTGTCTTGGCCAGCAAGCCGCCCAGCCAAGGCTCCAGCGTGTCCAGATTGTCATCCATGCGCGGGGCCTACCGCTGCGCCCAGCTGGGGCCGCTAAGGCTCACGCCTTTCAGCAGCGGCGCGTCATCGTCCAGCAGGGAATCGGACAGGATGAATTCGGCATCGTCCAGATGCTGCAACGTGTCGGTGCCATCGCTCTGGCGCTCGACCGCAATCCGTTCGGTCAGGTTCAGCTTGACGTGCATGTCGACCGTGTTTTCGTCAATTACGTCAACCTCATGGGCATAGCCCTTGTGCGCGCCCGGTTGCAGCAATTCGGGCTGATTGGTGCGCAGCCAATCGTTGATGGTCAGAAACAGGATCGCCGGTTGCCCGGTGAAGTTTTCCAGCGCGATATTCAGGACATAGGCCCATTCAAAGCTGCGGCTTTCCGTCATGGGCGACCGGATGCTGCCCTTTTCGATCCACATCGCAAGGCGGTCGGGATCGGTGGCGAAATCGGGCAGGGCGGCCACAATGGCCTCGCGCAGGCTATTGGTTTTCATGGGTATCCCTTGAATCGGCCGAATAGTAACTATCTTTTGGGAAGCGCCGAGATTGGCTCGATGCAAAAAACAAGAGAAACAAAATATGATTGTGACCTATCGGAACCACCCCATCTATACGAGTGATGGGGAGCCTGCTGGCGTGCTTGATGGCGATTACCAGGCATTGCCCAACCATGGGCAACAGCCGGGGTGGTATGCCCTGCGTAAGATGGTGGGCGGAAAGCCTCAATCCGAAGTCGTTGCCAACGTCCATATCGCGGGTGTGACCACCTAATAAGTTAATCCCATAACTTTACGATTTCTATCGTGCTGGGCGTGGCGGTGGGCACATCGGGCAGGGTTACTTGCGTGCCCTCGGCAATCCATGAGCCGCCCCCCGCCAAGCCCGGATTGAGCGCCAGAGCGGCCTCGACCACGCCTCCGGTGGTGGTGCCAAGGATGCGATAGCAGAGCGTGTCCAAGCGCTCATTGGCGCGGGCGGTGGCGGTGGTGGTCATGCGCCACCAAAAAGGAAATTGAACAGGGCGCGGGCCTCGACATGCAATGGCTGCGGATCTGTGTGTGGCGCAGCTGCGCGGGCGGCCAATACCTGCTCGATGCACCAGCGGCGGGCGTCAAACTTGGCAAGATCCTCGCGTGTCGCCGCTACCGGCTGCGGCGCAGGCCCGCCAAAGCCATAGGTGAAATCATCGGGCCAGACGCGGTCCTGCGTCATTAGATCAACTCCACCGCAACGCGCGTTGCGCCAAGGATCGAACGGATATTTTGCAGGCGCAGCTTTTCGTAATAATCGGCAAGGCATTGCTTGGCCTCGGCTTGGCTTTCCTTGCTTCCCGTTGCGCTGAAGTCGGTGGAGAATTCAGCCAGGAGCGCGGCGGCGGCATAGCGAACCGCGCCCACAAACAGCGTCACAAGGCGGGGCTTGCCATTGATGACCATGGCGGGGGCCACGGCGGCCAAACTGGTGAAGCCATCGGCCCGCCGCGCCGCGCCCCATTCGGCCAGATCGTCCAGAACGGTGACGGCGGCGGTTTCCAGCGCGCCCTCGAGGCGGGCATGGGTACAGGTTTCCCCAATTCGCAGCGCCTCGCGCATGTCGGTATAGTCGATTGACGGCCACCAGCCATCCAGCGCCATGACCGACCCCACAGGCGAGGCCGGGGCGGCGGGTTTGACGATCAGGGGGGAGCCGGTCATGCGTGACTATCCTTCAGGCGGGAGAAAGTGGGGGGTGGGGGCTTTGGCCTTCTGGCCAAGCATGGCTGAAGCCGCTGGCCATCGCCCGCCCCCCGGCGCTGTGGGGCGCAACTGTTAAACTGTGGGCGTGGCGGGGATGGTCTGGGCCATGATCAGCTTGCGGCTGTGCGCAAAATACTCGCGGCTTTCCCCCGGTTGCAGCGTGTCGATAAGCCGCCATTCGCCACTGTCGGCAGGCGCGCCGCTTTCCAGCGGGAAGGCGTAAACCTCGGTCGGGCGCAGTTCGGCGCGCACGGTCACGCGGGCGGTCATTCCGACTTCTCCCCGGCCTTGGCCGCCTCGGCTGCGCTGGTCTTTGCGGCATCCGCCGCGATGCGCTTGGCCTCGGCTTCAAGGCTGGTGATGATCTTTCTTACGCCGCACTTGGCATCCAGCGCGAAGGCCCGGTTCAAGTGGGCGATGGCCGCCGCGATCAGGGCGGGCTTGCCACCGGCCACGGCGCTTTCGGCGGTGGGGTCAAACGCCTCGGCGCGGGCCTTGAAGGCAAGACCGATGGCCTTTTTCACCTTGGCGCGCACTTCGTCGGGCATGTCCGCCGTTTCGGTCATGGCCTCGACCTGTTGCAGCGTGGCCAGATCGACCGTGGGGGCAGCGCCGATTCCGGCCTCGGCCACCTGTTCCGCGATCAGCGTGGCCGGGGTGCGGCGGTAGCGTTCGGGCAGGGCAAGCCCATGGGCCAGCACATGGCGCGCCAGATCAAGCGCCAGCGGCCATTCGGCAATGTCGATGGCCCACACCAGCATCGTGCCCACAATCTCGTCCTGCGCGGGCTTTGCGGCGGCCAAAGCGCCCTCGATCCACGGGCGGTAGGTGTCAATCATGCCCCGCTTGAGGCTGATTTTCGTTTCCAGCGATTGGGTGTTGGACAGCTGGCGCAGGTCATTGCCGAGCGATGCCAGCGTCAACTGGTAGGCGGTGGCAGCCGCGCCGTTCTCGGCAAGCGGCAAAGCACCAAGGCGGACCTGCTGGCCCTTGGCCGCTTGGGCGGCGGACACGCGCTGGATATGGGCGGTAAAGGGGCACTTCATGCGGCAATCCTTGGTGAGGGAAGCGGCCCCGCGCCGGAAAGGGGGAAACAGCGCGGGGCCGGTGGACAGACGCGGGAGGGCGCGCGCCTGCCCTTGGGGATCGGGTTAGTCGGCGTCGTGCTGGACGATATTTTCGACCATGCAGGCGTAATTGTAGTCCTCGACCACGTAAGCCTCATTGGACGACTGATAGTCGGTCACCTGATCCAGATCGGGTTCGTCGCGGATCAGGCGGCGCGTCTTGCCGTCCTGATAGTACAGGGACAGATTGTTGAGCGTGGTGATCTTGAACGCATCGGCCGGGAAGAAGGGGACGCGCACGGTCGGCAAGCCGCCGATCTGCTTGTCCGCCATGATGGCCGCGCGCGCCAGCGTATCAAGCGACCCCTCGGTCTTGTTCATGATCGCGCCATACTTGTCGTAAAGCAGATCATCGCCCACGATCACGCAAAGGCCGGGTGCGCGGCGGGCATAGACCGGCAGCAGCTTTTCCTTGGCCCCGTAAACCATCGCGTCGATGCTGGCGAAGTCGCCATCGCTGCCATAGGACACCTTGCCCGCGACCTTGCCGCCCTGCACCGCCGACAGAACGCGCGCGGCGTTTTCGGTGCGCATTTTCTGCAACCAGCCGATATTCACGTCCTGCAACAGCGGGTGCGCCACGCGGTCGGTTTCGGCGGCGGCGGAGGTGCCGTTAAAGCCGATCATGATGCGGTCGAGAGCCTGACGGGTAACAATCAGGTCGCGGATGCGCGCCTGAAAGTCGGGGAATTTGGCCCACATATCCAGCTTGTCATAGCGCAGGGCCGTGTCGAAATTGGTCTGGACGCACTGATAGCCGTTGCCGTCCAGCACGGTGGGATCGACGCCCCTGCGGCGATTGCCTGCGGCGGTGTTGGTGCGGCCCGCCGTGGTGCCGCCAATGCCGAGGCCCAGCTTCTGGCCGCTCTGTTCATCGACCGGGATGATGTTGATGGCCTTCAGGAATTCGTCATCTTCCTGCATACGGGTGACAAGGGTCTGCTGGACCGACGGGGCCACCGTGAATTTGTGGGTGGTGACGGTCTGCGGGGCAACGCCGTTGATTTCGCCAATGCGCTCAACAAACTGGTTGAAGCGTTCAAGGGTAATCGGATTCATGGGTGATCCTTGAAAAAAGAGGGGGCGCGGGTGTGGATGGGGCGGGCGATCAGCAGTCGGCGCGCTCGACATCATCGGCGCCGGTCGCGCGGGGCCGGTGGCTGAAATTGCGGCTGGGTTCGCTTTCCAGCTGGGTGCGCAATTCGGCGACCTTGGCCTCGCTGGCGGCAAAGCTCTGGGTCAGGGCGGCAATCTGGGCCTGCCCCTTTTCAACCTGGCTCAACAGGGTCGAAAACATGGCGGCGGCCATCGGATCAGCCGCGAAGGACAGGGCCGGGGTGTTGGCGGGCGGCGTTTCGGGGGTGACGGGCGCAACCGGCGCAACAGGTGCCGGCTGCTGGCCCGAGAAGTTCAGAAGCTGCTTGAAGAAGGCCAAAAGGCCGCTGGCATCGGAATTTTCGGGCAGCACCGGGGCGAGGCTTTCGCTGAAATCGAGATTCACTTCCTGCGCGGCGGTGAACAGGCATGAGGGGTCAGACTTGCGCGCCGTGAAGGGCGAGGCGGCGGGATTGCCAGCGCTGAATTTCAGCACCTCGACGCCAAGGGCGGCGGGATTGTCGGTGGCCGCCACGCCCATCAGATAGGCTTTGCCGCTCTTGGCGAAATTGGGGTTGATCTCGATGGAGGTGTAAAGTTTCTGCCCGGCAGCGGTCAGCGACTTCAGATTGTCCAGCGGCTTGATCTGGGCAAACAGGCCGAGGCGCTTCTGGGGCTTGCCGCCGACTTGGACGGTCACGTCGCCCGTCTTGAGCGCCAGCACATCGCCGTAGGAGCCGAATTCGCCGCTGGGGGCAACGCCCTTGATATGCTCGACATTGACGCGGGCGGCGTGGGTGGCGAAGTCATAGGTTTCGGCCATATTCACAATGTCGGCGCGGGTGATTTCGCGCCCGTCCGTGGTCGCGCCTTCGGTGGCCACACAGAAAAACTTGTAATCCGCCATGGGGTTCATTCCGTCCTGAATTGAGGCGCTGATGCGGGGCGCGCCGTTGGGGTGAAGCCACAAGAGCGCGCGCCGGGGCTTTTTCCCACGTGGCGGAATTGTCGCGTTTGGCCCCACAAGGCCCGCGCGTGGGGTTAGCGCTGGGCCTGCGCCAGCAAGGGGGCATGGATGACGATTTGCCCCCGGATGATCTGCCATTTGATGGCGTCGAAGGCGGCGCGCCGGAGGATGGCGCGACGGCCATTGGTGGCGACCATGAGGGCGGCCCCGATGGCGCAAACGTGGTGCCGATCGCGCCCATTATCGCGGCCAAGGTGCGCGCGCGATCGCTCTATTGGCGCGGGTGGGCGGTCAGCCAGATCGCGGATGAATTGGGCATCCCCTATGCCACCGTATCAAGTTGGAAAACGCGCCAGAAGTGGGACGAGGCCAGCCCCGCCGAGCGCGCCGAGGAAGGCATCCTCGAGCGCTATCTGACCCTGATTGCCAAAGAGGTGAAGACGGGCGGAGATTTCAAGGAAATCGACCTGTTGGGCCGCCAGCTTGAACGCATGGCGCGCATCCAGAAGTATAGCGCCGGGGGCAATGAAACCGACCTAAACCCCAAGGTTAAAAACCGCAATTCGGACGAGGTGAAGGCCAAAAAGGAAAAGGCCAAGAACCTGCTGACGCGGGAGCATCTGGCCGCCCTGCGCGCCGATCTGGAAGACGGGCTGTTCGGCCATCAAGAGGCTTGGCTTTCGACCGTAAGCCGCCGAACGCGCATGATCCTGAAAAGCCGCCAGATCGGCGCGACGTGGTATTTTGCGCGTGAACGCCTGTTGGTCGCGCTGGAAACCGGCAAAAATCAGATTTTCATTTCGGCAAGCCGCGCACAGGCCAACATCTTCCGCAATTACATTGTGCAATGGGTGCAAAAGGTTTGCGGCATCCAGTTGAAGGGCGACCCTATCGTCATCCAGCGCGGTGATGACGAGGACGGCAAGGCGCTAGAGCCTGTCGAATTGTATTTCCTTGGCACCAATTACCGGACGGCGCAGGGCTATCACGGCGACGTAATTGTCGATGAATGCTTTTGGATTTATGGCTTTGAGGAGCTTTTCAAAGTCGCCTCGGCCATGGCGACGCAAAAGCAATACACGATCACGCTGTTTTCGACGCCCAGCACTTTGGCGCATGAAGCCTTCCCCATGTGGAACGGCGACCGCTTTAACAAGCGCCGCGCCAAGGCCGACCGGATCAAGCTGGACGTGTCCCACGCGGCCTTGTGCAAGGGCATGCTGGGGGCCGATCAGATTTGGCGGCAGATCGTCACCATTGACGACGCCATCGCGGGCGGCTTCGATCTGGTGGACCCGGAACAGCTGCAAGCCCAGTATTCGCCCGATGAATATGACAACCTGTTCCGCTGCATCTTTCTCGATGACAGCCAGAGCATGTTCCCCTTTGCCCTCATGCGCCGGTGCATGGTGGACAGTTATGAGGCGTGGAAGCGCGATTTTCAGCCCTATGACCTGCGCCCGTTCGGCCATGGCGAGGTGTGGATCGGCTATGACCCCAACGCCAGCGAGAGCGCCACGGCGGACGATGCGGCGCTGGTGGTGGTGGCCCCGCCGCAAAAGCCCGGTGGCAAGTTTCGGGTGCTGGAAAAGAAGCGCCTGAAGGGGCTGGACTTTGAAGGGCAGGCCAATGCGATCAGGTCCATGGCCGCAAAATACAACGTCACGCGGATCGGCATTGATACGACCGGCGCGGGGCGCAGCGTTCACCAGCTGGTGGTCAAATGGTTCCCCACGGCCCAAGCCTATCATTATTCCGTGCCGCTCAAAACGGCCATGGTGCTGAAGGCGAAAAACATCATCAGCAACGGGCGCTTGGAATTCGACACCGGATGGATCGACGTTGTTTCGTCCTTCATGGCGATCAAGCCCGAATTCACGTCCAAGGGCGTGACCTATACCGCCTCGCGCGGGGGCAATGTGGGCCATGCGGACGTCGCTTGGGCCATCATGCATGCCCTGTTCTTTGAGCCGCTGGACGGCGGCGAGGGCGGCCAATCATCAATGGAGATTTTCTAGGCATGACCTTCACCCCCGGCAATGACAATGGCCCCGGCGCAAGCGCAGATGGCGGGCAGGGCGAACCGCGCGGGCCGTGGGATGCCTATGAATTTGGCGCGCCGGAAAGCGTGTTGAACCGCAGCCAGATTTTCGACCTGTTTGAGGTGGTGCGGGGCAGCAAATGGTATGAGCCGCCGATTTGCCGCATTGGCCTTGGCAAAGCCTATCGCATGGCCTCGCATCATCAATCGGCCATTCTGCTAAAGCGCAACATGCTGGCCGCCAGCTTCATCCCCAACGCCCGTTTCAGCCGGTCGGAATTTGAAAAGTGGGTGTTGGATTACCTGATTTTTGGCGATGCGTTTTTGCAGGCCATCCCCAACCGTCTGGGCGGGGTGGCGCGGCTGAAGGCCAGCCCCGCCGCGTGGACGCGCGTTGGCACCAATCCGGGGGAACACTGGTTCGTGCAGCCCGGTATGATGACCTATCAGCCGCATTTGCTGGAGGCCGGGACGGTTCATCACTTGATGGAACCGGACCCGTTGCAGGAAATCTATGGGATGCCGTCTTACATTTCGGCGCTGCAATCGGGCTTGCTCAATGAGAACGCTACGCTTTTTCGGCGGCGCTATTACCTCAATGGATCGCATGCTGGGTTCATCCTCTATGTGTCCGAGGCGGGCATGCAGGACAAGGATAGCAATGCGCTTCGCAAGGCCCTGCGCGGGGCCAAGGGGCCGGGGAATTTCCGCAACTTGTTCCTGCACATTCCGGGCGGCAAGGCCGATGGTGTCAAGATTATGCCGATTGCCGAGGTGGGCGCGAATGACCAATTCCTGGGCATCAAGGAAGTGACCCGCGATGACATGCTGGCCGCGCATCGGACGCCGCCGCAATTGCTGGGGATCGTGCCCAAGAACGGGACCGGGTTTGGCAGCGTGATTGATGCCGCGCGGGCCTATTACCATGTCGAAATAGGCCCGCTGCAATGGCGGTTGATGGAGGTGAATGACCTGTTGGGCTTTGAGGCGGTGGCGTTCAAAGATCCTGCGGACATGGGGTTGATGTTGGCGATGGGGATCAATTGATGTATAGAGTAATTTTAAGAAAATAGTAAATCTTAAAGAATCATAGAAAAATCCCATATAAATATTCAGAAGAAGCGAGATTTTGCAAAATTATCAATCACCTTGCTTCGGTAATTGCCATTTTTGTTCAATGGCGACATTCTGGCAATATGAGAAAGTTGTTCAAAATTTTCTGAGTTAGCGTCATTGGCTAGCGATTCAAAGATTTCTATCCAGCTCTTTAGATCTTTTCTTGCCTCGGAAAGCCATGAAATTCTTAAGTTCCAAGATTCATTATCATTTAATTCATTCGAAACATAATTGTATAGAGACTTCCACTTATTGGTTCCTCTTCCATAATTGGCGAGCCAAGTAATGGATTTTGTAATAAATAAATCTTTATCGATAAGTGATTTGCCAAATTCGAGAAATTTATCTATCCAAGCGGGGGTGCCGCTCACAGAGCTGAGCCAGCTTATTAAATGTGATCTCGCCCAATCATTGTCCGGAAAGTTCCTGAGTATGGGGGTCACAACATAATCTATAAATCCTTCTTTATAAAATCCATGTCCATCGTTATTCTCTGCAATTGATATGATTGATTTACGTTCTTCTGGAAAGATATAAAAGAAATTTGACCAAGCAGTTAGAAGTGAATGCGGCAAGTACAACTTTTGCTGCCCGAATGCTATTTTAAGCGCGGGTAGAATTTTCTCGATCGATAAATTTTTAACTAGATGATGGGTAATTGACCAAACCAATATCCAGCCTTGCTGATCAACCGGACGGTTATTGAGCCACCACTTCGACAAATCTTCGAATGCCGCTCGCTCAAAAAATCTGATGTTCATTATAACAGCGTGTTCGTAGCTTCCCAAGCCTTTTGTAGTGATCCGCCATTTGGCAATATCTATAAAACGATCATCACCGCGAAAATGAGGCCACGCATCTCTCCAGCAAATGAACCATTTTGCATTATCATCTTCAGTCTCAAGAATTTTTATTATTTTTCTAATATGTTCTTCATTTTCGTCAATTTGAATTAAGATTTCACTATCTTTAAGATTTCGTATAAATAACATTCTCTTCTTTACGCGCGTCTCATAACTCTCACTGACTGACTTGTTCGTTAGAAGTTTTGCCGCGGCCGCCGCCGCTTCCTGTAATCGTAATCTGTCGTCCAAGAAAGTTGCGCACTCAACCTCGATAAACGGGAAATCTATGATGGAACCTGCGTTGATAAGCAGGTTTGAAAGCTCGGCTCGAGAGCCATACAGTACTCTATTCTCTTCTAGCCAGAAGGCGAAAATCCCATCCTCGCCGCAGCTGCGATCTATATTGGGGGCAAGGGCTTGGATTTGCACGAATCGATCAAGTTGGATCTGCATAAACCTGTGGATGGAGCCGCTGATTGACAGATCTTGCGAGAATGTATCATTTGATCCAAGTCTCGTAAATATTGGTATAACAAAACATGGTGGAATAGGGTTTAATGAGGCGTATAGTGCCAGTTTATACGTACTCATAGAAAGTTATTCCTCTTATAATATTTATATATTTCATGATATATCAACGCATGATAGCATGAAATACTTAATGAATACATAGGATATCCAATGGGTTCAGCGTCCCATTGATTTTGTATTTTATCGATGACTGATTCTATGCTGAGATATTGCTCGGGAAGTACTACGGCTAAAGGCTTGTTCGTAGATAAAGTCACTGCTTGATCAGATTGAATTTCGATTGCAAGGCGACGATCGTCAAAGTCTGAATTAGTCCTTTCTCCTGCTAAACGTAAAATTGCAGATATTTCTGCATCAAACGGTGATAATGAGAATTCTTGGTCAAATAAGTTAGAACTTTTGGATTCTAGTTTAAAATATCTTTCCGCACTGCCGAAAAAAGATCCGATAATTCTCTCTGGAGCATCTGGAATATTGGTTTCAAATTCGTCTCTTGGCATCATTTCAATGTAGTCTGGAAATCTTCCTTTGGAAAAAGCACCCGAATCAAAAGGGAATATACGTCTTGGCTTTTTTACTATATCTGTCGAAAAAATGAAGCAGCAGGGGAGCTCCCAGTGATCTGCCGAATTTGAAGATGTTGAATATTTGTAAGATGGTCTCCCTACAAAAAAGTAATTTAAGCTTTCATTTAAAAATACATCGCATTTTTTTGGTTTGATAGCTTCGGATTCTATTATAGATTTTAGATTATAAGATTTTGTAGAGTGCACAAGTGGTAGGGATTTTTCTGGAACCACAGAGTTTCTTAATAAGAAATTTTCCAAGGCCGAGGGCATTGATTGGTCTCCTCAGGTAAGGCTGGCGTTATAATATCTTCCAATCCTCAAGGTTCAAGTAAGTGAGAAGATAGCCTTATAAGGCTGGTTTTAAATCACGCGTCGGTGGATAGGGGCTGTAGGAGGCATGGCAACAGTTGCGGCCCCGCGACAGCAGGGAGGAGTCGCTATTGAGGCGGGGGCTGTGGCGCACCAACGCCCCAGCCTGACGATCAACGCTCGTCATGTCCCCAATTGGCCACTTGAGGCCATCCCGCCCACCGAGTCGGCGCGGGTCGCTATATGGACGCTATATGATTGATTCGAATCGCTTTTCTGCCTTTTCCCCCGTTGCGCCGGTTCGCCCGGTGGCCCCCTATATTGGCGGAAAGCGCAATCTGTCGCGCCGGTTGGTTGAACGCATCGGCGCGGTGCCGCACGAAACCTATGCCGAGGTGTTTGTCGGTATGGGCGGGGTGTTTTTCCGTCGCGATCAACGCCCAAAGAGCGAGGTAATCAACGATTGGAGTGAGGACGTTTCGACCTTTTTCCGTGTGTTGCAGCGCCATTATCAACCCTTCATGGATATGTTGCGTTGGCAGATTACGAGCCGGGCGGGGTTTGAAAAACTGGCGGCGTTGGCTCCGGCGAGCCTTACCGATCTGGAGCGGTCGGCGCGCTTTCTCTTCCTTCAGCGTCTGGCATTCGGCGGCAAGATTAGGGGGCGTAGTTTTGGGGTCGCGGTGGCCCGCTCGTCCAGCTTTGACATGACCAAGCTGGCCCCCATGATTGAGGCTGTTCATGAACGCCTTTCCGGTGTCGTCATCGAGAGGCTGGATTGGTCGGCATTCGTCGCCCGCTATGATCGCCCCGGCACCCTGTTCTATCTAGATCCGCCTTATTTTGGCTCCGAACGCGATTATGGCGATGGCATGTTCGCGCGGTCAGAGTTTGAGCGCATGGCCGATCAACTGCGCCAGATCAAAGGCCGCTTTATCCTGTCGCTGAACGATCATCCGATGGTGCGGGAAACGTTCGCCGGGTTTGATTTTGAAGGGGTCGGCGTTCGCTACACCGTGGGCGGTGCGGCGGCGGCGCAGGAGGCGCGCGAAGTCATCATCTCCAATTGAGTGAGGGGCCGCTGGCTACGCTGGCGGCCCTTACCGCAGCCCCCTTGCCACTCTTTTCCAAACATGGTCAGGGGGCCGGGGCAATTCAATGGACGCGGTTGTATCTCGCACCAGATTGACCATTTGCGGTGCGACCTTGCGCCGCTCTGCCGATTTCTGGACTCATGTCTCGCGCGCGGTGCGGGATATGGTGGCCGCCCCTTTTATGCCTGCCCGCTGATCACCTGTTTCAGCACATCATTGATGCGGGTTTGCCATCCCGGCCCACCAGCCCGGAAATAGGCCAGCACATCAGGATCAAGCCGAATGGCAACCTGTTGCTTGGCATCGGCCTTGACCGAACCGGCGGGGCGGCCACCCTTGCGGCGCGCCGCGATCTGTTCCGGGGTATGGACGACAGCGCCCGGCACGTCCTGTCCGGACAGCATCGCCTCGGCTTGGGCCAGCCCCCGCTTGAGGCTGGCAAAATCTTCCTCATTCATCGGTCTTTGCCTTTCTTGAGTTCCGCCTTTTGCGCCGCTGTCAGATTGGCTTGGCGGGTTTTGGAAATTACCGTCAACAGAAACACCGGGGCATCGATCCGGGTGTGATAGGTGATGATGCGATAGCCACCGGACTTGCCCTTGCCCTCGCGCGCGATGCGGACCTTGCGGCATCCGCCGGTGCCCTCGATCACCACGCCCGCGTCGGGGTTGGCGGCAATGAAATCAACAGCGGCGATGCGTTCGGCGTCGGTCATCCCGGCCTTGCTGGCGGCAGAGAGATATTCAGGGGTTTCGACAACGGTGTGCATGGGTTTTCTGTAGATGCATTTAATCCCGATGGCAAGAGGTTATTTGCATATACGAAAAATCGGGGGCATGCTTGATTTTTTGGGAAATCGGCCACTTTTGGCTTGCTCTAGGTGTATAAATATATAAATGTATAAATAGAGGAATTGAGCAAAAAGTGAGGCGGTTTCATGACTTTGACGAAGGCCGAACCATCCACGGACCCGCGTGAATTCTTGCGCGCCAATCTGTGCAGCCCGGTCGTTCACGCGGCGGGCCGGGACGGCGGGGGCGTACTGTTCACGCTGGCAAATATGCGCCGGTTTGAGCTTTCCGCGCATGACCTGATCGCGGTGCCGATGCCGATCTGGGGCGAAGCGGAATGAAGGTGCGGGGGCCAGATTGGAAACCTGACCATTGCGCCGATTGCGGCGTGGTCCATCCATCCTTCAGTTTGAACGGATGGCGCGGGCCGTGGCGGTGTCAGGAATGCCACGCCGACGCCATGGCGGCGAGTGAAGCGCGCAGGGTGGCTGCCTGACATATACATTTATACACATATAGGATTATAGCCGTATGAAGGTAATTGCTGTTCTCTCGCAAAAGGGCGGCGTTGGCAAAACCACGCTGGCCACCTGTCTGGCCGTGGCGGCGGAAGCCGATGGGAAAACGACTGCTATTCTCGATCTGGACCCGCAAGCCACGGCCAGCTTTTGGAGCGATGCGCGCGAAGCCGAAGCGCCCGCCGTTTCATCGCTTCAGGCGGTGCGGTTGGGGCCGGTGATCGCGGCGGCGGCCAAGCATGGGACCGACCTTGTCATCATCGACGGCGCGGCGGTCGCGCGCGACGTGGCCCAGATGGCGGCCCAATTTGCCGACCTTATCCTGATCCCGACAAAGGCGGCGGTTTTCGACACTATGGCCATGACCCATACGCTGGACATTGCGCGCCAGCTGGACAAGCCGGTCGCGGTGGTTCTGACCTTTGTTTCGCCCCAAGGGCAAGAGACAGCCGACGCGATTGAGGCCATGGGCCAGTTGGGCGCAGAGGTTTGCCCGGTCACTATCGGCAACCGCAAGGCGTTCTTTCGCGCACAGGGGCAGGGGCTGGCCGCGCAGGAATTTGAGCGTAGCGGAGCGGCGGCAAAGGAAGTCGCGGCCCTATACGATTATACAAATATACGGCTATACGGCGCGGCAAAGGAGTCGGGCCAGTGACCAAAAAAACCGGAAATTCGCTGCAAGCCATGTTGAACCGCGCATCGAGCGCGGCGGCTGATCCTGTTGCACCTTCTGCCCAGGACTTGCCGGTGGCCGAGGCGGCGGTCGCCCCGGCGCGCAAGCGCGGGCGGCCCACTCTGGCCAGCCAAGGGCTTGCCCCGGCGGAGCGACCAACGGCGCGGGCCGGAACAAAGATGATCGGCGGCCACTTTCCGGCCGAGACAAGCCAGCAGCTTCGCATGCTGGCCGTGGAGGAAGATACCACGGTGCAAGCGCTGCTCGAGGAGGCCATCGCCGACCTGCTGACCAAAAAGGCGGGGCGCAAGGTTCGCCGCTGATCCATTCTAAGCCCCTTACAGGCGCGGGGCATTTCCGGGGCGGCGGGCCTCGGCCATCATTCTGAAGCCTCTGACAGGGGCTGGGGCGCGATCCCCGGCCCCTTTTTGCGTCTGGGTGAAGGGCGGGGCGGCGCTGAAAAATCGGGCCGGGCAACGGCGATCACGCCCCGCGCATCGCCGTTGCCCCCACCCCTCGCCCTCGCGCTCTTTGTGTCGATATTATGCACCCATCCGGGCCGCTATGCGCCCCGTACAGGCCGGAAACCGGGATTTTTGGCCCCAAGTGACCCTAAACCCCCGCAATGCGTAATTACGCAGCACAATGCACCTGCGGCGACCTGTCCGCGCGCGCCTCGGTCGCGTTCTCGCACCCCGGTTTCGTCCTTCCCTTCTGGGAAGCCCAAGGGGCCGCGCAAGCGGCCCCGTTCAACGGTGCGGCCTTGCGCATCATTGCCTTGTTTGCCTTCGGATCGGGGGCCACTTTATCGTCAAATTACGTATGAAGCAGCCCTAAGCTGCTTCATTCCTTTTATCCTTGTTCTGCAAGGGGGGTATCAATGACCCTATTTGCACTATGGCCCCCAAAAAAAGGGATGCCGAGGCGGGCGCAATAGGCTTGCTGGGCGGCCAGATCGCCGGGGTGGCGGATTTCGGCCCACTTGTCGGTGGGAATGTCGCCCATAAGCTCCATTTCCGCCCGCACAAACGCGGCCTCCGCCTCTAGGCTGTTGCGCCGGGTTTTGGCCTTGAGGCGCTCCACGGCGCCCGTATAGCCCTTGGCGAGGCGCTCGGCCAAGCGCTGGACGCGGTTGGGAGTAGGGCCGGAACCCTTGCGGTCTGCATGGTCCTCGATCTTGAGGCCCTTTTTGTTGAGCAGTTGGCGAAGGTGGATTTGCGCGGCGCGGGGCAGGCGGCTGACTTCAACGAAATAGCTGGATGCTGTGGGACGATGTGAACCATCCTCGGCCTTGGTCGAACGGCGGACCCAATCCAGCCAGCCCATATCGCGCAGGGCCATGATGTGAGCATGGATGGTGCGGCGGGCAAATCCAGTAGCAGCCGCGATCATCTCATAGGTGGCTTCGCAAGTGCCCTTCTGGAAATCCATAAACTTGCGCAGCATGGCGTCCAGCGTGTGGAAAGCGTGAAGCATGAAATGCCAAGAGCGGTCTTCTGGCCGGTGTTCCTTGGCCCATGCCATCGCCGTCTTGTTGATGGCCTCGACCACGTCCAGCGACTGCTCGATGCTGCCATCGCCAAAGCGGCGGCCCACCTGCGCGCGCAGATCGTCCACATCAAAGGTTGAGCGCCAGATCCCGACCGGCTGCGCGGTGGTCTTGGCGGCTATGCTGCCAAGCAGCGAACCAAAGGAAACCGCGCTCATTGTGCGGCCTCCCCGGTTGCGATCAGTGGCGCGGCAATTCCAGCAGCGATTCCAGACTGGCCAGCCCCACGCAGAGCAAGTCGGCCCATTCCTGCGCGATCTGCCTGCGCCGAGGCATATACGCGGCGCGGTTGTACCGGCCCTCGACCCCGCTGGGCACATGCGCCAGCATCAGGTCGATAATCTTGCGGTCGCTGTCCCGTTCGGCTGTTGCGGCCCGCTCGTTCATGATGGTCGAGAACGTGGCTCGCCACCCATGCGGGACGTGCTGCCCCTCCCATCCACCAACGCGCCGATACGCCACATTCAGCGCGTTCGACGTGATGGGCCGCTTTGAATGCCGCGCCGATGGAAACAGATACTGCCGCTTGCCCGCCATTTTCAACGCGGCTTTCACCACGGCCACGGCTTGCCGGGACAGCGGCATGGTGAAGTCGAACGCTTCCTGATCCGCCTCGGCCAGACGCAATTTCATTTTTTCCGCTGGCACGGTCCAGACGGGTTCCTTGCCGTCCAGCCCATGAAACTCGTTCACCTCGGCCATTTGCACCATGCCGGGGCGCGCAGCGGTCAAAGCCAATAGCCGCGAGGCCAGCTTCGTGCTGGGATGCCCCGGTGTGGCCTCGTAAGCCTTGAGAAACGACCGGGCGCGTTCGATGGATAGCACCGCCGGTTGCCGCCGCTTCAAAACCTTCTTGAGCGAGGGCGTGACGCCCGTTGTCGGGTCGATCTCGGCCAGTTCCTCCGAAATGGCATACTCGTACACCGATCCGATCCGCTGGAGCAGCCTGTGCGCCGTTTCCAGCGCGCCGCGCGATTGCACGGCCTGCAACGCTTCGCGCACATTCTTGGCCCGGATTTTCCGTACGTCCATCTTGCCCAAGCTGGGGAAGATATCGCGTTCCAAGCTGCTGATAACCTCCTGCGCATAGCGAGGTTTCCAATTGGATTTTTGTTCGCCGTGCCAAGTTTTGGCAACCGACTCGAAGGTCATCGACGGATTGGTCGCCAGCTGCCGCTTTTTGGCCTTCTTGCCAAACTCCAGCGCCGGGTCCGAACCGTCCTGCAACGTCTTGCGCGCCGCCGCGCTCAATGCGCGCGCCTCGCTCAGCCGCATGGCCGGATAGGCCCCAAAAGCTATTTGCTTTTCCTTGCCGTCCACCCGATACTTCAGACGCCAACTCTTGTGGCCGGTTGTGCTGACCAGAAGGTGCAGGCCGTGCGCATCGAACAGCTTGACGGGCTTTGGCCCCGCCTTGGCTGCTCTGCACTCCTTGTCCGTCAACATCCAACGCCCCCACGACCAAACGCAGACGCCCCGAAAACGCCCCCAACGCGCTTGCGCAGGGGTGCGATACCATGAGACGCCGAGCGACGGCCCCATGAGCAAAAAACCGCGCATTTGCAACGGTTTCATGCGTCAGTGAGACGGTTTGATATGTGGTGAAATTGAGACTTGGTCGGGGAGACAAGATTCGAACTTGCGACCCTCTGCTCCCAAAGCAGATGCGCTACCAGGCTGCGCTACTCCCCGACACGGCCAAGCCCCTAGAATTGACGCGGAGATAGCGCAAGGGGAAAAACGGGGGATTTGGCAGCGCAGTGGGGATAGCGCCAAAATGGCCGCGCAAAAAACGCCGGTTTATCGCCGGTTACGACGGGCTGATACGGATCGCGCCGCTGGTGCTTGCCGGATGATGGGTCCGTTATGATCGCAGCCTTCCTTGAAAGACTTGGGCCGAACCAAGATGAACGCGCCATGTCGATAGGGCGATCTTGCCCTGTTTTAAGCGGGAGGGGCTCGTGTTCAAGTATATTATTCCGGCGGTTCTGTTGGTTTCGGCAAATGCTGCAACTGCGCAAACCAATGCGGGCAGGATCATCACACTTTCGCCCAATACAGAAGTGGTGGTGACGCCCAATGATACGCTTTCTTCAAAATCGCTCAAAGTTGGTGACAAGTTCAAGATTTCTACCGTCTTTGACGTGATGCAGGATGGCTATGTCCTGATCCCGCGCGGCACGCCCGGCGAGGCAAGCGTGAGCTATCGCACCGGCAAGGGCGCCTTTGGCAAATCGGCCAAGCTGGAGGTGACGTTCAATTCGCTGAAACTGGGCGATCGCGTCATCCCGCTTAACGGCAGCTATCGCAGCGAAGGGCAGGGCAATGCCGGGGCTGCGGTGGGTGCGGTGGTGGCCGTGGGCGTGTTTGGCGCCTTTGTCACCGGCCATTCGGCAACTCTGACCAATGGCCAGCAATTGCGCGCCCATACCGCCGATCCGGTTTCCTTCACCATCCCGGCCGGCGCCGCCCCGCTCCAGGCCGCCCCTCTGGCTCCGGCTGCGCCTTTGGCCAAGGTGGAAAATGCCGGCGTGGTCGCGGTCGCCAATTGATGGGGCAAAAGGGGAGCGGCGGCTCCCCTTTTCTCAGCATACGTGCCGGGGGAGGGCAAAGCATGGTGGGCCCGGCAGGACTCGAACCCGCAACCTAGCCGTTATGAGCGGCCAGCTCTAACCATTGAGCTACAGGCCCCAAGCCATGCTTTGCGCATCATGCGCCGCCTCGCGTTAGCCGCGCCATGCGCAACAGGCAAGGGCTTCAATCGAAGAGAGTGCTCTCCATCACTTCGCGCACGCTGGTTGGTTGGACGCCGCGTGCGATCAACAATTCAAACACTTGGCGCCACCATTCATACATCTCGTCCAGATCGGCCTCAGTGCGGACATAGGGCGTATGGCCGGGACAGAGCGAGGGGCTGTGGAAAGACAGGACGATGACCGGCAGTTCCTCGTCCACCGCCAGATTGACCGCGCGCAGCGCCTCGCTCACCGTCACGCCCTCTGGCGTCAGGGGAATGCGTTCGAGCAGGCCAAAGCGCGCCATCGCCCCGCGCAGCCGGTCAAAGCGCGACAATTTCGGATAGAGCCATTGGCCATAGCGCCGCAGCAGGCCGGAAAACACCGTGGTCAGCGGCATTTCCATCAGACGACCCGGTTCGTCAACCCAATAGGGCCGCAGCGGCAGGTCGCGGAAATTGGGGCCGCCCCATCCGCTGTAATCAAATCGCGAGCGGACCGAGGTGTCGATGGCCACCCCGGCCTCATGCAGCACATCGGCGGTGTTGGGCCCGATGCCATAGCGCCCGGCGCGATAGATCATGGGCGCCGCGCCGAAATTTTCCGCAATCGTGGCGTGCAGCTTCAGAAACTTGGCCCGTTCGAGCGCGAAGGGCAGGTTGCCTGAAAAGCTGTTATATTGATTAACCTCCTCTTCATAAGGCGGGTTAACCCAAGGATGCAACTGAACGCCGACCTCGGCCCGCCCGGCGATCACCGCATCGCGCAGCAATTCCGAGGCCAACGCCGATGTGGCCACCGGATAGTCGATCAAATAGATCGGAACGATGCCGAAGCCTTCGCAAAACTGCTGAAACTTGCGCAGGCGCGATACCGTATCGACCCGGTGCCGGGTGCGCGTCAGCGGCTTGGTCCAATCGAATTCCTCTTCGGTATCGATCGTGACCACAAAGCGCTGTCCGGTGCCCTGGCGGAAATGGACAAAGGCGTCCGGCGCGGGCTGGTCGGTAATTTGATGAAAAGACAAATCGGGCCCCCTGCCGCGCAAAGCAATCAAGCCACCGGCGTTTCACACGCCTCGGGCCTGATTTCAGGTACTTGGCTAAGGTTAACGATCGGTAGGGTCAAGCCCGGTAATGTAAGCAAAAGTTGCTGATGCTGGCGGGTCAGGCTGCCCCCGGCAGCTCGCGCCTCGGCGGCGGCAAGACGCAGCGCAAAGCCGGTGCCGAACATGCCCGCGCCGGGCTGATGCGTTGCGGGGGCGGCGCCGTGAAACAGCTCCTCGTCACTCAGGCCCGCCAGCGATTGCGGCAAGGTGAAGCTGGCGAGGATCGTGTCGGCGCGATGCTCCAGCCGGATGGCCATGGGTTCTCCCGCCTTGCCATTGCCCGCCAGCGTGGCCAGCAGGCGCCAGCACAGCCGCTCCGCCTCGGTCCCGTCCAGCGCAACGGGGCGGGGGCGCTCATGCCCCTCTAGCCGCAATGCAGGAGCGCGCGCATCGCTCGCCAGGCGCGACACGAGCACGTCGAGCGCGGCGGCCAGATCGCATTCGCCTCGAGCCAGCGCCAAGCTGCCGCTTTCCAGCCTTGCATAGCGGTCAAGTTCCTCAAACCCGGCCAGCATCAGCGCGCTGTCGGCCGCAACGACGGCGGCCAGAGCGCGATACTCATGCGGCGTGGGGCCGAACAATTGCTGCTGGATCACCTCGGCAAAGCCCTGAATGGCATTGACCGGCGTGCGCAATTCATGGAGCAACTGGCGAAGGCGGTCGGTTTCGCTGTCCTGCGCCGGGGCGGCGGGGGCGGGCGATACGGCCATCGTCGCGGGCCGCCGAAACCGGCCGAGATGGCCGATGTAGCGCCCGCCCAGCGGATCGAAGCGCGGCACGGCATCCACCTGCCACTCACCCGCAATGGCCGGAGCGCCCGAGAGCGTGATCATCACCGCGCGGAAGGGTTGGTGCAGGCGGACCGCATTGGCGCCCGGCCCATTGCCGCCCAGCCCATAGCCGACCACCATCGGCGCAACCCGCGCCTCGGCCCAGACGATGCGGCCTTCGCCATCGCTGGCAAAATCGAAGGACTGGATGGGCTGGCCCGGTCTGGTCTTTTTGGGCGGGGCCGGGCGGTTGGCCTCTGCGGCCATATTGTTTTCGCGCGCCTGACGAAAGGCTTCGATTCGGCGGACCAGCGCGCCGATCGTATCCTCGGCCACGGGGGCCGATGTCTGATAGGCCGATGCTCGTGGCGGGCTGACCGGCGCGGCGGGGGGAGGCGGGGCCGGAGGAGAGGACGCACGCGCTTCGGCGAGAGGTTTGGCGGCCACAGGCTCTGGCGCGGCGGTGTTTGATGCGGGCGCGGCCGCCAGAGCGGGATCGCCGATGCCGAGTCGCGCCAGCAGCGCCCGCGCGCCCGGCCCAAGATCACGCCGCATCCCCAGCGTCCCGCGCGAGGCCAGCGGCAGCGCGGGAATGAGGTCCACCCATTGTTCATCGCTCAATTGCGCGGCGTGGAGCGCGGCGAGCGACACCACCGGTTCGGCCCCCGCAAGCGTGGCCACCAGACGGGGCGCGCGCAGACGCAGACCGGGCTGGCGCAGGATGGCCGCGCGATCTGCCGCCGGAATCCGGCCGCCCAGCTCACCAAGGCGGATATAGGCCAGATCCACCATCTCGCCCTGTTCCTCAACCGGCAGCGTGCCCAGCAGGTCCAGCAATTGCCGGAACTGAATGCGCGCGACGCCTTGCCCGACTGGCGTCAGGCGAAGGGCGGTGGCAAGGCGGTCGTCATAGCGCATGGTTGTGTGTATCAGCAGTTATGGTGTTTCAGGTGGCCTTTCCAAGCCAATACGGTGTTAAATCCTAGCGAGAGGTTAGGATTGCGTGCGGAACCTGTGTACAACTTTATGGTGCACCTTATCATACCTGCGCGCAGGCGAAAGCACGTAGCGCGGTGGCGTTGCAATGTGGGACGATTGCGGCCATAGATAATAATATTAGCACGGCCCGCAACAGATGGGCTGATTCTTTCATCTTTGGCGACCCAGCCGACAGGAAGGGTCTTTCCGCCGCGATCCGCGGGCCGCAATTGGGGAATTTCCGGGCTTATGGCCAACCTTGATCAGATCGACCGGCGCTTGCTGGCCGAATTGCAGGACGAGGGCCGCGTTACCAATGTCGAATTGGCCCAACGCGTCGGGCTCACCGCGCCGCCTTGCCTGCGCCGGGTGCGCGCATTGGAGGAGGAAGGGGTCATCCGCGGCTATCACGCCGAGCTGGATGGGGCCAAGCTGGGCTTTTCGATCACTGTCTTCGCCATGGTCTCGCTAAAAAGCCAGGCCGAGGAAGCGTTGCGCGGGTTCGAGGACCATGTGCGCGGCCTGCCCGAAGTGCGCGAATGCCATATGCTGAATGGCGAAATCGACTTCATCCTCAAAATCGTCAGCCGCGATCTGCAAAGCTTTCAGGAATTCCTGACCAGCAAGCTGACTCCTGCGCCCAATGTAGCCAGTGTGAAAACCTCGCTGACGATTCGCACGTCGAAGCATTTGCCGGGGGTGCCGTTGGAGGATTGAGGCTGGGGGCTTTAGAATGCCTCCGGCGGGCTAAGGGACTTGTCCCTTAGCAATCCCATGATGGGGTGGCGTGAAATGGCGGCCTTGTGCCGGCTCCAGAATGATTAAAGCCTGCGGCGCTATCATAGGCGCCGCAGGCTTTTAATTTTCAACGCCGCACCCCAAACCCAAGGCCGAGCCAGAACGCGACGAATACAGTATGGGGATTGCAAAGGGTCGAGACCCTTTGCCCGCCGGAGGCACATAACACCCCGCCGGAGGCATAAAACACCCCGCCGAAGTTAAACCTTCATCGACCCCGTCTCGATAAACCGCTGATGCCAGCTCAACGCTTCACCGGGCAGCGAGGGCGCATGCAGCCCATAGGAGCCCTTGAGCGCGCGATCATAATAATCGGCCAGCATCGGGCGGAAGTCGGGGTGAGCGCAGTTCTGGATGATGGCCAGCGCGCGCTGCTTTGGCGACAGGCCGCGCAGGTCCGCAAGGCCTTGTTCGGTCACGACCACCTGAACGTCTTGGGCGATATGGTCCACGTGGGCGACTTGCGGCACGATGGCGCTGATCTTTCCGCCCTTGGCGGTGCTGGGCGTCATGAAGATCGAGACATAGGCGTTGCGGGCAAAGTCGCCGCTGCCGCCGATGCCGTTCTGGATGCGGCTGCCCATGACATGGGTGGAGTTCACATTGCCATAGATGTCGGCCTCGATCAGGCCGTTCATGGCGATACAGCCAAGGCGGCGGATCAGCTCGGGATGGTTGCTGATTTCCTGCGGGCGCAGGATCATCTTTTCCCGGTAGGCCGCCATGTTGCTGTTCATCCGCTCGGCCGCTTCGGGGCTCAGCGAGAAAGAGGTGGCCGAGGCCATGCGCAGCTTGCCCGCGTCGAGCAGGTCGATCATGCCGTCCTGAATCACCTCGGTATAGGAGGTGAGGTTTTCAAACGGGCTGTTGACCAGACCCGACAGCACCGCATTGGCGATATTGCCCACGCCCGATTGCAGCGGCAGCAGGTTTTCCGGCATCCGCCCCTGCTTGACCTCATTGGCGAGGAAATCGAGCAGATGGCCCGCGATGCGCAGCGCCGTTTCGCCCGGCGCGTCAAAGGGCAGGTTGCGGTCGGGCGCGTCGGTTTCGACAATCGCCACGATCTTGTCTGGATCGCATTGCAGCGTGGGCTGGCCAATGCGGTCATCCGGGCGGGTCAGGGGGATCGGCACGCGATGCGGGGGCAGGCGGGTGCCGTAATAGATGTCGTGCATCCCCTCCAGCTCGGCTGCCTGCCAGCTGTTCACCTCAAGGATGATGCGGTCGGCGCGGTCGAGCCAGGTCTTGTTGTTGCCTACCGACGAGGAGGGCACAAGGCTGCCGTCGGCGTTGATGGCGGTCACTTCGACCAGCGCCACGTCGAGCGGGCCAAGGAAGCCCTGCCACGCCATCGGCGCCACCTGGCTGAGGTGCATGTCGAAATAGTCCATCTGGCCGGCGTTGATCTTTTCGCGGGCGATGGGGTCGGAATTATAGGGCAGGCGGAATTCGATGCCATCGGCCTTGGCCAGTGCGGCGTCCAGCTCCGGCCCTGTCGAGGCGCCGGTCCACACGCGCACCTGAAACGGATCGCCCGCACGGTGGGCTTCCTCGATGCGCGCGGCCAGCGCGGGCGGCACCGCCTTGGGATAACCCGAACCGGTAAATCCGCTCATGCCGACCGTGTCGCCCGGATTGATCAGGGCGGCGGCCTGTTCGGCGCTGGTGATGCGGGATTTGAGCGTTTGATGGGCAATGCGCGCAGACATGGCGAGGGCTTCTCCTGCGATTGTGTTGGCCCGACAATGGGATAGTGATCCGGGAACAAAGCCGTGGACCGTCGGGGTGGCCCGGCGCATGCGCCCGGCTGCGCCTCTTTGCAAGCGAGTCGGGACCCTATTAGACCAATGTATTGGGTCTTTGGTACAAGCGCTAAACCCTTAGGGTGTAGCGATATGGTTAAAGCTTTTTTCCCACAAATAAGGGAATCTTGTTGCAGGGGGCATGGCGCATTTGAAGGAACCTTCGTTCTAATCGGGCAGGAGTGCAATCGTTACTCACAAAGGATTCAGCTTTGCGCTTGTTCAAGTTGGCTTCGGCCTCCTCCGCTGAATTTGATAATATGTCGCAAAACCTTGATGCAACGTCCTTGAACGACGTGCGCAGGGAACAATTGATTGATCGTATTAAAGAATTCTTCGTCGAGAATAAACTGGAAGTAACGCCGGAAAACCTGCTGGCGGTCCATGCCGCCTATTCGGGATCCTCGCCTCGGCTGGCGCGCAAATTCTGCGTCATGCGGGAAGAGAACCGGATGATCACGCAGGCCTGGCTGGATCAGGTGACGGAGAAGGAAGAGGATGTGGCGTTGCGCGAGAATGCGCAGCAAATGCTTAATCGATTAAATTCCCGCCTTGAGGTGTTCACCAGCACGGCGGCGCGCGCGCGCAGCGATTCGGGTTCTTACCACGCCGCTTTGGAGCAGGTGGTGAGCGTTCTGCCCGGTGCGGAAGGGGGTGAGTTTGTCGCCAGCCTTGCCGAATTGACCCGCGCGATGATCGAGCGGACGCATCTTTTGGAAGAAAGCATGCGGCGCAGCGAAGAAGAGGCGACCGCCCTGCGCAAAAGCCTCGACCGTGCCAAGCGCGACGCTCATGTCGATCACCTGACCGGCCTGCCCAACCGCCGCGCCTTCGAGGCGGTTCTGGAGAGCGAATATCGCGAGGCGCAGGCGCATATCGAGCCGCTCTGTCTGGCCTTTTGCGACATCGACCATTTCAAGCGCATCAACGACACCCATGGCCATGAAGCCGGCGATCGTGTCATTCAGGCCATTGCCCAAACGCTTCAGCGCCTTTCGGATGACAAATGCCATGTGGCGCGCCATGGCGGGGAAGAATTTGTCATGTTGTTTCGTGACAAAACGCCCGCACAAGTCTTTCAATTGCTGGACGATGCGCGCGAACAACTGGCAGGGCGCAATTTTGTCAATCGCAAGAGCGATTTACCCATTGGGCGCATTACGTTTTCGGGTGGAGTGGCCAATGTTTTTGCCTATGCCAACGCCCGTGTTGCGCTTGAGGCGGCCGATGCGGCGCTGTATCGGGCCAAACGTGGCGGGCGCAACCAGATTTGTGTCGCGTAAAACGCCGCATCCATTATTTGGGCTGAATTATAGCATGAAATACAGCGTCCTTGATCGGGGGCTGCATCCATTTTGGAGTACTGCATGATTGCACCTAGGCGCTAATGCGGACTAGCGTGGAAGGCGATTTTGAAAGTACATTTATTAAATCGCTTTCCGCGAAAAAGATTCTCCGCATGTTTTGATAAATCAACGCCAACGGAAGGCTTACGCTGGTCATGATCAACTCCAAGACCCCTCGCGCCGAGAAGGCTGGCGCCGGAGTCTATGGCCCGGTCATCGCCCTGGCCGTTGGAGTATTGGCGGTGTTGTCGCTGGTGGTGTCGGTCATGGTCAATCAATTTGACGATGTCGCCCTCTCGATGCAGACCCAGACCGCCGAGCGGGGCTATCGCAACCGATTGACCAACTTTGCCGCCATGGTTCAGCCGCGGCTGGAATCGGGGGATGCGCTGCGTCATTTGACGGGCACGTTTGATCCGGCCTGGGTCGAGAGCAATCTGGCGCGCTATTTTCTGGATCGCAACAATATCACCCGCTTGATTGTGGTGGACGGGCGCAACCGGCCGGTGTTCTTTGCCGTCGATGGCCACCGCGTCGATCCCGGCGCGATCAGCCCCGCCTATGCCGCCGCCATGGCCGGACTGTTGAGCCAGACCCGCATCGCGGAGGCCACGATCCCGGCCAGCAAGGTCGATGCCTTGCCGGCGCCGATCCAGTTCACCAATATCCTGTTCTCCGACAATCAGTTGTATATCATGACCTCGACGCTGGTGCGCGCGCGTGCGGGCGCGGTCGGTGCGCCGGTGGTGGTGACCATGGCGCCGGTGGATCACTCCGTGCTCTCGATCTTTGGCGTGGGCAAAATGGTCAACAATTTCCGCGTCACCACCGATCTGAACACGGACAGCAAGACGGCGGTCCTCCCGCTTCAGGATCTGAGCGGCAAGGTGGTGGCGGGGCTGGCATGGGATCGCCGCAATCCGGGCAGCGACCTGTTGGTGCGGCTGATGTGGCCGATGGTGGCCATGCTGCTGCTGCTGCTGCTGCTGGGCGCCAGCCTTGCGCGCCAGACGCATCGCTATGCGCGCGGTCTGATCCTGTCCGAGGCGCGGGCGCGCCATCTGGCTTTCCACGACACGCTGACGCAATTGCCCAATCGGGCGCTGATGTTTGAACGGCTTAATCAACTGCGCTCTCTGGCGCGGCGTTCGGGCATGGATGTGGCGGTGCTGTGCCTTGATCTCGATCGGTTCAAGGAGGTTAACGACACGCTTGGCCATCCGGCGGGCGACACGCTGATCCGGGCGGCGGCGCGCCGCCTGTCCGATATGCTGCGCGAAACCGACACGGTGGCGCGCCTTGGCGGCGATGAGTTTGTCATCCTGCAACCGCATTCCGGTGCGGCCGGTGCGGCGCATTTGAGCGAGCGTATCATCAATGCCTTTTCGCGGCCCTTTGATATTGATGGCCAGATGGTCGAGATCGGCTGCTCGATCGGCATCACCATCATCAACGACCCCGAGATTTCGGCCAGCGAGGTGCTGCGTCAGGCCGATCTGGCGCTCTATTGCTCCAAGGAAAAGGGTCGCAATCGGGCCACTTTCTTTGAAACGGAAATGGATGTCGCGCTGCGCGTCCGGCGCCAATTGGAAATGGACCTGCGCGAAGCGCTCAACGAAGACATGCTGCACATGGTCTATCAGCCGCAGGTGGACGCCTATGGCCGCATGCGCGGGGTTGAGGCGCTGGTGCGGTGGAACCACCCGGAAAAGGGCCTGATCCCGCCCAATGCCTTTGTCGTGCTGGCCGAGGAAAGCGGGCTGATCGCGCAATTGGGCGCCTTTATCGTCGGGCGGGTGTTTGCCGAAACGCGCAATTGGCATGGCGTGCCGGTGGCCATCAATGTGTCGGCGCTGCAATTGCGGACGCCCAATTTCATGACAATGATCAGCCGCCTTGTGGCCGAACACGCTATCGATCCGCGCCAGTATGAATTCGAGATCACCGAAACCGTGCTGCTGGGTGATGATGCGGCCACGCGCGACAATATCGCCACGCTCAAGCAGGAAGGCTTTGCCATCGCGCTCGACGATTTCGGCACGGGCTATTCCAGCCTGTCCTCGCTGCAGCGTTTTGCTGTGGACCGGATCAAGATCGACCGCGCCTTTGTCCGCAATCTGGATGACGAGGATGAGGATGCCGTGCGTCTCATTCAGGCGATTATCCAATTGGCGCAGGCGCTGGATCTCGACGTGATCGCCGAAGGCGTGGAAACCGAGGGCCAGCGCGCCCGGCTGCTGCAATGCGGTTGTGACCAGTTTCAGGGCTTCCTGTTCTCCCGCCCGATCAGCGCGGAGGCCGTTGCCCAACTGATCGAGACACCCGCTCCGCTGGGGCCGGTTTATCCCCCCTCGGTCGTGGCCTCCTCGGGTCAGGCGCGCGCCTAGGCGCCCACCAGCATTGGCGAGGAAGGCGATCAGGCATCGCTAATGTGCAGTCATAGCCATCGCCGGTCCGCGCGATGCGTGCCACCGCCTTGGGCCAATCGGCACAGGGAGAGGCGCATGTTCGATTTTGCAGGGCAACGGATTTTGGTGGCTGGCGGCAGCTCCGGCATCGGATTGGCGAGCGCCCAAATGGCCGCGCAATATGGGGCGCAAGTGACCATAGCCGCGCGTTCACCGGAGCGACTGACCAAGGCCGTCGCGCAGATCGGGCATGGCGCGCAGCATGCCGTGCTCGACCTGATCGATGCGGAGGCTGTGGCGCGATTTGGCGAAACCTCGGGCATCTGGGACCACATCATTGTGACCGGATCGGATGTGAAGATCGCCCCGGTGCGCGACCTGCCTCTGCCCGATGCGCGGCAGGCCTTCGACAGCAAGTTCTGGGGATTTTATCATCTGGCCCGCTCGGCCCGGATCGCGCCGGGCGGGTCGCTCTCGGTGGTTGCGGGCTTTCTGGCCACGCGGCCGGTGGCGGGGCGCGCGCTGATGGGGGCGATCAATGGCGCGCTCGAAAGTCTGGTGCAGGGGCTGGCGCTCGAACTCAAACCGGTGCGAGTCAATGCGGTGTCCCCGGCCGTGGTGGCGGGCGGCATGTGGTCGCATATGAGCCAGGAGGATCAGGCCGCCATGTATGCCCGGATCGGCGCGACCTATCCGGCGGGCCGGGTGGGCGCGGGCGAGGAAATTGCCCGTCAACTGCTGCTGCTGGCCGCGACCGGCTATGCCACCGGCACGATTGTCACGCTGGATGGCGGCGCCTCCATCGCCTGAAGGGAGCAGCCATGTTCAAAAGGATGTCGGTGCTGGTCCGGCGTGAGGGCGATACGCGGGAGCAATTCTTGCAGGGATGGCTGCGCCATGGGCGCTTCATTGCCGATCTGCCGGGGCTGCGCGGCTATGTTCAGAACCATGTCGTAGAAGAGTTCGCCATGCCGGGCGCGCCGTTCCTGCGCGCCGATGGCTTTGTCGAGCTGCAATTTGACAATCCCGAGGCGATGGCGCTCGCCTTTACCAGCCCAGCCGCGCGCGCCATGGCCGATGATGAGCCCAATTTTCTCGGCCATGGATCGGGCTATGCCCTGCGCGCCGATACAGGGCTGGGCGATGCCGAGGCGGGGGATAAGTTGATCGTGGCCTTGGGAGAGGGGGATGGCGCGGCGCGGATCGACGCCCTCGGTCTGCCGGGTTTAATCCGCGATGATGTCGCCGAATTGATTGCCAAGCCGGGCATGGCGCCGCCGCAGCCGGTTTCGTCTTTTTGTCACATCTTTGGCGTTGACCCGGCTGGCGCTCGCCAAACCGCCGATGCCATTGCGCGTGTCGTAGCCGATGCCCCACTGCCGCTTGCGATTTTCCGCGTCAAAACCGTGCGTTTTGCCTGAAAGGCCCGGCGGGCCAAAGCTGTCTCATCGGGAGAAACGCGGCGCTGTCAAGCTTCCCGTTGCCGGGCCTACCGTAGTGCTACGGTATCTTATGCCGGGGATGGGTTTTAACTTTGCTTCCACGTAAAAATCAGTATTCCCGGTTGATCTGGGCTTGGATTGAGCAAAGTCGTGTTCAAAAACCGCGTGGCCTATATCGTAGATAGCGATGCGTCCTATCGGCGACGGTTCGCCCTGGCTTTGCGGCATCAGGGGCTGGAGACGCGAGCCTTTTCCTCAGGCGACGATCTGATCGAGGCGGCCTCCTATCTTCCGTCCGGTTGCGTGCTGCTGGCCGTTCGCCATCAGGACAGCGGGGGGCTGGATACGATCCGCGCCCTGCTGGCCCAGCGCTCGGACATGCCGGTCATCGTCATGTGCGTCGATCCCACGATCCGCGAGGCCGTTCAGGCGCTGCGGGCCGGGGCGGTCGATTGCCTGACCATTCCCTGTCCCATGGCCAAGGTGCGGCTGGCATTGGACTATGCCTATGAAATCCTGCCCGCAAAGGTGGCCCAGCAGCAGTTCATCGGCGAGGCCGCCGCCCTTCGTGCCCATCTGACCCCAAGGGAGGAGGATGTGCTCAAACGGATCGTGACGGGCATGACCAATCGGCAGATTGCCGACGATCTGCAGATCGGCGTGCGGACGGTGGAAATGCATCGCGGCAACATCATGCAGAAATTGCGCATGGATAATCTCGTCGCCCTGATCCGGTTTGCCACCTTGGCCGGGATTGCCGGTTCGGATGAAGATGCGGCATGAAAACAGGAGCGCCCGTCCCATGACTCATCCGGCGCCGCATCGCTTCGGTCTGGTCGGCTGGCTTTATGCCAGTCGCTGCGCCTTGCCTGCGGCTTGGGCGCAGCGGGCGGTTGATGCGATTGTCGAACAATCCATCGCGCGCAACGCCTCGATGAATGTGACGGGCGCCCTGCTGTTCACCGGATCGCGCTTTGTCCAGTTTCTGGAAGGCCCCGCCGAGAGTCTCGCGGCCCTTCGGCGCAATGTGCTGGCCGACCGGCGCCATCATCACATCGTCACATTCCTGAGCGGCGGCCGGGCCGAACGGGTGTTCAGCAATTGGTCGCTGGCCTATGCGGGGCCTTCGCTGTTCGTGGCGGACAAGGTTGAAAACCTGCTACATACAGGCGTGAAGAATACCGCCGAGATGATCGACCTGCTCGAACAGTTCGTGATGATTTCCGAGGCGAAGAACTCCTGACGCCCGACAGGGCGACGGCGATCATCACGCCGGTTCGTCATCATGGCCGCTGCGCAATTGGCGCTGATGGAGATCGCGATAGTGCTGGGCTCTGGTTGCGCGCAGGCCGTTCAGGCCGTTGCGGTGGACGGCGCGCTGCCAACTGGCAAATTCCTCCAACGAAAGGGCATAGCGGCTGCATGCCTCGGCCGCGGTCAGCAGCCCGCCATTGACGGCCGCCACCACCTCGGCTTTGCGCCGAGGAACCCAGCGGCGCGTTTCGGGCGAGGGCAAGGTTTGGAGCGTGAGTGTTTCGCCCAGAGGCCCAAGCACCGAGGCCGGGCGGGTTTTTTGATCGTCAGCCATGCGGCACCTCCGCCCATAGCTTGCCTTGCCAATGCTTCATCCATGCCTAAGCCGAATATGCGGCTTGTACGGTAAGGCGCGCAAAAATCGATGTAAAATTCGGCCTCCCATTTGCGCTTGATGGGCAGGAATGGCAGGATGAAGCGCGCGGCATGACCGGCCGCGCTGTTGCGGAGGCTGCTTTCCCATGACTTCCCCCGATACGTTCGCCCGCTTTCGGATGGAAAGCGACAGCATGGGGGCCATCGAGGTTCCCGCCGACGCCTATTGGGGCGCGCAGACCCAGCGCAGCCTGACCAACTTTGCTTTCCCGCCGACCGAACGGATGCCGCTGCCCATCATCCATGCGCTGGCGGTCATCAAGCTGGCGGCCTGCCGTGTCCATCGGCGCCATGGTCTGGACCCTGCGCTGGCCGATGCCATCGAAACCGCCGCGCGCGAGGTGATTGATGGCGCGCATGACGATCAATTCCCGCTGGCGATCTGGCAGACAGGGTCGGGCACGCAGACCAACATGAACGTCAACGAGGTGATCGCCGGGCGGGCCAATGAGATGCTGACCGGACAGCGCGGCGGCAAGGCGCCGGTCCACCCCAATGACCATGTGAACCGGGGCCAGTCCTCCAATGACAGCTTTCCCTCCGCGCTGCATATCGCAATCCGGCGGACGATGGTGGAGCAATTCAGCCCCGCGCTCGATCGGCTTTATGACGATTTGCGCGGCAAACAGGAGCGCTGGTCCGATGTGGTCAAAATCGGGCGGACCCATCTTCAGGATGCCGTGCCGCTGACGCTGGGACAGGAATTTTCCGGCTATGCCGCGCAGATCGACCGTGCGCGCGAGGCGATTGGCCATGCGGGCGAGGCATTGTGGGAACTGGCGCAGGGCGGGACAGCGGTCGGCACCGGGCTGAATGCCCCGGCGGGTTTTCGCGCGGCGGTCATCGCGGAAATCGGGCAATTGACCGGCTTGCCCTTCCGGCCTGCGCGCAACAGTTTCGAGGCGTTGGCCAGCCGTGACGCGCTGGTGGGGCTTCAGGGGGCGTTGGTGCAATTGGCCGGCGCGCTCACCAAGATTGCCAATGACATCCGCCTGATGGCATCGGGGCCGCGCGCGGGGCTGGGCGAATTGCTGCTGCCCGAAAACGAGCCGGGCAGTTCGATCATGCCCGGCAAGGTCAATCCGACGCAATGCGAAATGATGGCCATGGTCTGCGCTCAGGTGATCGGCAACGGCATGGCCACCACTGTCGGCGGGATGCAGGGGCATCTCGAACTCAACACCTTCATGCCGCAGATCGGGTCGAATGTGCTGCGCTCGGTCACGTTGCTGGGTTGCGCGATGGATGGGTTTGTTGCCCATGCGCTGGCCGGGATGCAGCCTGATCGTGAAAGGCTGGGCCGCCTTGTTGACCTCTCGCTGATGCTGGTGACGGCGCTGGTGCCCCATATGGGCTATGAGAAGGCCGCCGGGATCGCCAAGGACGCCCATAAACGCGGCATCGCCCTGCGTCAGGCGGCGCTGGAAAGCGGGCTTGTCGATGCAGAAACCTATGACCGCCTGATGCGCCCGCAGGATATGATCGGGGATCATCCTGCGGGCTGATAGGGTCATGGCTCAGCCGTTGATAATGATGCCGCCATTGGGGTGCAGGACTTGCCCCGACATATAGCTGGAATCCTCGCAGGCCAGAAACAGGAAGGCGGGCGCGACCTCATTGGGCTGTCCGGCACGGCCCATCGGCGTTGATTCGCCAAAATGCCTGACCTTTTCCGGGTCCGCCCCGCCAAAGGGGTTGAGCGGGGTCCAGATTGGTCCCGGCGCCACGGCATTGACCCGTATGCCCTCCTTCACCAGATTTTCCGACAGCGAGCGCGTAAAGGCCGTGATCGCCCCTTTGGTCGCGCTGTAATCCAGCAGGTTCTTGCTGCCCGCATAGCCGGTGACAGAGGTGGTGTTGATGATGGCCGCGCCTTGGCCCAGATGCGGGCGGACGGCCTGAACCATATAGAACATGGCGAATATGTTGGTCTGGAAAGTGCGCAGCAACTGGGCTTCGGTAATGTCGGTGATGTTCGCGTCGGGATGCTGCTCGCCCGCATTATTGACCAGAATGTCGATGCGGCCCAAACCGTCGATGATCTGGCGGACCAGCGCGTCACAAACTGATTTGTCGCCGATATCGGCCCGGATGGTCAAGGCGCGCCGCCCCTCGGCCTCGACGATGCGCCGGGTTTGCGCCGCATCCTCCTCCTCCATCAGATGGATGATGGCAATATCGGCCCCTTCGCGCGCAAAGAGCGCCGCCACCGCCCGCCCGATGCCGCTGTCGCCGCCGGTTATCACCGCGACCTTGCCTTGCAAGCGGCCCGATCCGGGATAGCGCGGCTGCCACTCGGGCTTGGGATCGAGTGCGTGCTCATTGCCGGGCAGGGCGTCTTCGTGGATCATGCTTTGGGTTTCGACCATCATCTTTCTCCTCTGCACAACCAACGGGTGGGCAGGGGCAATGTTCGCCCATGGGCAGGGGGCTGCCGCGCTTCAGGCTCACCCTGACGTAAAAGGCATGGCGACTACCGCCGCCGCCATGACGGCGGTGGTGAACCATCCGGCAATTCGCAGCATAGGCGGCGCGACAAAACGCCCCATGATGGCGGGGCGCGAAACAATATGCATCAGTGCGGCCAGCACCGGCACCGCCACGATCCCATTGATCACCGCGCTCCAGAACAGCGCCTTCATCGCGTTCAGGCCCAACCAGTCCATGGCCATGCCCAGCACCATGCCCAGCGTGATGATCAGATAGAAGGCGCGGGCATGCCAGGGCGTTTCCTGAAGGCTGGCCTTGCGCCCGGTGGCCTCGCAAATGGCATAGGCCGAGGCCCCGGCCAGCACGGGAATGGCCAAAAGCCCCGTGCCCACGATGCCCAGCGCAAAGACCGCAAAGGCCAGATCGCCCGCAACAGGTTGCAGCGCGCGTGCGGCATCGGCGGCCGAATTGATGTCTGTCTTGCCCGCATCATGCAAAGGAATCGCCGTGCCCAGCATGATCGAGAGCGCGATGATGTTCGATACGGCCATGCCGCTCCACGTGTCGATGCGGATGCGGGCAAAGGCGTCGGCGGCCTGATTGCCCGCCCGGCGCAGGGGGCGGCGTTCGCGCACCTGATGGATCTCCTCGACCTCCTGCGATGCCTGCCAGAAGAAGAGATAGGGGCTGATCGTGGTGCCCATGATCGCGACAATGGCGGTCAGGGCGGCGGCCCCGCTGATATGGGGCACGACCAGATCGTGCAGCGCGCCCAGCCAGTTCACCCGCACGATAAAGAGCAACGCGACATAGGCCAGCAATGTCAGCGTCATCCATTTGAGCAGCCGGGCATAGCGGTCATAGGGCACGAACAATTGCAGCAGCAGCGAGATAACCGCAAAGCCGATGGTGAAAGTGTGGCGACCCACGCCGCCAACCATGGCCGCGGCCTCCCCCATGGCCGAAAGGTCGGCGCCGATGTTGATCGTATTGGCGCCAAACAGCAGCAGCAGGATCACCGCCATCATCCAGCCCGGGAGCACCGCGCGCAGGCTGTGCGCAAGGCCATGGCCCGTGACCCGTCCCACCCGCGCGCAGACCAGTTGGACCGAGGCCATCAGCGGATAGGTGAACAGCATCGTCCAAAGCAGCGAGGTGCCAAATTGCGCGCCCGCTATGGCATAGGTGGCAATGCCGCTGGGATCATCATCGGCGGCCCCGGTAATCAGCCCCGGACCCAGCCTGTCCGCCAGCTTTGTTCTAGCCATGATGGGCTGCGATGCGCATGGGCGTCCTCTCCTTTATCGGGCAAGTATAGGGGCGGCACAAAAAGAAGGAAGCGGCGGCGATGGCGCGCTTCCTTCCTTTAACATTTATGCCTCGCCTTCCAAGACGCGGGCACGCCGTCCTCAGATATAGGTCAGGCCATAATGGTTAAAGATTTCACCATTATAATTCCTGTCATAGGTGGGCGTATCGGCCTCGCCATAATGGGGGGCGTTTTCCAACTGGGTCTTGTCGAGATTGACGATATAGCCCCCCTGCGCCGGATCATAGGTCAGCACCTGCCAGGGCAGGGGGTAATAATCGCTGCCCAATCCAAACAGGCCGCCGAATTGCAGAACCGCATAGTCGACCTTGCCGGAGCGCTTGTCGACCATGAAGTGGCTGATCGTGCCCAGTCGTTCGCCCGCCAGATTATAGACGACGGTGCCTTCGACCCGGTTGGAGGCAATCAGGTTTTGCGTGGCCAGGTTTTGGTTGGCGAAATCTTGTGTGCTTTCAAGCATCGTTACTCTCCAGAGCAAAGGGAACATGCCGGCGCGCTCAAGCTGCCTGACATCTGGGGAACGGGGCGCGGACGGGCTTGTTCCTCGCGGCATCGGGCTTGATCCTAACCTGGATTAGGAACTTGCCGAGGATCAACTCGCGATCCTGCTCGTTTATCCCATGATGGCCATGCCCCGGCATATTGGCCGTATCCGCCGATGATTGCGTCCGCCGATGGTCGCGTCAGGCACCGTCCGGCTTTCGCGGCATGCCTATGCTGGCACAGGGCGAGAGGAGTAATGATCATGCGTGCGCTGGTCTGGCATGACAAACGCGATGTGCGCGTTGAAACGGTTGAGGATCCCGGCATCATCAACCCGCGCGATGCGATCATTCGCGTCACCGCCGCCGGTATCTGCGGATCGGATCGGCAGATCTATGACGGGCTGTTTCCCGGCATGGTGGCGGGCGATATCCTTGGTCATGAATTCATGGGCGAGGTGGTTGAGGTCGGGGCCGCCTGTGGACTGCGGCGGGGGCAGCGGGTGGTGGTGCCCTCCACGATTGCCTGCGGGGGATGCTATCATTGCGCGCGCCAGCAATATTCCTGCTGCGATAACGGCAATCCGCCGGATAATCAGGATCTTGCCGCCATGATCTATGGCATGCCTGCGGCCGCGATCTTCGGGCATGGCCGGATGGCGGGCGGATATTCAGGCGGTCAGGCGGAATATGTCAGAGTGCCGTTTGCCGATACCGGGCCTATCGTGGTGCCCGATGATGTCGCCGACGAAAGGCTGCTGCTGCTGGCCGACACCTTGCCCGCCGGATGGCAGGCGGCCGAAAACGCCGACATCGAGCCGGGCGATACGGTTGCCGTCTGGGGCTGCGGGCCGGTCGGCCTTTGCGCGGTGCAGGCAGCCTGGCTGATGGGCGCGGAGCGGGTGATCGTCATTGATCATCATGCCCACCGTCTCGAACTGGCCCGGCGGTTGGGCGCTCAGGCGATCAATTTTGGCCGAACCCATGTTCATGAAGCGCTGCTCGATATGACCGGCGGGATGGGGCCGGATGCCTGCATCGATGCGGTGTGCATGAATGCGCATGGCACCTATTTTGAAGTCATCGCCGATCCGGTCAACAGCTCGATCTCACCCGCCCTTGATCAGGGCGATGTCGTCCATCAGGCGATCATCGCCTGTCGCAAGGGCGGCCGCCTGTCGATGCCGGGCTGCTATGGCGGAGCGGTTGATAAATTTCCGCTCGGCGCATTCATGCGCAAGGGCCTGACGCTTCGCAGCGGTCAGGCGGATGTGCAGCGCCATTTGCCGGGATTGCTGCGCCTTGTCCTTGATGGGCGCATCGATACCGCCATGCTCATCAGCCACCGCTATGACCTTGAGCAGGGCGCCGACGCCTATCTTCAATATCACTACGTCCGCAACGCGGTGAACAAGGTGATGCTGACCACGCAGACATACCGGCCGCGATGATCCCCATGCGCGGCAAGGCCGTGCCCATCGGTTTCCCGCATCATGGGCGCTTTCTCTTTGAAAGGAGAAATTTCATGAAATACGGATTTTTGATGATCGCCTCGGCCCTGACGCTGGCCGGTTGCAACAACAAGGCGGACAACGGCAATGCGACCGAGAATGTCGAGGCCACCGGCGCGGCCCCTGATATTACACTGCCGCATCTCACTCTTCAGCCCTCGGACGCGCGGACCTATCTCGACAAGGCGGCGGCGGGCGACCGTTTCGAAATAGAGACATCGCAGGCCTTGTTGAAAACCAGCAAGAACCCGGCGGTCCGCAAATTTGCCGAGATGATGATCGCCGCCCATCAGGAATCGAGCCGCAAATTGGGCACCGCTGCCGACAAGCTCCAATTGCCTGCGGGATCGACGAGCCTGACGCAGGATCAGCAAAACAAGCTGGACATCATCAAATCGGCCAATGCGGCAGATGTCGATCAACTCTATCTGACCAGCCAGCGCAGTGCGCATTCCGACGCGCTGGACCTGCATCGCCATTATGCCTCGGACGGCGACAATCCCGCCTTGAAGGAGGTGGCCGCCACCATTGCGCCGGTGGTGCAGAAGCATCTGGATGAGCTGGATAAGCTGACCGACCGGCGGGATGGTGCGTGATGACTGTCTCGGAAAAGGATGACGCGCCCATCACCGCATCGCGCGACATAGAGCCGGATCGCGATCTGTTTGCCCATTCCGTCACGATCGCGCGCTCTGCAGGCGAGCTTTACGCTTTCTGGCGCGATCCGAACAATGTGGCGCTGATTGTCGGGCCGATGGCCTCGATCGTGCCGCTCGACGGCGAGCGCGTGCGCTGGACCGTCATCGGCCCCAACGGAACCTGCGCCAGTTGGGTTTCCACCATCAGCGAGGACCGCCCGGGACGCACAATCTTCTGGCAGTCGGAGCAGGAGGGCGATGTCGAGAACGGCGGGCGCATCGATTTTCTCGACACCGATATGCGCGGCGCAGTGGTGCGGGTGACATTGGCTTTCACCGTTTCGGCAAAGGTGCTCGAACGTTTCGCACCCTTGAACCTGGGCGCGATGGTGCGGGCTCATGCGCGGCGGATCCTGCGCGGATTCAAGCAAATGATGGAGGCCCGCGAAATCGCCACCGGCGCGCGCCATCGCCGTATGGCCAACCCCCAATCACAATGAAATGAAACGCAATTTCAAAGGAGAAGGACATGATCGACCTGAACGCCATCAAGGAGCATATGGATATTGTTGGCGCCGACGGCGTGCATCTGGGCACGGTTGACCGCGTGGAAGGACGACGCATCAAGCTGACCCGGGCTGACAGCGGTTCGCATGCGGGGCAGGAGGGCGCCGCCCCGGCGCAAGGGGGCGGGGGCCATCATCATTACATCTCGGTCGGACTGATCGCGGCGGTGGAGGGCGACCGCGTTCGTCTGTCCGCCAATGCGGATAATGCCGCCTTGATGGAAGAGGAGGAAGGCGGTGAGCCGATTGCCGATGACCATCAGGATGAAAAGCAGAGTGCAGATGATCATGATGATAAAAGACCGTTCACCGGCCCGGATGTGGCAGCATTGGGCGGCGATGCGTAAATATCGGGCGAGGCGTGGCGGCGCCTCCCCGCAGCCCGATGGGGAGGTGTCATGCTTTCGATGTTGACCCGGAAACTGGCGCAATACACCGATCTTTCCGCGCGCGATGAGCAATGGCTGGCCAACCTTTCGGGCGTCCAGCCATTGCTTGTCGGGGCGCGCCAGGACCTGATAGGCGAGGGCGCGGTTCCCGCTTTTGCCAAGATCGTTATGGAAGGCTGGGCTGCACGCTACAAGATTCTGGAGAACGGGCGGCGCCAGATTGTCGGCTTTCTCCTGCCCGGCGATTTATGCATCCGGCCAACGAAGATGACCATGCGGCTGGACCATTCGATCGGGGCGATCAGTCCCCTGCATTGCGCGATGGTGCATCCCGAACGGCTCAATGCCCTTGAGCAGAAATCGACCAATATACGCCGCGCTTTGGCCGCCGATGCCCAGATCACGCTGGCCATTCAGCGTGAATGGACCTTCAATCTGGGCGCTCGCGCCGCGCCCGAACGGATCGGTTGTCTGATTTGCGAACTCTATCTGCGGCTACGCGCGGTGGGCATGACCCGGGACGAGGGTTACTGTTGCCCGCTGACCCAGACGGATCTGGCCGCTGCGGCGGGCATCAGCGCGGTCCATGTCAACCGGGTGATCAAACAGATGCGCCGGGCCGGCCTGATCCGATGGCGCGAACAATTCGTCGCAATACCCGACCCGCACAGGCTGGCGCAGGCCTGCGGGTTTCGCTCCAGCTATCTGCACATGTCGCTCTGATTGCCGCGGGTCGGCCAACTGGCTCAAACATGGGCCGGGCCGCCCAATCTGAGCAGTTCTGCAGGGTTGAGCAGAGACAGGCGGCCCGCCTCCAGCGAGATCACGCCTTCGCCGCGCAGTGTCTGGAGCACGCGATTGACGTGTACCGATGAGATGCCGACAATATCGGCCAGATCATATTGGGTCAGTGGCATCGGACAATGGTTGGACACCACCTTGCCGCTGGGCCGCAGCCGCTCGACCAGATCGTGCAGCAGCGCGCAGATCCGTTCGGTGGCAGTCATCCGGCCCAGATTGACGATCCATTTCTCATGGTTTTTAAGTGTATGCATGATCGATCCGAGCATGCTTTTCATGCCGTCAAATTCGCGGGTATGGCGCGCCCGTATCTCGTGCAGCGGAATTTCCGTGACGGACAAGTCGGTCAAAGCCACCACCGGCCAGTTGGCCTGTCCGGTCAATACCCACTGGGCCTCGCAATAATCGCCCGGTAGGAAGAGCGCGATGATTTGACGCCGCCCATCGGGCAGCAGACGATACTGGCATGCCCAGCCGTCTTCGATGCGGAACAGCCGGTCCGTGTGTTCGTGGCGCCGGGCGAGATGCTTATGGCGGCGCACCTCATATCGGATGTGGCTTGCTTCGAGTGTTGTTACGGCCATGGGTGGAACCCCCGTACCTGAGAAAATGATGGATGAGTTGCCCCGCAGACAGGGCCGGGATCGTCATGGGGCAGATATTGGATGGTCAGGCGGGCAAGGGTCTCTGTCGCCCGGCATAATATGCCTAAATCCGGAGTGGATCGGCTCGACATGTCGTCGGCATGCTATGTGGGCGCGAAATCGGCTTTGCGGATTCACTTATGTTAAGCAGGGGCGAAATCGGCGTTCAGCCGTGCTGAAATACCGACGCACCGCGCCTTCGTCCTTTTTGGACGGATTACGCTAACCTGTGCAAGTATCGTGGATCGAACCGGGCATCCGGGTGTTCTCTCAGGCAACGGCAGAGCAAAATGTCTGTGCCGCTTTTCGGATCAGTCAGATCCCAGAGAAGGAGAGCCTGATGGCCACCAGCACGCCCCAAAACGCAGAAGCGGGCAAGAACGCCGCCGCGACCAAAGCGCAAAATCCCGCACAAAAGCCTGCCGAACCCAAATCCGCGCAAGACCCTGCCGAAGGGGCCCGACCCGACAAGGCCGAACATGCTCCTGATCAGGCAAAGGCGTCCTCCTCCGGTCAGCCGCCTGCGGACAGTGAGCGGGCAAAGCGCAAGGCGCATACGCCATCCGAAGGAGCCGTCAGCGCGCTGTTGATGGCCGATCACCGCGCCGTCGAAAAGCTGTTTGCGGAATATGAGGATGCCGATGCAGGCCGGCAGCGCGCGATCATCGACGAGGCAACGCAGGCCCTGATCCTGCATACGATGCTGGAAGAGGAAATCTTCTATCCCGCCTGCCGTGAGCATTTCTCCGATGAAGATGAGCTCGACGATGCGCAGGTGGAGCATGACAGCGTCAAGATCCTGATCGATGACCTGATGCGCGGGTCGAGAGACGATCCCTATCGCGACGCCAAATTCCGCGTGCTGGCCGAACAGGTGCACCACCATGTCTGCGAGGAAGAGCAGGCGGGCGGGATTTTTCATAAGGCGCAGGCCTGCGGGATCGACACGCCGGAATTGGCCAAGCGGATCAAGGCGAGACGCAGCGAGCTTGAAGAGGATGGGCCTTTCGCTCCTCCCTCACCGATTTCCCTTCGCGGAGGTGCCCGATCGGGTCTTCGCCGGGATGAAAGGCGCCCGGTGGGGCGCAGCGAAGAAGAGCGGGGCCACACCCGCTACACAAAGGAGAAGGAAATGGCGAGTTATCAGCAATATCGCGATCATGATCGCGATGACCGCGGCCGCTTTGCCCGCAGCCGCGACGAGGATGACCATCGTTCGATGCGCGGCGGCAATGATCGTCCGCGCGATGAGGACGGGCGCTTTACCAGCCGCGGCCGTGAAGACAGTGGCGGACGCGAGGGCGATGGTGGCTATGGCCGTCGCGGCGAGCAGCGCTATCGGCGCGACGATGAGGACGACGATCACGAAACCGGCCGTCATGGCCGCAGCGGCAGCGGCTGGTATGGTGATCCCGAGGGCCATTCGCAGGCATCGCGCCGGGGTTGGGAAAATTCCGACCATGGGCGCAGCGGCTGGTACGGTGATCCGGAGGGCCATTCCCAAGCCTCGCGCCGGGGCTGGGACGAACGCGGGGCTTCACGCGGGCGTGATTATGATGACCGCGATGATGGGCGCTCGCGTTCACGCGACCATGACGATCGCGGCTATTCCTCACGAGGCGGACACGATGACCGCGACGATGGGCGGCACGAGCGCCACGGCGGCTGGTCGGGCGATCCGCGCGGCCATGCCGAAGCGGCAAGGCGGGGCTGGGAAAACCGGCGCTAAGCTTGCTGCCTTGACCAATCGGGCCGGTTCCTTCGGGAGCCGGCCCCCTTTGTTTGTGATCAGTCGGAGAGGATGAGGAGAAGGGTCATGGAAAAGAAAGACGAGCAGGTCATTCTCGAAACGAACGAGGCGCGGGCCGGATCAACGCCGCATATTCTTCGTTATATCCTGATGGTCAGCATGGCGCTGGCCATCATCGGCATGGGCCTTGTGTGGTGGATCGGTCGAGGTTGACGCATGGGGCGGCGGTTGATCCCACCGGATCGTTTCGTTTTAAAAGCCAGCGATGCCAAATCGGCCTTGAGGCCCGCGTTCAGCGCCACCTTGCACAGGTCGGCAATGGCGGCGTCATGGACCCGAGCGCCGCCATTGCCGTCTGGTGTTATTGCACTTCGGTCACAAAGGCATCGCGTTCGCGGCGGACCTTCTTGAGATTGACCAGCCAGTCGCCCTCGGCCTGACGATAGCCCAGCGGAAGCAGGATCACGCTGCGCAGATGGCGCTCCTTGAGGCCCAGGATTTCATCGACCGCTTCTGGATCAAAGCCTTCCATCGGGGTTGCATCCACTTCCTCGAACGCAGCGGCCACCAGCGCCGATCCAAGGCCGATATAGGCCTGACGTGCGGCGGCCTGATAATTCGCCTCGGTGCCCCGCGCGCCCACGATGCCAAGGAGTTGGCGGCGATAGTTTTCCCAGCCTTCGTTGACAAAGCCGCGCACTTCATTGGTCAGATCGAACATCATGTTGACCCGCTCGGGCGTGATATCGTCCCATGCGGCAAATACCAGAAGATGCGAGCAATCGGTAATCTGGGCCTGGTTCCACGCCACCTCGCGGATCTTCTGCCGAATTTCCGGGTTTGTCACCAGCAGCAGTTCGAAGGGCTGAAGCCCGCTTGATGTCGCGGTCAGGCGCACGGCCTCGATGATGCGCTCGATGCTGTCGGCCGGGACGGTTTTGGCGGGGTCGTATTTCTTGGTGGCATAGCGCCAGGAGAGCTTGTCAATCAGGGTGCTCATGCAAAATTCCTTGTGGGACTGCTTGGATAGCGCGCAAGCTACGCGGCAACGCAAGGTATTGACGGGGGCAACCGCAAACAAGGTTTGGCGGAAAAAATTGACAAAGGTTAAGCCCGGGCGGTGTCTCCGCCAGCGGTGGCGACTTGTGAGCGCTTGGCGCCATCCGATGCGGGCAATCCCGTATTTCGGCACTTAATAACCAATAGATCGCGGTAATTTTAACCGATATTCATAGATAAGCTAATAAAGTCCGCCTCACCTTGTCATTTTTCAGAAATATGGCAGCATTGTTTTTGTCGATTCGGCGTTTTTAGACAACTCCTATTAGGAGATTGCAATGCCAGATGAATTGCTCACTTCCGCTGCCTGTGTTGACAAGCGTCTTGCCAAGGAATTACTGGTCGCGTCTTCCATTGGTCAGGGCAAGTCCAAAGGGGCCAGGCTTGTTCAGGAATACTTGTGGATCAATGGCTTCAAGCCGACGATCGACGGCGATTGGGGCGATGGCACGCAAGCCGCGCTCGATGCTTTTTGCGATGCAAAACGCCTGTCTCGAACCTCCAGCGTGGACCAGTCGCTGATGGATCGAATGGCGCAACCTTTGCTGCGGGCGGCAAAGCCGGTGGCGCCGGCCGCATCTTTGGGAGCAACGGTCGTATCCTGCGCGCTTCAGCAACTGGCCGAGCATCCGATCGAGATCGGCGGGGCCAACGCGGGGCCATGGGTCCGGTTCTATATGGATGGCAATGAAGGCAAGGATTGGCTTTGGTGCGCGGGCTTTGCAACCCGCATTGTGCTCTCTTGTGCCAAGATTTTGGGCCAGAGCACGGCAATCAAGCGCACCTACAGTTGCGACGTTCTGGCCATGAGCGCGAAAGCGGCAGGCACATTCCGCAAGGGCAGCGCGATGGGCGCGATACCACCCGGCTCGCTGTTTCTTGTGCCCAGCAGCAAATCAAGCTCCGACTGGATCCACACCGGCATTGTGCTCGAACAATCGGGCACAGTTGTACGCACCGCCGAGGGCAACACCAACTCGGGCGGATCGTCAAACGGGTTTGAGGCGACCCAGCGTATTCGCAACGCAACAAAGCTGGATTTTGTGCTGCTCCAGCCGTGATGCGGCGGCGGCGATATGTGCGCGATGCCGCCTTTGTCGAAAAACCTCGATCCACAGGCTATTAAGCCGGGAGCTGTCATGTCTGACACCAGTCCATCTCAAGCCAGCGATGCCATCCAGACTCAACCGGCCATGATCGCGCCAACCATGGATGAGGCTATCTCGAGACGGCGCGCCCAGCTTCAGGCCGATCCCGACATAGCCTATTTGCGACCCGATAGCCTGATGGGCGTGGCCTTTTCCGGTGGCGGCATTCGCAGTTCGACAATCTCTCTTGGGGTTGCGCAGGCTTTTGCGAAATATAACCGGCTGCTCGATTTCGACTATTGCTCCACCGTTTCGGGCGGCGGCTATTTCGGCAGTTTCATGACGTCGCTGTTCATGCCTGATTCCATTCGCGGCAATGCCCCCCGGCCGCAACCTGATCCCGCCCTGCCGCAGGACCGCCCGAAAGATACGGCGCAATTCGCGCTGAAGGTGCTGGCCGACAATGCGCAGCAGGAGGAGATCGACGATCCGTTCAACCCGGCGGGGGGCAGGATCCGCCATCCCTTGTGGTGGCTGCGCCAACACAGCCGTTATATGGCGCCCAATGGGCCATCGGATTATCAGGCCGCGATAACCTATTTTATCCGCAACTGGTCGGGATTAATGTTCGTCATCATTGCCGCTTTGGCAATGTTGTTTGCCACCAGCACGGCGTTGACCACGATCATCTATCATTGGAGGTCGAATACCGCTGATCTGTTCAGCTTTACAGGGCATATGGTGAAGGATTGCGCTTCGGCCTGTACGGAGGTTGATGGCAAGCATTACTTTCGCTGGTCGGTCAGTCCTCTGGTTGTTCTGCCGTTGTTTGGCTATGCTCTGTGTGCGGTTTTTGCCGAAGCTTATTGGCTGACTATCTGGGCGGAGCGGGGCGCGACGCACTATTTCTTCCTGATCAAGGCGAAAGGAGCGCCCAGTCGTTGGCGACTGAATGCCAATTGCGTCGTGCTGGCGTTGATTACGGGCATACCGGCATGGGCGTTTTCTCCTGCCGGCGTGTTGAGCGGGAAAGCGGTGCAGGCGCATTGGCAGTTGGCCTCCAGCGTGGTTTTAGGCGTGATGGCGGTAAGTTCGCTGACCCAATTGCTGTTGGTGCTGCGCATCGACAGCCATTACCTGCCCTCCGCCGATCCCCAATTCAAGGATGACGGCAACGCCCAAAGCACCGATGGGATCGCCCCGCTGATCGTGGAAATCCGCAGGCGTTTGACCCGCTCGCTCTCTCTGCTCTTGCTGTGGTCCACCATCGGGCTGTTGCTGGTGGTGCTGGGCGCGTTGGGCCGCGCGGCCTACAGCTTTGGCTCGGGCGGACAGGGATGGGCGGGTGCTGGCATGCTGGTGCTTGCCCCTGTTGCCTCGACCATCGTGGCCAAGGCGCCGAAATGGTTTGGCGACGGGCGGCTGGCCGCTTTTCTGGGCAGGCAGATCTGGAACATCGCCCTGGTCGCGGCGATCCTGCTTTATGCTTTGTTGGCCATTGCCGTGGATGTGGGGGTTCAGGCTCTTGCTTTTGACGGGCCGGGGTGGACCCAGTCCATCTATTGGGAAAGTAAAACTGATAATTACGTATGGTCGTCCTCGCCCCCCTATTTTAACTCGATGTTTTGGACGTGGCTGATGATCAGCGTGATGTTCTTCATCACCGGTTCGTTTCCGGCCTTCCTCAATCTCAGTTCGCTCCATGGTCTTTACGGTACGCGCTTGACGCGGGCATTTCTGGGCGCAGGCAATGTGGTGCGCCTGCGCAACAAGAGCAGCGGTCCGACCGACAGTGATCCGGGCGATCAGATCCCGATGGCCGCCTATCAACATGCGGCCATGAGCAACCAGACCTTCGCGCCTTTTCATCTGGTCAACACGACGCTGAACGAAACGGTAAGCCCGACCCGATCGCAGTTGCTGGAACGGGACCGGAAAGGTGTGCCGCTGGTCTTTGCGCCCGAAGGCGCCTTTCTGGCCGCCAGAACAAGGCAGGACGCGGCCATTTCGTGGAAGGAACTGGATCAGGCGGAGGCATTGAGCGTAGGCCAGCTATGCGCGATTTCCGGCGCCGCCTTTTCCAGCGGGATGGGGATGAATACCACGCTGGGCGGCTCGCTGATGCTGGTCTTTGCCAATATCCGGCTGGGATATTGGTGGCATGTGCGCGATGCGCTGGCTCAATCCTTGCCGCGGTATATGGCGCCCAATGCCATCCGGACTTGGTTGAGGCGGCGCATCCTGCCGACCTACACCCATCTTCTGCTGGAAATGTTCGGCATGTATTTTCGCAGCGGCGATTACGTCAACATTTCCGATGGCGGCCATTTCGAAAACACCGGCGCCTATGAAATGTTGCGGCGCAAGGTTCCGACGATCCTTGTGTGCGACAATGGTCAGGACCATGCATGCGCGTTTGAGGATATGGAAAACCTGATCCGCAAGGCGCGGATCGATTTGGGGATGGAAATCAGCGTCCCCAGCCATTCCGAGGTGGCCAGGATCATGGATGCCGCTGGTGCGCAACTTTTCCTCAACACCGACAGCGGGGATTGGCGTGACGGGCTTTTGGCAAGGGCGCCGCTCGGCCCATCGGCTCCTGCCTCGCAAAAGGCATTCTGCCTGCTGCTCAAGGTGGTCGATTGCAGCGACCCGAATTGGAAAGGGCATATCCTGTGGATGAAACCATGCCTGTTTGATGGCGTGCCCGAGGATGTGCTCGGCTATGGGCGGCGCAACCCGAATTTCCCCCAGCAGAGCACACTCGACCAGTTTTTCGATGAAGCGCAATGGGAAAGCTATCGCAAATTGGGCTTTACGATGGGCAGCAAGCTGTTGACGGAGACCGTCCATGCCGATCGCGTCCTCTCCCATCTGGCCACCAAGGGGACGCCTTTTCCATAACGCGGGTATTATAAGGGATTACTCTTAGTCTCTATTAATAATTGGGCATAACACGCGCAGTCTCATGCAATGATCTTGCCGCGCTTGATTCCTTCGGCCTAAATTGCCCAAAGAATTAAGGGGGGCCTTTCATGAAGTTATACCAACTATGCCCGATTGCCCTGGCAATCGGGTTGCTTGCATCCCCGGTTGGAGCCCTGGCGGATACGCCGTCCGGTCTGCCCGCCATGCCCAAGCTGGAATTTGCAGAAACGCCTGAAATTACGGCAGCTTATGATAAATATTTCTATTTTCACCGCGACGCCACGGATTTTGAGCAGGCCCGGCAGGACGTTCAGGAATGCGACGCCCTATCCAGCGGATCGAGCATCTATTTGGGCGCAAATGATGCCATGCAATCGCAAATGATATCGCAATATGGCGGTCTGGCCGGGGGCGTTGGCGGCGCAATCGGCGCTGCGGCGGCTGATGCCATCTTTGGTTCGGCCGCGCGGCGACAGCAATATCGCATCAATATGCGCCGCTGCATGGGGTGGAAGGGTTATCAGCGCTACGGACTCAGCCGCGAGCTTTGGGAAGCCTTTCATTTTGAAGAAGGGTTGGGGCGCAAGAAAGAGGAGGTGCGCCTTGCCGCATTGACCCAGCAGGCAATGGTTGCCTCTGGCCCCAAACCCAAGGCAAAGGAATTGGACCAATGATGGCGCGCATGATCACTGCGGCGATGGCTGGGGCATTGATGGCCGGCCCCTGTCTTGCCGGGCCGGCAAAGCTGCCTTATGCCGTTGAAAAGACAAGATTGGTGGCCGGTTCACAGAAACTGGATCATGAAAACGGTTATATCGCGATTTCGGCGAATGAGCGTATGTTTGCATCCTTCCTGCGCATTCCTGACAGCGCCACCCATGAAGCCTATCAGGCCGAACTGGCAAAAGAGCTTGAAAAAGCCAGGAAGCGCTACGCTTCGGCTTTGGCCGATTGGAATGATGGCGTAAAAGCGGCGCAGGCCAACAAGACCCCCATTCCGAAAAAACCCGAAGAGCCGACCGAAAGCAGCCTGTCGGTTACGCCGCCGGAGTTGCGCGATCTTGCCGGTATCGGAAACATGTTCATCTATTCAAAGGAAGATGGCGTGTTCACCTATCTGGAGGCGGTCAAGCCGGGGACGTATGTTTATTATGGCCCGGTGATGCGCGATCCGGCAGGGCTGGTTGTCGGCGGCACGTGCATGTGCATGGGCACGGTTGAATTTGACGTGAAACCGGGCGTGATTACCGACCTTGGCAACCAATTGGCCTTCAAAACCCAAGCCGACCCGGCCATCCCGAAATTGCCGGGACAGGCGGCCATGTTGACGGAAAAGGCGATGGCCAACCTCAAGAATGGCGAAATTTCGGGCGTGAGCGGTTTGCCTGAAGGCTGGAAAGCGGAGCGTCCGGCATTTCGCGCGCATGGCAAGATCAACAATTATTATGGCCTTTTCCTCGGCCGACTGGGCAGATTTCCCGGCGTTTTGTCCTATCGCCGCGATGTGGTGGTGGATGATGGAACCGGGCAGGAATTGGTCACGCCCACCATCACTTCGCGCCAGAAGCCGAAGCTGAAGTAGGCAGTCATGATCGATCAGAGGTGTTTTGCGGCAAGCCAACAGCGCAAAACACCTCTTTTCACTGCAGCATACCGCCACAGATTCGCAGTCTGGACAAAGCCCGCAATTCGCGCATGGGAAGGCGTGGGGTTGGTGGAGGGCGCTTAATTGCCGTCCGCATCGACGACGAACACTATCGGCTTTCCACGCGACATCGGCTCCCACCCAGCCGTCAAGGCGGCGCGGATGCCCCGCGATACAAGAGCGTCGCTGATTTGCAGGCGGCTGGGCGGCAAACCTTTGAGCAAGCGTTTGGGTGGGGGAAATTCCAGGATGGCCCCACGCTGGCCGTCGTGCTGGAGCAGGGCGACGGCCATGCCCTTCCATCCTTCAAACTCGCTCCAATGCGGCTCGCGTCGAAGTTCCCAATCATAGTTAAGCCCGTCCACTTCGACGGTGCCGGCAAGCCTGTGCGTATTTGACATGGCACGGCGATTAGCAGGTTTCTGTCGGCAAACCACCGCAATGTCGCGGGCATGGCTGTTCGTGCCGGATCGCCGTGGCGCCGGGCTTGTCGCTGCGACTTGGCTGTGCGGCTTCGACCATGGTCCATCTTGCGCCGCCGGTGATGCCCGCAAAGCCTTGCCAATCCCCTTTTGTTCGGAACAAACGTTTTGGATCCGATATATAGAAAACTTGACAGTCCGTTCAATTTTTTGTTGATCTCGCCATGAGAGAGGCGATTGTTCCGGAGTCGGCTGGGTCATGGCCGACGATGGCGCGTCGTAATTTGAAAATCAGAACATTCCGACGGGCCGTAATCGCCCTTCATTTTCCTTCCGGCTCAGGAGCCCGATGGTTATGCAATGTGCTGGTGCTCTCGCATTGACGGTTCGCGGCCACAGGGGCGGCAGATGAAGCCCCGTGGCATTATGGCCGGGGTGGTCCTGCTGGCGCTGGCGGCCGGGGCTTATTGGGCGTGGCATCATTTCATGGATCGGGCCGCGCTTCCCGCATGGGTCCTGCGCAGCAATGGCCGGATCGAGATGACCCGGACCGATATTGCGGTGAAATATCCCGGGCGGCTGACCTCTTTGACGGTCCGCGAAGGCGATATGGTTCAGGCGGGGCAGATCGTGGCCGAGCAGGACGATGCCGATGTACTGGCCCAACTTGATGCGGCCAGAGCCTCGCGCGAAAGGGCCTTGGGCGGTCTTGCCCGCGCGCAGGGCGAAAGGGCGGCGCATCGCAGTCAGGCCGAACTCGCCCGGCTCAACTGGTCGGAAACCGCGAGCCTTCATGCGCGCGAAATGGTGTCCGATGTGGAGCTGAAACAGCGCAATCTGGCACTGGCGGGCGAGAGCGGTGGCCTTGAGGCGGCAAGCGGCGCCATCGGCGAGGCGCGTGGCGCGATTGCGCAGGCCGATGCCCAGATCCGGCTTGTCTCGGCCATACGCGCCGATCTGCATATCCGCACGCCGGGGCCGGGCCGGGTGGAATATCGCATCGTGGAGCCCGGCGCGATGATGGCGCCGGGCGGCAAGCTCCTGTCGATCATCAACCCCGATGATGTCTATCTGACCATCTTCGTGCCCTCTACTGTCGTCTCGCGCATTCGGATCGGGGATGAGGCGCGCGTCCTGCCGCAGGGTTTTGCCCGCGCCTTGCCCGCCCGCATCAGCTTTGTCTCGCCCGAGGCGCAGTTCACGCCCAAATATGTCGAAACAGCCAATGAGCGCGACAATCTCTCCTATCGGGTGAAGCTGCAGATACCTGTGGAAGTGGCGCGGCGGTATGCGGGCGTGCTGAAAGCGGGGATGACCGCCGATGGTTTTGTCCGCACCGATCCCGCCAAAGCATGGCCGGATTTGGGGCCAGATTTGGGAGCGGCCAGACCGTGACCGGGGCGCAGGAACCGGGCGCCATGGCCATTGTCCTTGAGGATGTTTCCCATCACTACGGCCCGGTTCCATCGCTCCACAATGTCAGCCTGCAATTGCCGCGCGGCGGGGCGGTGGCCTTTGTCGGGCCCGACGGGGTGGGCAAATCCACGCTGCTGGGGCTGATTTCCGGGGTGAAGCGGGTTCAGCAGGGCAAGGTCGGCGTGCTGGGCTTTGATCTCGCGCAGCGGGGCGACCGCTCGGCTTTCCTGTCCCGCGTCGCCTATATGCCGCAGGGGCTGGGGCGCAATCTCTACCCCACACTGTCCGTGGCCGAGAACATCGACTTTTTCGGCCGCCTGTTCGGTCTAGGCGGGGCCGAACGGCGCGCGCATATGCAGCGCCTGCTGGAGGCGACGGGGCTTGCGCCTTTTCCCGGCCGGCCCGCTGGCAAGCTTTCGGGGGGCATGAAGCAGAAGCTGGGCTTGTGCTGCGCGCTGGTTCACGATCCGGACCTGCTGATTCTGGACGAGCCGACAACGGGCGTCGATCCCCTGTCGCGGCGACAGTTCTGGGAACTGGTCGATGCCATGCGGGCGGAGCGGCCCGAGCTGACCGTGCTGGTCTCGACCGCCTATATGGAGGAGGCCGAGCGCTTCGATCATCTGGTGGCGATGGACGATGGACGCATCATCGCGCAGGGGCCGACGCGCGACATTCTGGCGCAAACCGGGGCCGCAACGCTGGAGCAGGCCTATATCAGCCTGCTGCCCGAGGCGAAGCGGCCTGCGGGCGAATTGATGAATGTCGCGCCATGGCAGGACCGGGGCGAGGGGCCAGCCATAGAAGCCCGGCACCTGGTGCGCCGCTTTGGCGATTTCGTCGCGGTCGATGATGTCAGCTTTTGGATCGGCCGGGGCGAGATCTTCGGCTTCCTCGGCTCGAACGGCTGCGGCAAGACGACGACCATGAAGATGCTGACCGGATTGCTCGATGCCAGCAGCGGGACCGCCACCCTGTTCGGGCGGCCGATCACCGCCGGAGACATGCAGACGCGGATGCGGGTCGGCTATATGTCGCAGGCCTTCTCGCTCTATGAAGAATTGACCGTCGAGCAGAATCTGGCCCTGCACGCCCGCCTCTATCGCGTGCCGCAGGCCGAGGCGGGGGCGCTGGTGAGCGAGGTGATGGCGCAATATGCGCTGCTCGATCATGCCCGCGCCCTGCCTGCCGCGCTGCCGCTGGGGATACGCCAGCGGTTGCAACTGGCGGCGGCCTGTCTGCACAAGCCCGAAATCCTGATCCTTGACGAGCCGACCTCGGGCGTTGATCCGGCGGCGCGCGACATGTTCTGGGGCCATCTGCTGCGCCTCTCGCGCGAGGACCGCGTGACGATCTTTGTCTCGACCCATTTCATGAACGAGGCCGAGCGGTGCGACCGGATTTCGCTGATGGATCGCGGGCGGGTGCTGGCGGTGGGAACACCGGAGGAACTGACGCGCCAATACCATGCGCCGCGTCTGGAGGACGCGTTCATTGCGGTGCTGGAGGACAATGCGGCGCCAACCGCGCCGGTCGCGGCCCCGGACCCCGGCGGGCAGAAGCAGGACGAGCCAGGCAACCGGCAAAGCGGATTGGCCGGTTGGCTGGGCTTTGCCTGGGCCTTTGCCCGGCGCGAGGCGACCGAGCTGGCGCGTGACCGCATCCGCATGGGCTTTGCGCTGGCGGGACCGATCATCCTGCTGTGCATTTGCGCCTTCAGCATTTCCTTTGACGTGCAGAACATCCGCATGGCGGTGCTCGACCATGATCAGAGTGCGACCAGCCGCGATCTGATCCGCCGGTTTGAAGGCTCACGCTATTTCGTGGAAAGCCCACCCATCGCCGGCGAGGAGGACGCGCATGTTCGCCTGCGTGAGGGGAGCGTCCAGATGGTGCTGGATATTCCCCCCGGCTTTGGCCGCGATCTGGCTGCGGGGCGAAAGTCGGATCTGGGGGTTTTCATTGATGGCGCCAGCCCCTTTCTGGCCGCCAATATCCAGGGCTATGCCGACGCAATCATCCTGTCCTATTCGCTCGACCGGTTGGGGGCGGCCTCCACCGCTCTGGCGATGCCCGCTTCGATTGAGCCTCGTTTTATCTACAATCAGGATTTTCGCAGCATCTATGCGATCACGCCGGGCGTGCTGATGCTGACGATGATCCTGATCCCCGCGATGCTGACCGCGCTGGCCATCGTGCGCGAAAAGGAGATCGGCTCGATTATCAACCTCTATGCCTCGCCCGCGGGGGCCGGGGCGTTTCTGATCGGCAAACAGGTGCCCTATGTCGCTCTGGCCATGGTCAGCTATGCCAGCCTTGTGGCGCTGATCGTGACCGTTCTGGGTGTCCCGCTCAAGGGTTCCCTGCTGGCGCTGACCTTGGGCGCGCTGCTGTTCGTGCTGGCCTCCACCGGGCTTGGCATGATGATCTCCACGCTTGTCCACACACAGGTCGCCGCGATTTTCGCCACGGCGCTGATCTGCCTCATCCCTTCGGTGAATTTTTCGGGCCTGCTCTATCCGGTCTCGACGCTGCTCGACGGCAGCTATTGGATCGGCGTCATCTTTCCCTCCTCGTGGTTTCAGATCATCAGTCTGGGAACCTTCACCAAGGGCCTTGGCCTGGCCAGCTTCGACACGGCCTATCTGGCGCTGGGGCTGTTTGCCCTCACCGTCATCATGGCCTCGCGGCTGATGCTGGGAAAGCAGGAGGTATGAAACGCTGGCTGATCAACGTCTGGTTGCTCGGCGTCAAGGAACTGCGCAGCGTTCTCAAGGATGTGACGCTGATGGCGCTGATCGTCTTTGCCTTTACCGTTGCCATCCAGCTCGTCGCCACCGGGCTCAAGGCCGAGGTGTCCAATGCCTCGGTCGCCATCGTGGACGATGACCACAGCGAATTGTCGCGTCGCCTGCGCGATGCGGTGCGGCCGCCCTATTTCAAGCCGCCGGTCGATATTGCGCGCGAGGATGTCTCCGCCGCGATGGACCGGGGCCGCTATATTTTCGTGATTGAGATCCCGCCGCGCTTTCAGGCCGATGTGCTGGCCCGGCGCAGCCCGGCGGTTCAGATTCTGGTCGATGCCACCGCCATGACGCAGGCCGGGCTGGGGGCTGTCGATTTCCAGCGGATCTTTGCTTCCGAGACGCTCGATTTCCTCAACGCGCGCGGCCTGCTGGCGGCTCTGCCCCTCACCGTGACCAGCCAGATCTTCTTTAACCCCAATTCGCAATCGGCCTGGTACAGTTCGGTGATGCAGATCGTGACCAATGTGACGGTGCTCTCGATCATCCTTGTCGGCGCGGCGGTCATTCGCGAGCGCGAGCATGGCACGATCGAACATCTGCTGGTCATGCCCGTCCGCGCCAGTGAAATCGCCTTTTCCAAGATTTTGGCCAATGGTCTGGTCATCTTGCTGGCCTCGATCGCGTCGCTGTGGTTTGTGGTGCACGGGGTTCTGGCCGTGCCGCTGGCGGGTTCCCTGGCGCTCTTTGCGGGCGCGATGGTGCTCTATCTCTTTTCGGTGACGTCGCTGGGCATGTGGATGGCGACGCTGGCGCCCAGCATGCCGCAATTCGGCCTGTTTGCCGTGCCGGTCTATGCCATCGCCTATCTGCTCTCCGGCGCCGCCACGCCGCTTGAGAGCATGCCGCCCGCCGTCCAGATCGTGGCCAGACTGCTGCCCACGACCCAGTTTGTCAGCCTTTCGCAGGCGGTGCTCTATCGCGGCGCGCAGGCGGCCACCGTATGGCCCGAACTGGCCATGATCTGCGGCTGGGGCGTGCTGTTTGTTGCCCTTGCGGTGCAGCGCTTCCGTTCGATGCTGGAGCGTCAGGGATGAAGGCAAAAATCATGCATATGGGCCCAAGGATGACCCCGCACGCGTTGCTGGCGGCGGGCGCGGCGCTGGTGCTGACGGCTTGCGCCTCCTCGCCACCTCTCGCCCCGCCTCAGGCGATGGTTTCCCCGCCCGCGCGCCTTGCCGCGCCCGAGGCCGGTCTGCCATCGGCGGGCGCGCAGGATCGGTGGTGGACGCTATGGGGCGATCCCGCCTTGAACGCGCTGGTCGAAAAGGCGCTGGCCGCCAATGCCGACATTCGCGTGGCGCAGGCCCATGTCCGCGCGGCAAGGGCGCTCGTCTCCGTGTCGGAGGCCGCGCTCTACCCCACCGTCGCGGCCAATGGCGCGGCATGGGGAACGCTGGCCGATACCGGGGCCGATGGCGCTCTGGGCTCGCTCCTTGCGCCTTTTTCCGAAGGGAACACGGGCGGGGGCTATCTTGTCGGCCTTGGCGCGCAATGGGAGCCGGATGTCTTCGGCGGCCGCCACGCTGATGCCGAAGCCGCCAAGGCTCTTGCCGACAGCGCGCAATGGCTGGCCCATGGCGTTGCGCTGACCGTGATCGGCGATGTCGTCGAAAATTATCAGCAGTGGCAAGGGCTGCGCCGCCGTCTGGCGATCCTCGATCAAAGCATCGCATCGGCGCGGCTTTTGGCCGATTATCTCTCCGCCCGGCAAAGGATGGGGCAGGCCAAGGCGCTGGACGTGACCAAGGCGCAGGCTGCGCTGGCCTCGCTGGAGGCGGGCCGTCCGCCGCTCATGTCGCTGATCGACGCGCGGCGCAGGCGGCTTGCCGTGCTGGCCGGAGATTTGCCCGAAACGCCGCCCGCGCAGGCGGCAGGCGCGAATATTCACGTGCCGCCGCCGCCCGCCGGTCAATTCCCCTCGGCCATTCTGGAGCGCCGCCCCGATGTGCGCGCCCGCATGCTGATGGTTGCCGCGCGGGCCGCCCGGCTGAAAAGTCTGAAGGCGGATCTGATGCCGCGTTTCGGGATCAGTTTCATGGGACAGGATGGCCATATCGCCCTGTCGGGCCTGCCCGGTTTTGGCGGCCCGATTGGTCTGGTGGGCGTCAAGGCCAGCGTCCCGATCTTCACCGGCGGATTGCTGCGCGGGCGGATTGCGGCGGGGCACGGCGAACTGGAGGCGGCGCTGGCGGGACAGGATCGCGCCATCCTGCTGGCGCTGGAGGAGGTGGAGACAGCCTATGCCATGCGCACCGGGCTGGATGCGCGTTTGCGCGGGCTTGAGCAGGCCCGCGACCTGTCCGCCCGCCGCGTCGATCAGGCGCAGGCCTTCTATCGTGCGGGGCGCATGACGCTGGGCGATGTGCTGCAGGCGCAACTCGACGCCTTTGCCGATGCCGACAAGGTGGAGCAGACGAAGGTTGCCCAGGGCACCGCCACAATTCAGCTTTATCGCGCGATTGCTGGCGGTTGGGGGGCGAATGCCTCATCCCCCAGCCCGAACGCGCCAAAAGGAGTTCACCCATGAACGACCTGCTAACGACCCATGAGGCCGCCGATCCGCTCGAAGGGATGGCCCGGAATCTCGATCGGGCCTCCTTCGCCGCCATTGCCGGGGTCACGGGCGGGCTCTCGCCCTTTACCGTGGCGCAGGCGCTGTCGGACTGGGCGCTGCATCTTGCGGTATCGCCGGGGCGGCGGTTGGAACTGGCGGCCAAAGCTTGGCGCAAAACCCTGCGTTTGGCCGATTATGTAGCCCATGGCGCCGATGGCGATCACCCCGCGATTGAGCCCTTGCCGCAGGATCGCCGCTTTGACGATCCGGCGTGGAAAGCGGTGCCCTATAACCTGATCGCCCAATCCTTTTTGATGACGCAGCAATGGTGGCATGCGGCCACCACCGGCATTGCAGGCGTCAGCGCCCGCCATGAGGCGGTGACATCCTTCACCCTGCGCCAGATCCTCGACATGCTGGCGCCCAGCAATTTCATCCTGACGAATCCTGTGCTGCAAGAGCGGATCGTCGATACGGGCGGGATGTGTCTGGCCGAGGGCGCAAGGCTGCTGATGGCCGATATCGAGGCGCTTGCCCGCGGCACGGCGCAGGCGAACGAGCAGCCCTTACAGATCGGGCGCGACCTGGCCGCGACCAAAGGCAAGGTGATCTATCGCAACCGCCTGATGGAACTGATCCAGTATGAGCCGACCACCGCGACGGTCCGCCCCGAGCCGGTGCTGATCGTTCCGGCCTGGATCATGAAATATTACATTCTCGACCTCTCGCCCCATAATTCCCTGATCGCCTGGCTGGTGGGGCAGGGCTATACGGTTTTCGCGATTTCATGGCACAATCCGGATGGCGCGGATCGCGATCTGACCATGGAGGATTATCGCCTTCTGGGCCCGATGGCCGCGCTGGACGCGATCGGCGCGATTACCGGCGCGGCGAAAGTCCATGCGCTGGGCTATTGCCTTGGCGGCACGCTGATGACCATTGCGGCGGCGGCCATGGCGCGCGATGGCGACGAGCGACTGGCGGGCCTGACCTTGCTGGCCGCGCAAACCGAATTCAGCGAGCCGGGCGAATTGGGCCTCTTCATTGATGAGGCGCAGTTGAACCTGCTCGACAGCATGATGTGGGAGCGCGGCTATCTCGACAGCGGCCAGATGGGCGGCGCGTTCCAGATGCTGCGGTCCAACGATCTGGTCTGGTCGCGCATCCTGAACGAATATCTGATGGGCGAGCGGCCCGCGTCCAGCGACCTGATGGTGTGGAACGCGGATGGCACGCGGATGCCCTTTGTCATGCACAGCGAATATCTTCGCAAGCTGTTCCTCCGGAATGATCTGGCCGAGGGGCGCTTTGTGGCGGGCGATCAGCCGATCAGCCTGTCGTCGCTCAAAGCCCCGATGTTCGTGGTGGGCACGCAGACCGATCATGTCGCGCCATGGCGCTCGGTGCACAAGATCCACATGCTGACCGATGCGGAAATATGTTTCGCGCTGACCAGTGGCGGTCATAATGCGGGCATCGTTTCGGAGCCGGGGCACAAACATCGCCATTACCAGCTTCTTGTGCGACCGGCCTGCGGCCCGGCCCTCGCGCCCGATGTGTGGCAGGCGCAAGCTCCCGATCACCCCGGCTCGTGGTGGGAGGCATGGGGCCAATGGCTTGATGCAAGATCGGGCGCCGCTGTTGCCCCGCCGCCGATGGGTGCGCCGGACAAGGGCTATGCCCCGTTGGCCGATGCGCCGGGCCGCTATGTTCTGGAGAAGTGATGATGACGCCTCCCGCCATGATCGAGAACCGCACCTTTGACGAGATTGCCATCGGCGATACTGCCAGCCTCTCTCGCACGCTGAGCCAGCGCGACATTCAGCTTTTTGCGCTGGTGTCCGGAGACGTCAATCCCGCCCATCTCGACCCGGAATATGCCGAGGGCGACATGTTTCACCACGTCATCGCGCATGGCATGTGGGGCGGCGGGCTGATTTCCGCCGTGCTGGGCACCGAATTGCCGGGGCCGGGCACGATCTATCTGGAACAGAGCCTGCGCTTTTTGCGGCCTGTGGCGCTGGGCGACACGATCACGGCGCGCCTCACCGTTTCCGCCAAGGCGGAGCAGCACCATATCGTCACGCTCGATTGCCTGTGCACCAATCAGGCGGGCGAAGAGGTCATCAGCGGCGTGGCAAGTGTCAAGGCGCCAACCCGTAAAGTGCGGCGCCCTCGCGCCAGCCTGCCCGATGTCAGCCTGTCGAGCCATGACGCCTATCGCCGGTTGATGGCGGCGGCCAAGGCCGCCCATCCGGTGACCACCGCAATCGCCCATCCCTGCAGCGCGGCGGCCATTGCCGCTGTTGCCGAGGCGGTGGAGGCCGGATTGATCGTGCCCATTCTGGTCGGCCCCGAGGCCCGCATTCGCGCGACAGCGCAGGAGGCCGGGGTCGATATCGCCTCCTTCCGCATCGTTGATGCGCCCCACAGCCATGCGGCCGCGGCGGCGGCGGTGGAACTGGTCCGAACCGGAGAGGCCGGGCTGCTGATGAAAGGGTCGCTTCATACCGATGAATTGATGGCGGCGGTGGTCGCGCGCGAAACCGGATTGCGCACGGAAAGGCGGATCAGCCATGTCTATCTGATGGATGTGCCGGGCCATCCCCGGCCCCTGCTGATCACCGATGCGGCGGTCAATATCGCGCCTACTCTGGCCGAGAAAGCCGATATCATCCGCAACGCGATCGACCTTGCCCATGTGATCGGCATAGAACAGCCCAAGGTGGCCATCCTCTCCGCCGTGGAGATGGTGAACCCGGCCATTGCCTCGACCATCGACGCGGCGGCGCTGTGCAAGATGGCGGATCGGGGCGAGTTTGCAGGCGCGCTGCTCGACGGCCCGCTAGCCTTTGACAATGCCATCAATGAAGACGCGGCCAAGGAAAAGGGCATTGTCTCGCCGGTCGCGGGTAAGGCGGAAATCCTCGTGGTTCCCAATCTGGAGGCGGGCAATATGCTGGCCAAGCAACTGACCTTTCTGGGCGGGGCGGATGCGGCGGGCATAGTGCTGGGCGCGCGGGTGCCGATCATCCTGACCAGCCGGGCCGACAGTCTGACCACCCGCCTTGCTTCTTGCGCCGTGGCCGTGCTGCTGGCCCATGCCGGGACAAAGGCGGCGCCCGGATTGTTCAGGCCCGCCTTGTGAGCCGCGCCCTCATCAGCCTCAACTCGGGCTCTTCGAGCATCAAATTCGGCCTTTATACGCTGGATGACGGCGGGCCGCGCCACGCGGCGGGCGGCAAGCTGGAAGGGATCGGCACCGATCCGCGCATCCTTGTCCGCAAGGATGACGGCGAAGTCCTGCTCCAAAAATCCTGGCCCGGCGGGGCGGGGCTGACCCATGAGGATCTGCTTGGCGAACTCTATGGCTGGGCGCAGGATCATCTGCGCGAGCATGAGATCGTCGCGGTGGGGCATAGGGTGGTGCATGGGGGCGGGGTTTTCCGGGCGCCGCAAAGGATTGATGCGGCCCTCGTCGTCAGGCTTGAGGCCTTCTCCCCGCTCGCGCCGTTGCATCAGCCCCACAATCTGGCCGCCATCTGCGAGATTGCCCGCATGGCGCCGCATCTGCTTCAGGTCGCCTGTTTCGATACCGCGTTTCATCATGCCATGCCGCCGGTGGCCACGCGATTGCCCCTGCCGCGTCGGTTCGCGGAACAAGGGGTTCGGAGGTATGGCTTTCATGGCCTGTCCTATGAATATATCGCCCGGCGTCTGGGCGACATCGATGCCGGATTGGCCAAGGGGCGGGTGATCGTCGCCCATCTGGGCAATGGGGCGAGCCTTTGTGCGATGCGCGTGGGGGCCAGCATCGACACGACCATGGGGTTTACCGCCCTCGATGGGCTGATGATGGGCACGCGCAGCGGCGCGCTGGACCCGGGCGCCGTCCTGCATCTGATGCTTCAGGAGGGGATGAGCGCGCATGAGGTCGAAGCCCTGCTCTATGGCCAGTCCGGCCTGCTGGGCGTGTCCGGCATATCGGGCGATATGCGCGTGCTCCATGCCAGTGCGGACCCTCATGCGAAAGAGGCGATAGAGCTGTTCGTCTGGACCGTCGCGCGCCAGATGGCTGCTCTGATCGGCTCGCTCGAAGGGCTGGACGGCATCGTCTTTACCGCCGGGATTGGCGAGAACGATCCTGTCATCCGCTCGGCCATCTGCGCGCGCATGGCATGGGCAGGCGTCCTTCTTGACGAGGCGGCCAATGCCGCCAATGCCCCCGTGATCTCCCGGCCCGACAGCCGCATCGCGGTGCGGGTCATCCCCACCGATGAAGAACGCATGATTGCATTCCACACTTTCAACATGCTGGATGATCAGCAGGGAGCAAGGGCATGAAACCATTGGTGGATCTTTCGGGGAAGCGCGGCCTTGTGGTCGGGATCGCCAATGAGCACAGCATTGCCGCCGGATGCGCGGCGGCCTTTGCGCAATGCGGCGCCACGCTGGCCGCGACCTATCTCAACGACAAGGCCAAACCCTTTGTCGAGCCAGTGGCGCAGCGGTTGGGCATGGACTGGCTGGCGCCCTGCGATGTGCGTGAACCGGGCCAGCTTGAAGCGCTGTTTGATGAGGTGAGGGCGCGTTGGGGAAAGCTGGACTTTCTGCTCCATTCCATCGCCTTTGCGCCGAGGGAGGATCTGCAGGGCCGGGTCGTCGATTGCTCGGCGGAAGGCTTTGCGCTGGCCATGGATGTGTCATGCCACAGCTTTTTGCGCATGGCGCGGCTGGCCGAACCGCTGATGTCGGATGGGGGCTGTCTGATGTGCGTGACCTTTTACGGTTCGGAACGGGTGGTGGCGCATTATAATCTGATGGGTCCAGTCAAGGCGGCGCTGGAAAGCGCGACGCGTTATGTTGCGGCCGAATTGGGGCCAAAGGGCATCCGCGCCCATGCCCTCTCGCCCGGCCCTATTGCCACGCGCGCGGCCAGCGGGATTGACCGCTTTGACGAATTGCTGGACCGCGCCGCCGCAGCCGCGCCAGCCGGTACGCTGGTGTCGATCGAGGATGTCGGCGCGCTTGCCGCTTTTCTGGCCAGCGATGCGGCGCGACATATCACCGGCACCATCGTTCCTGTTGACGCCGGACAGCAATTGATGGCCTAAGCGCGGCTCAAAAAATTCCCCCGAGCCCAAGAGTGCCCAGATGCCGAACCAGAGAAAGGCGCCCTACAACCTGTCCGAGAAGCGCGAGATGACCCGCGCGCAGAATATGGAAAAGATCGAGGCGGCGGCGTGGAAGGTCTTTTCGACCCTGGGGCTTGATGGCGCCACGGTGCGCGACATTGTGAATGAGAGTGAGGTTTCTGCCGGAAGCTTCTACAATTATTACCGCACCAAGGAGGCGCTTTTCGACAAGCTGGTGGCCGAACTGATCGAGCGCATCCGCCATGAGATTGCGGTGGCCAGAGAGGGCGCGGGCGATATCGAGACGATGCTCGGCAAAGGCTATGCTGCCTTCATGAACATGCTGCTATCCGTGCCGGGGGGGGCGGAGTTCTTTGAACGCAACCAGCATCATATCCGATCAAGACTGTTCGGGTCGGCGCAGATCAGGGCCTTGCTTGCCGATATTGAAATGGATGTTGCCCAGTTGGGCGCCTTGGACCGCCTTTCGGAAAGCGAGCGCAAACTCCTTGCCTCCATCATGTTTGCCACCGGCACCGAGGCCATATTTGGCGCGTTGAAAACCCGCGATGCCGACATTGCCGGTCTGGCCCGGTTCCTGGCAAGACTGATGACGCAAGGCATTGCCGGGTGCCGGGATTAGCTCGGTCAGTGGGCATTACCGCAACGCTGAATTGGCCACTTCATCCGGTTCGCGAGGAAGCAGGCTTGCACTGATGATGACCAGAAGCAGGCAGCCGGACATCAGCCACAGCATGGCAGAGCCCACTCCCAAATCCTTGGAAATCACCCCGACCACGATGGGGGCCAGCGCGCCCAAAGCCCGGCCCAGACTGTAGCATAAGCCCAGACCGCTGGCCCGGACCGCTGTGGGGAAGAGCTCGGTCAGATAGGGCGTCATACCGACCCCCATGACCACAAGCACCACCCCGACCGGGCCGCCGACAAAGCGCAGCATGGCGTTGGACATCGGGAAAAACAGATAGAAGCACACCGAGACAAATGTGATGACGGCAAACCAGCGAAAGCTGTTGCGTCGCCCCAGTCGGTCGACAAGATAGCCGCCGATGAGAAAGCCGATAAAGGAACCGATGTAGCCGATGATCGCATTGGTGCTGGTGTTCAGCACCGTAAGGCCGCGTTCGGTCCGCAGCCATGTCGGCAACCAGATGGCCAGCGTCAGTTGCGTGCCGGTAATCCCGGCAACCAGCACGACGGCAAGCAACGTCCGCAGCAGGAGGGATCCGGTAAACAGGGTTTTGAACGAGGTCCACATGCCCATGCGCTCGGTGCTTGCGAAAACTTCCGGTTCGCGCACGCCTTTGCGGACATAGAGCACAAGAAGCGCTGGCAAAATTCCGAGCCACAAGGCCGCGCGCCACGCCGTTTCAGGCGGCAGGAGCAGGAAGGCTGCGGCATAGAGCGCGCTGGCGCCGATGGCTCCGATGGCATAGCCGCTGGCCACGCCGCCCATGATTTTGCCCCGGTCATGTGCGGCAACCGATTCACCGATCAAAACCGCGCCTACCGCCAGTTCGCCACCAAAGCCAAGCCCTTGCAGCGCACGAAGTGCAAGCAATTGGTCGGGAGATTGGGCAAAGCCGCAAAGGAAGGTGAAGGCCGAAAACCACAGGATCGTCCCCTGCAGCACCGCGACCCGGCCATACCGGTCGGCCAGCGTTCCCGCCAGCACCCCGCCAAGCGCGCCCGTGATCGTGGTGCTGGCCGCGATCAGGCCCGCTTCGCCCCGCGTCATGCCCCATGTGGCGATCAGCGTGGGGACAAGGAAACTGAAGAGGCTGAAATCAAGATTATCGAGGGAATTGCCGCCAAAGGCCGCCCAAAAGCTGCGGCGCTGGACGGGCGAAAGGCGGCGAAACCAGTTTGCATGGCGATCACCCGCGACCATGTCGTTCATCGCCGCCCGCCGTTCAGGTGCCGGTCGAAGAACAGGGCCGCGCGCGTGTTCGACAGTCTGGCTGCGGCGGGATGATGGTTGGGATGGGGGGGCGAGAAGCCGAAGCCATGCGTGGCGCCTTCGTAGACGAAGGTCTCAACATCGGCCCGGTCGGCAAAGGCGGCGACAATGCGCTCGATTGCGTCATCACGCGTCGCGAAACGCTCGATCTCGGGCAGATGAATGCTGAGGGGGGCCTTGAGGTGGTCCACGATATCCAATCTCGTTTCAAGTATCGTGGGATAGAAGGCAACCACTGCACAAAACAAGTCATTCAGCGCGCTGAGACAAGCAATACGGCCGCCATAGCACCATCCGGCCAGACCAAGCCGGTCACATCCGGCAAGGTCCTTGAGTGCGGCTGCGGCGCAGGCCAGATCCTCGACGCCCTGCTCATCATTCTGCTGGTTCATGATCGCGCCTACGTCTTCGAGACGGGAAAAATCATAATCCACCGCATGATCGGGCGCATTGCGCCAAAACAGGTTGGGCGCGATTACCGCATAGCCGAGATCGGCCATGAAATCCGCCCAACTGCACAGATCCGCATTCTGCCCCCAGACCGACATGCCCAGCACTATGCCCCGGCCGTTGGGCCGCGAGGGCAGGCTCAGCCAAGCCCGGGTGGTCTCGTTTCCTATTGTCAGATTGATGAACTGGCCCATTTTGCTACCTGGCTAAGAGAGAAAAAGGTGAGCACCCCGCGCGCGGCGGGGGCTCTGCATGGCGTCTGGCTAGAAATTGATGCCGGCGCGAACGCCAAAGGTGCGGGGTGGGCGCAAGGTCGTGGCAATCGCGCCCGATCCAGCCACCGAGGAGGTGTAGCTCGCATTGGCCGGAATGCCCGCGTAAGGCGTCGGGAAGGTTTGCGATTTGACGGTATTGTCAAAAATATTGTTGATGAAGGCGCTGATGTAATAACGATGGCCGGGGCTGTTGTAGGTCATCTGCGCATCGGCGAGCCAATAGGGCTTCTGCGATTCCAGATCGAGAAACTCCAGCCCGGTCATCGTGCGGCTCTGGAAATGCGACCTTGCATTCAACACCAGATCGCCCGAGGGCAGATCGATCCGCTGTTCCGCCCCCATGTTGAGCGTCCACGCAGGAGCATTGGGCGGGCGTTGGCCCACGCCGGCCGCGGTGGGGAAGGCTTCGTATTTGGCATCGAGATACTGGACATCGGCGTTGAGCGTGGTTGTCGGCGTAGCCGCCACGCGCATGTCGACTTCAAACCCGGTGAAGCGGGAGCGACCGGCATTCTGTGTGCCGAAGACAAAGACCGGCGGGTTGCCTGTGGCAAACAGATAGCTGATCTGCTGGTCGCGGTATTGCCAGTCGAAGACTTCGAGGTTCACCTGCAGCCGGTTGGCGAAAAATCTGTTCTTCGACCCCAGCGTCCATGCGCGGATGTTTTCCGGCTGATAGGTGCCGCCATTCCCATTGGCGTCGGGAAGGCCGAAGTAGAAACCGCCCGCCTTGAAACCTGTCTCATAGCTCAAATACAGCAGATTGCTGGACGTGACATCCCAATCCATCCCGGCGCGCCAGGTCAGCTTTTGGAAATCACGATTGTTGGCGACGGTAAGCGCTGTTTGGGCATCAACGATGGGCGCTCCCGCGTTGCTGGGCGGGGGCAGCAACTGGTCCGGCGGCGTCGGCCCATAGGGCAATTGGGGCGCATTGGCGCAATTGGTCAGCGCCGCGCGGCAGGTGCGCGTAATGGTGAGCGAATTGCCCGCCGCCTGCTTGCTGTCCCAGGTTTGCCGGGCGCCGACATTTACCCGAAAGCGCTCCGTCACCGCATAGGTCAGGCGTCCAAACAGCGCCCTGCTCTTGGTCGAAAGATCAAGGCCGGACTGGTATTGGCCGACGGCCTGATAGGCAAAGGCGTTGAAAGGATCGCGAATGCGCTCATCGTACAGGAAGCCGCCGATCAGGGCGCGCAGCGGCGCGCTGTCCGGCGTGGCAAAGCGCACTTCCAGCGTTGACTGGTTCTGATTTTCCTTGGACCGGTTGTAAAAGCCGGGGGCAAAGCTGAGATAATCAAGGTGCCCCTCGCGGTAGCCCGGAATGACGGTCAGTGTGCCCGCCCCGGTCTTCCATTCCGCCGTGGCGGAAATGCCCCAGAAATTGTTGTTCTGGAATGGCTGATCCGTGATCGGATTATAGGGCCGGTTCAGCGTTGCCGCGCGCAGGCTGGTAAACAGCGCTTGCCCCTGCGCCGACAGGAAGCCGATGCGATCACCGACATCGAATGTGGGCGGCACCAGATAACCGGTCCCCACCGCCTGACCGCGAATGTTCACCAGCGAGGTGTTGCCCGGACCGCGCCCGCCCTGATCAAAATAATCGGCGGTGACATTCAGCGTGAAATTGCCGGTCGGCGCATATTTGAGCGAAAGGCGGCCCCCCCAATCGTTCTGGTCATCGGTCCCGTCGTTCATATAGCCATTGTGGCGCACCCGAAATCCGGCAAGGCGGACCGCCACCTGATCCCCCAGCGGGACGTTGACGGAGGCATCGAAACGCTGCTGGCCATAATTGCCCAATTCCACCGAGGCGCGGGCCGCCGTTTTGCCCAAATCCGGCTTGTGGCTGATAACATTGATCGCGCCGCCGGTGGCGTTGCGCCCATAGAGCGTCCCTTGCGGGCCCTTTACGACCTCTACTCGGTCAAGGTCATAGAAGAAGCCGGTTGTGGACGAGGGGCGGCCCAGAAAAACGCCGTCGATGTTGAAGGCAACCGCCGCGTCGGACAGGGCGTTGGCGTTGAAATTGCCAACGCCGCGAAGGTAGAAGATGTTGAACGGCCCGGCGGGCGCGGCGACCTGCAACGAGGGGACAAGCGCCGTCAGTTCCGTGGGGCGCGTGACCCCGGCCGAGGCCAAGGCCTCTCCGGTGACGGCGCTGACCGGAATGGCTGCCTTTTGCAGGCTTTCCGATCGGCGCTGCGCGGTGACCACGATGTCCGTTATGCCCATGGCCGCCGATGGCGCCGCTGCGGGCGCGGGGCTGGCGGTTTGCGCGCCGGCATTGTTCGCGCCGAACACCATGGCCCAGGCACAGGTTGTGGTTAGCAAGACCTGCTTCATGAATCTCTCCCGTGCTGATCTCCACCATCGATGGGTGGAGTTTTTTGTTTTCAAGGTCTGACGCCCCGGCGGCGTCTGAAAGTCGGCGCCGGGGCGGCGCATTCAGGTGGTGGGGAAGGGGCCCCATTTCGGAACCCGGCCCTGTGCATCTTCGGCCACCACATCGTTGCGCTGCCGCCCCAGAAAGGTGATGCTGCTGTCGATGACGTCGCCGGGGCGCAGCCAGCGCCCGCCATGCATTGCCCCGTTTCCGGGCGGCGAACCGGTGATCAGCAAATCACCCGGCATCAGCCTGATGCGTTCGGAGGCATAGGAAAGGATCTGGTCCGGTGAAAAGATCATGTCGCTGATGGGCCAGTCCTGCATGGTCTGGCCGTTGAGCGCGAGATGAATGCGCACTTGCGAGAGATCGACAAATTCCTTGGGCACCATGAAAGGGCCGCAGGGCTTGAAGCCGGGCTGATGTTTGCTGACCCAGTCAAAGCCCCACTGGACATCGGTGCGGCGAAATTCATCGACCGTGCCCAGATCGTTGACCATTACATAGCCGGCGATCAGGTCTTCGGCTTCGGCGGGCTGAAGATAGCGGCCGCTCCCGGCAATCACCGCGCCAAATTCCAGCTCCCAGTCGGGCTGCTGGCCGATCAGGGGCAGGGCGATCGGGTCATTGGCACCGGCCAGCGATGAGTGCAGGCCGGTCCAGAAATAGGGAATACCCTCGCGGGCGCGGCGGTCAATAATGGCCAGATTGCGTTCAAAGAAGCTCTCATCGCTTTCGCCATCGTGCCGATTATGCTGGTTAAAGCGGTTGTGCGTCATCATTTCGGCCACATGCTGGCGATAGTTCGCGCCCGTGCACAGCATGTTGGGATGCGCCAGCACAGGGCGCGCTTCCAGTTCGGAAATGTGGAATTGGACCGGGCCGCCCTTGACCGAAATGGTGTGCAGCATGTCTTTGGCGCGGGCCCAATCGTCAAGCACGGCATGGGTGTCGGCGTAGGACGGCGACAGATCGAACACGGTGCCGTCGGGATTGACCACGCCGGCAAAAATCCGCCCTGCGAAATCACGAAACGTGCCGAGGCCAAAAGAGCCAAGCGCCAGGCCGGTTGTTTCATGGAATGTGGTTGTCATATTCTCTCCCTGCCCACTTTTCGCGTTGCCCATCACCATTTTTGCTTCGGGTTGAACGCTGTCGGCTTGGGTTGGAAAAATGCGATTCCAATCGCGAAGTGTCTATCGTCAGAGCCGCCATAATAATGTAGAAATCGTCCGATGGGCGCACACGATGACGATGGCAATCCACTCGCCGAGATCCTGGCCTCGCTCAGAGTCTCGGCCACACGGCTCAGTCTGTGCGAATTTCGCGCCCCTTGGGGGCTTGAGGTGCCGCCTTTCGCATCCGCCTTTGTTTATGTGATGCTGGAGGGCAAATGCCTGTTCACAGGCGAAGGCATTGCCCCGCGCTGGCTGCAATCGGGCGATGTCCTGCTTTTGACCCGCCCGCTCAAGCACGCCACCTGTTCGCAAGATGGTGTGCAACTGACGCCCCTGGCGCAGATTTGGGAAAAGCGGGGCTATCCTATTTGGGCTCAGGACCGGCGCGGCGACCGCATTGTCCATGTCGCGCTGGGCGAGGGGGCAGAACTCACGCGGATGGCCGGGATGCCCTTGCAGGTGGCGCCGGGCTGGGGTGAGGTTTTCATGGAGGGGCTGCCCCCCGTGATCAGCATCCCGAGCAAGACGGCCCATATTGCGGTCTGGCTCCAGGCTTTTGTGGCCACGCTGAATGAGGAACGGCCCTCGGCGGGCTATGTGCCAAGCATCCTGCGGCTGGCGGAGATTATCTTCATCTCGGCCATCGCGGTCCATCTTGATGAAGAGCGCGAGGTGCAGGGCTGGCGGCGGGCTTTGCTGGACCCCGCGCTCTCGCGGGCGATCGGGGCAATTCAAAGAGATCCGGCGCGGCGATGGACGGTGGAGGAACTGGCGGGGGTCGCCCATATGTCGCGGTCAACCTTTGCCCTCCGGTTTCGCACTGTGGCCGGTGTCTCTCCCTATGTTTTCCTGATGGAATTGCGATTGCGGCTGGCGGCTGATCTGTTGCTCACCACCAACCGTTCCAGCAAGGAGATCGGCCGCAGTCTGGGCTATACCAGCCCAAGCGTTTTCGGTGCGGCTTTCAAAGCCCAATTCGGCATGTCTCCGCGTCGCTTTCAGGCGCAAATGGCGCTTTCCCGGCCTAAGCGGTGATCGCCTTGTCGGATGCGCCGGGTTTGGAATAGTAGATTGTTAAATAAAGTGAATATCGCAATATTGGTGCGCAGGGGTGCCTGCCAAAGCCAATCTGCCTGCTGCGGCTGTTAGGCCAAAAGTCGGGAGGCCAGATAGCCTCGCGAAAGGGGTGGGTCATGGATCAGAAGTCAGCCCGGTGCGGCGCGTGACCTCGGCCAGGCCAAGGGCCTCATCGCCGCGTTCAAAACACGACAGGATTGTCAAAATGCGTTCCGCACTTGCGCGGCCCGGGGTAGGGTGTCCGGCCCGGAATTCATGACTACGAGCCAAGCGATAAGCGCCGCTTTGTATGACCATTTTTATGGCTCGGGGGCATCAGGGCTTGGGCCGCTCGGCGTTGCTGTGTCCGGTCAATCCGACTGGCGGGCAGGGAGCAGACTGGCGACGGCGCGTGGCGGCTGATCAGTCACTTTCCTGAGGACCTCGCCCGGATCGGGCCTGCATCGGGAGCAATCGCAATGGATCGTCGCAATGTCATGCTGGCCGGACTGTCTGCGGCGGTGGCGCTCGGCAGCGGCAAGGCCCGTGCGGCGGCGGTCGGCTCGGCTTTCGCGTCCTTCCGGCAAGGTTTCGCCCCCTGTCGGTTCGGACAGGTTCATTATTGGCAAGGCGGCCCGGCGAGCATGCCCGGCAAGGTCCCGCTGCTGTGCCTTCATGCCAGTCCGGGTTCCAGTCGATCCTATGCCGCATTTCTGCCTTTGATGGCGGCCCAGCGCCCGGTGCTGGCCGCTGATACGCCGGGCTACGGCCTGTCGGATGCTCCGCCGTCCCAGCCTCGGATCGAAGATTACGCCGAGGCGATGATCGCCATGGCCGACAGCCTGAAATTGCGAAAGATCGACGTGCTGGGCAATCACACCAGTTCCTCGACCGCGCTGGACATCGCCATCCGCAGGCCGGATCTGGTGCGCAGGATCGTGATCAATTCGGCTCTTGTTTATACGCCTCAAGAGATTGTCGCGATGCGCGAAAGCGAGGCCGCTTACGCCGGGCTGACTTTCGATTCTGCGGCCAACAAGGTCGCTGCGGACTGGCCGCGCATGCGGGCCATGCAGCGCGATATGAGCGAGGAGGACGCATGGGCCTTTTTCTGGGAAGTGAACCGTAATCCGACCCGCTCCATCTGGGGCTATGAGGCGTCTTTTGCCTATGACGCCGGCGCCGCCCTGCCGCGCGTGACGCAACCGATCCTGGTGGTCAGCCCGAACGATATCCTGCGCACGCAAAGCCTGCGCGCACGCGGATTGATGCGTCATGGCGAGGTCATGGAGTTGCCATGGTCGGCCGGAACCTTCACTACTCATGCCACCGACATGGCCCGGATAATCGGCCGGTTTCTCGACGCCGCCTAGGGGCGGTGTGCATCACAGCGTTCGGGGCAGACGAAAACCATGGTGATAATTGCGCCGTTCGTTCAGGTCCTTGATGCGGATCGCGGAGCGAAGGCTGCCCGGCGCGTAAAACCATGCGCCGCCCCGCTCGGCATGCCTGTCGCATGGGCCGCCCAAATTGGCCGACACATGCCCACGCATTGCCGGTTGTCTTATACAGGCCAAAAGGGTTGGGTGGAAAACTGCTGATCGGCATCGTGCTCTCATGCTTTTCCGGGTTGCCGCAGGCGCTGCAATTGGCGTGATTGCCGCCGATGCGCACGGCCGTGTCATTGGCCGTTTGCGCAAAACCGGGGTTGCGTCGGTTGCGATCCGGGTGACGATCGTACCAATTGCCGTTCTCGAAGGTTTTACGGGTTGAACCGGCATCATAACGGGTATCGGCGATAATGCATCTCTATCCTTTACCAACTGGCGGATAGCGCGTTTTGGCAACGGTGGTGGGGCAGCGCATTAAGACCCGCGGTTCCCTTTCGAATGTTTTTTGTAATTATCATACTGGCATCGAACAGTTCATGCGCCTCCCCCTCGGGCAAATCGGCACAGGTCAGTCGGCGAAGCAGCAATGTGCCTGCCAGACAGCGTGCCAGAACATGCAGCAAGGGGCTCTGCGCCAGCGCGGCAATCTCGCGCTGAAGGGGGTACCATGCCAAGCCGACATCGGTGGCATTGCGTGCGCGTTCCATCTTGGCCACGGCCAGGTTCAGGTCATCAAGATTGCGTTCCGTTCCCCGCTGGCAAGCCAGATCGATCATGCCAATATTGATCTGTTCCAGCAGCTTGCGGCATGCCTCCAACGGGACATTGTGGCTGGCCAGAAAGGCATTCGTCATGCGTGCGGCTTGAAAAGCCGACCCGAAGCAGCCCAGCACGCCCCCGCCACGGCCACGTTGCAAAATCACCTTTTGGCTGTCTTCAAGGATGCGTACCGCTTCAACCACGACGTCCAGCCTTGTGCCATAGCGATCCGCAATCGCATCGAGCGAGCCCAGATGGACGGTCTCGCCCTGCCGAGGCGCGCCGGCCATCTCGGACAACAGGGACGCGGCAATGGCCTTCGACTTGCGATTGCTGCTGAACGTTTCCGGTTCGGCTGCTGGTTGGCGGCCGTTGCCGATGTGGTCGATAGTGGCGCGCAGCCATACGGACAGGGCGTCCTCCTTGCCCTTCAGGACGGGCCAGAGCAGGTGGCGCGCTTCGGCAACCGCACGGGGGCTGACATCATGATGAATCGTTTCAACCAGCGCATGCGTGACCTGTTCGGCGCTTGGCGCGGCAGGGCGCAATCCTCCGGCCCCTTTGCCGCCACGATGCGGGATCATCACCCCGCGCTGTTCCAATACGCGTGCGGTTTGGCGGGCCATGCGGCGGCCGATGCCAAAGCTGTCGCATAGTTCGGCCTCGGTCAGCACTTGCCTGGGGCTCGGGCAGGCCCAAAGCCATTGTTCGACCTTGTCGGCCAGACGGGATGGCCCGGCGCAGGCGGCAGGGCGCGGCGATACAATCGTGCTGAACAATTGGCGCGCGCGCAAACTTTCCGCTGTCTCCATGGCGCTCAGCGCGCATGCTGGCATTCTTGCTGTTGGCATTCCGCTCCCCATCAGGCCTGTGTGCGCCGGCGATTGTGTCGCTCTTGCGCGGCTTTCTCTCTTCATTCTTCGGGCCATCCTATCACCCCATGGGGGCGAGAAATAGGCCGCTATTTTCCTCTCGCACAAAGTTTCATGCCGTCTCGCACATGGCCCGCCATTCGAGCAGGCCGGTCGAAAAATTGGAGGGAGATCGCATGAGCCAGACATTCCATAGCATTCCGGTTCGCGCCGCCATTTCGCTGGTGGCGCTGGCAACCGTGATGGCGGCATCGAACGCTTGCGCACAGCAGGCGGGCGGCGCCAGCAATTCGGCGGCAGGCCCCGGCGAAATCGTTGTGACGGCGCAGCGCCGCTCCGAAAGTTCGCAAAAGGTGGCGATTGCCCTGACCGCCGTGTCCGGCGATCAATTGCAGGAAAAAGCTGTTCTGGTGCAGCGCGATCTTCAGAATATCGCGCCGGGCCTCTCGATCGTGAAGGCGGGGCTGACCGAGTCCGTCAACATTCGCGGCATTGGTCTTGCCAGCGGTTCGCCGCAGGTGGCCAATGGCGTGGCCAGCTATGTTGATGGCCTGTTTCAGCCGCCTATCGCCCAAAGCTTTGACCTCTATGATATTCAGAATATCGAGGTGCTGCGCGGGCCGCAGGGCACACTGGTCGGCTCGAACTCCACCGGCGGCGCAATCTTCATCAACACCAAGCGGCCTGAGTTGGGCAAGCTGGGCGGCGATATGAACGCCGAATATGGCAGCTATAACAATGTCCGGCTGAACGGCGCGATCAACGTGCCGGTCAGTGATACGCTGGCCTTGCGCTTTGCCACGAACCAGCATTGGCGCGATTCCTATTACACCGATCGTGGGCCTTACAAAAATCAGCCCGACAGCTTGAAGGAGCATGATGAGCGCCTGTCGGCCCTGTATAAGTCTGGCGGATTTTCAGCCTATTGGAAGGCGGAACTGAGCCAGAAATCAACCGGCGGCTATGCCTATCAGCCGATTGCCGGAACCCAGTTCGCCGCCGGGCGCGAGGCTTCGCGCTATACGGTGAACTATGACACCGCCACCGCCAATTTCGAGCGCGCCTTTACCACGGCGCTGGAGCTGAAATATCAGACCCCCGGCGGCCTCGTCATCCGCTCGCTCAGCGGCTATCAGAACAAGCGGATCTGGAATGTCTATGACGTGGACGCCACCAACCAGAGCGTGGCGCCGGGGCCGTTTGGCCCGCAAACCCAGGACCAATATGTGCGCGAGCGCGAAATCTCGCAGGAAGTGAACATCATTTCGCCCGACAGCAAGGCCTTCAACTACATCCTGGGCGGCTATTATCAGCACAACAAGATCGACGTGCTGCTGCATTTCAACGGCACCGCCCCGTTCCCCATCGTGGTCAACCCGATGAACAGCAAGACCACGCTCGGCTTTTTCGCGCAGGCCAATTATCGTCTCAGCGACAAGTTCGAGATACAGGCTGGCGCGCGCTATTCGCATTACCATGTTGATGGCACGGGCGCGGTCTATCTGGGCGGCACGCCGCCTGCGGCCTTTCTCACCATTCCGCAAACCGGCACCGAGGCCGATGGCCGCATGACGGGCAAGCTGGCGCTGAACTACAAGCCGGACAGTAACAATCTGATCTATGTATTTGCGGCGCGCGGTTACAAGCCGGGGGGCATCAACCCGCCCGGCGGCCTGTTCAATCCCGAAACAGTGTGGGATTTCGAAGCCGGCTGGAAAACGAGCTTTCTGGACCGCCACGTCCGCACGCAGCTTGGTGTATTCTACAACAAATACAATAATTTTCAGATGGACGTGATCAGCCCGCTGTCCGGCCAGAACGGGGTGGTCAATCTGGCCAATGCCACAATCAAGGGCTTCGAAGGGCAGGTTCAGGCAAGGCTGGCGGGTTTCGGGCTGGATGCGGGTGTCTCTTATGTCGATTCCGGGTTGAGCAGCGTTTCCGTCATCAACAAGTGGCAGCCCGGCGCCGCCAATGCGCAATTGCCCGCCTGCACCACCAGCGTGACGAGCAACTGCTTTGCCTATCAGATCATCTCCTCCAACGCCGGGCCGAATCTGCTCTCGCCCAAATGGACATGGAACGCCGCGCTTGATTATACCTTCCAGATTGGCGACGAACGCTCGGTGGTGCCGCGCATCAGTTACAGCTACACCGGCTCGCAATGGGCCTATGTCACTTATCTGCCGCAATATGACCTGATCCATGCCCGCCATCTGGTCAATGCCAGCATCACGCTGAACTGGGGCCGCTGGAAGGCAGAGGCCTATGCCACCAACCTGACGAAGGAATTTTTCGTCACCGGCCAATCGACGCTGAACGAATTCTACAATGCGCCGCGCGAATTTGGCGTGCGGCTGGGGGTGAAGCTGTGATGGCGGCGGTACGGCAAAAGGCGGGGGCGATCATTGCCGCCGCGCTGCTCGGGCTGATCGCGGGCCTTTGGCTGGCCGCGCGGATACAGGCCGGGCCTGATGTGCGGGTGGAGGAGGTGCATTTCACGGGCAGATCGGGCGCCCATATGCGCGCCTTGCTGTTCCGCCCGGTGGGGGCGGATGCCGCGCGCCGCGCTCCTGCCATCCTTGCCTTCCACGGCTATCTCAACAGCGCCGAAATGCAGGGCAATTTCGCCACCGAATATGCGCGGCGCGGCTATGTCGTGCTGGCGCCGGATCAGCGCGGCCATGGCAGCAGTGATCCGGCAAGTTTCGCCGATGGTTTTGGCGGGCCGGATGCGCTGGCCTATCTGCGCTCGCTGCCCTTTGTGGATAAAGATAACATCGGGCTGGAAGGGCACAGTATGGGCGGCTGGGCCGTGCTGTCGGCAGCTTCGGCCTTCCCCGAGGGCTATCGTTCGCTGGTGCTGGAAGGGTCGAGCGTAGGCGCGCCCTTTGCTCCGGAAGGCTCGGCCAGTTTCCCGCGCAATCTGCTGGTGGTCTATGGCCAATATGATGAATTCGGCGGCTTTATGTGGGGGCCGGGGGCGCCATCGGCCACCGGCACGAATGCCAAGCTGCGCGCCACTTTCGGCTCTGTGGCCGCGGTTGAGCCGGGCAGGCTTTATGGCGATATCGCCAAAGGCAATGCCCGCATGCTGTTGACGCCGCCTGTCGTGCATGCCTGGCTGCATGAATCCTCCGCCGGGATCACGCCCGCGCTGGCGTGGTTCGCGCGGACGCTGCACGGCGCGCGCGCTCTGCCGGTCGCCGACCAGATCTGGCCATGGCGCGAGGCGGGCGGTGCGTTGGCGCTGGTGGCGGTGCCGGTGCTGATGCTGGGGGTGATGGCCCTTGACAAGGCCCGGCAGCAAACCCCGGTTGATGCATTGGAGCATAAGGTCCGATGGGTAAGTCTGGCGCTGTTCTCCTTGGTGCCTGCCGCGCTCTTCATCCCGCTCTCGGCTTTGGAGGAGGCGGTGATCGGGCAGAACTGGCTGCTGCGTCAAACCTTCACCAATCAATATGCGCTCTGGGCCTTGGTCTGTGCAGGGCTGGGTCTGGCGACAACGCGTGCCCATGCCGATCACAGCCAGAATGTCGGCGGTCTGCGTGCGGTTGTTTTCGCGCTGCTGGCGGTGGGCGCCGCTTACATGCCGGTCCTTTTGTTTGACCGTCTGGGCCACGTCAATCCGGGCTGGTGGTTCATTACCATCCGTCCGCTGTCGCTGGCGCGTTTGCGCGATTTTGCGCTCTATCTTCCTTGTTTCACGCTGTTCGCATGGAGTTCGCTGCGCACCCTCGATGCGCTGCGGCCGCTCGATCGTGGCAGTGCAGGCATGGCTTTCGCGCAGGCCAGCCTGCTGTTGGGCGGAGGCTTCGCGCTCTTCCTGCTGGTGCAATATGGCACGCTCTGGCTGACGGGCCATCTGCTGCTGGCGGGCGAAGGATTGCGCACCATCACGGCGATTGGCTTTATCCCGGTGTTCATCACTGTCGCTGCCTTTGGCACAGCTTCGCGGCGCTTGACGGGCAGTGTATTGATGGGTGGTCTGGTGTCGGGCCTGTTCGTCACCTGGCTGTTCACGGCAACGCAGCCGATCGGTGTGTGATGATTGATCCTCGGCATGACGTTGACCTTCCGGGGATTGGCGGGGCGATCCACATTCGCGGCATCGCGGGCCAAGATCACCTATGGCACCACCTCAGAGCGAGGCCATCCACATCAATCGACGTAATGCACCGGCCTCCGTCGTGAATTACAGCACAACCTCATACCGTTGTTGCAAGGGAATGACGCCGGGGAATGCTCTGGGTGGCCGCTTCCCTCAGGCGCTCGCGAAGCCAGAGCAGTCCCTGATCGCCCGTTCTGGCCGAATGATACTGCATCATTTCGTTCATGGCCGGAAGATTGATCGGGCAATCTGCGATGGCCAGCGAGAAGGGCCGTTCAAGCAGCATGGCCAGACGTTCATGGATCAGCGCCAGACGGTTTGTCCCACGCAACATCCATGGCACCTGAAGAAAGGATGGAGCCACAACCTCGATCCGTCGGCGATCGCCTGCGGATTTGATGGCGGCCTCGATAAAGACCGGATTGCCCTGAATTTCCACAGCGACATGGCCGCATTTTTCGAAGGCCTCCATGGTCAGGGGCTGCTGAAAAACGGGATTGTTGGCACAGCCCACAACCACATGGCGTTCGCTGAACAGAAAATCGGCCGGATGATCCCTGGCGAGAAATTGTTGAGGTGTCAGCAGAAGATCGAGTTCGCCATCGTCCATGGCACGTGCGGAATGGGGACCCGGCAGCAAGAGTTCGAATTCGATCAGCGGTGCGGCCGGTTGCAGCCTTGTCAGCAATGGCGTTACCAATACGGTGGTTATATAATCCGACGCGGCGATGCGAAAACGCCGCGCGGACACCGCAGGGTCAAAAGTCGTGGCCGAGGCAATAAGATTGCGCAGACTTTGAATGGTTGCGCTGATTTCCGGGGCCAGTGCGACGGCATGGGCTGTCGGGATCATTTTCTTGCCATGTTGAACCAGAATATCGTCGCCGAAGGAATCGCGCAGCCGTTTGAGTGCTGCGCTCATCGCGGATTGAGTCATATGCAGGCTGTTGGCGGCTCTGGTGACATTGCGCTCACGGATCAGCACATCAAAGGCGATCAGGAGATTCAGGTCGAATTGGTCAAGTCTCATAAGTCCCTCTCTCCGGCATGAATTGGAAATTGGCTTTCCATTCTGTGTTTTTTTGTTCGACCAGATCACTTTTGCATCGTTTGGGGCCGTTGCATCATGCCCAAGCGCTTGGGGTTCACTCAAAATCGGGTCGATAATGTCTGAGCAATATGGGGCGATTGGATAGACCGAATTGGCCGAATGCCGTCCCTTTCTCCGCTTGTCCCGACGAACAGTTTGTAGCGCGAGGTTGAACGATTCTGACCAAAACTGTCAAAGACCCCCGAATTTTGCCCTTCCTCTAGAGTTTATCCATGATGGAATCTGTTCTGATGGAACCAGTTAGGGTCCAGCCATCACATTTTTTGATCATCATGCATTCACATTTAGCGTTATCTTGAATGAAACCAGAAAGCTAAAAAGAGGTCAAACCAATAATGGCCCTTGGATGGCCAGATGGGGGAGATCTTTCGGATGAGTTACCCAGAGCTTTCGTTCAACGCCCGCTCGCGCAGAATGGCGCAAAAAGTGGTTGCAAGGCGCCTTGCCTTGATGGTCAGTGCGGCCGCTCTCTCTTTGCCGATGGCCTCCTTTGCACAAAGTACGCCGGATGCCGTTCCGGCCAGCGATATCGTGGTGACTGCGACGCGCATCGCCCGCGATGGCTATACCGCGCCCACGCCGACCACGGTCATCGGGCAGGACTTCATTCAGCAGCGCGCCACCGTCAACATCGGCGATGCACTGAACGCCGTGCCCGCATTCCGCGCGGCGGTTTCGCCCAACGCGGGCGGCCTGGGCAATACGGGCGCGTTTTTGGCCGACCTTCGCGGTCTGGGGCCGATCCGCACGCTCGTTTTGCTGGATCGCGGGCGCATGCCGCAAACCATGGTGCCCGGTGTCACCACCACGGCGGGCACGACTGACCTTAACACCATCCCCACCGTCCTCATCAAAAACTCCGATGTGGTCACGGGCGGCGCTTCGGCGGCCTATGGTTCGGACGCGATCGCGGGCGTCATCAATTTCCAGATCGACGACCGCTTTGTCGGCCTCAAGGGCTCGGCCCAATATGGCGAAACCCGCTATGGCGATGCCAAAAACAAGTTTGCCACGCTGGCCTATGGCGCGAAATTCGCCGAGGGCCGGGGCCATATCGTGGTGGGCGGCGAATATAATGACGATGGCGGCACTGCGGCCTACAATACGGCCCGCGCATGGGGCCGGGATGCCTGGAACAGCGCAGTTCTCCCTCTCCCACGTCCGGCGGGCACGCCCAGCACCGTCGTCGGTCCCTATGGCAATTATTTCGGCACTGCCACCAGCGGCGGCCTGATCCTGACGGCAGGCCCTCTTCAGGGGCTGGCCTTTGTGCCGGAGGCCAATGGCGGGGTCACTACCACGACCTTCAATCGCGGCCTGAGCAACATGACCACCAGCCTCGATTTCTTTACGCCTTCGGCTCTGGCCGCCAATGCGGCGGCCGGCATCAACAACCTGAACACCCAGCAATTGCGCCCGGCCCAGACGCGCTATAACGCGATGGGCAAGATCTCGTTCGATGTGAACGACAATCTGACCGCCTATGTCGAACCGCTTTATTCCAATGTGAAGACGACCGGCATTCTCATTATCCGGCGCGATGGTGCGGGTGCCGGGCCGGGGCTGACCATTGCCCAGAATAATCCCTATCTGGCGCAGGCGCTGACCCCGGCGCAACTGGCGCTGGTCCCGGCAGGCGGCCTGTCGATCGGCTATTCGGGCCAGGGCTTCGGCCCCAGCGTGCGCACGATCCAGAACGAACTGATCCGCGTGCAGACCGGCCTGAAGGGCAAATTCGGCGAAGGCTGGAAGTGGGACGTATCCTATCTGTTTGGCCAGAACACCTCGCATGTGGCCATCAGCAACACGTTCAACAGTGCCAATTTCCGCAACGCGCTCGACGCGGTCAATGTAGGCGGTCAGATCGTCTGCCGTAATGCGGCGGCGGTGGCGGCGGGATGCGCGCCGATCAACATTCTGGGCAGCCCCAATGTGTCCTCGGCGGCGGCCAGCTACATCTATGGCATTGCCACCGGATCGGGCAAGACCGTGCTGCATGACGTCGCTGCCAACCTTCAGGGCGAGCCTTTCTCGACCTGGGCCGGGCCGGTCTCGGTGGGCGTGGGTGCGGAATATCGCAAGGAATCGGTGCGTCTGGCGACCGACGCGATCTCGCAGGCTTCCGGGTGGCTGTCAGGCACCGGCTCGTCGCTGCCGACCGTCAGCCAGAATGTGAAGGAAGCCTATGTCGAAACCATCGTGCCGCTGGCGCGCGACATGGCCTTTGCCAAAAAGATCGAATTCAACGGCGCGGCCCGCGTCACCGATTACAGCACATCGGGCAGCGTGACGACCTGGAAGGCGGGTCTGACCTGGGAAGTGGGCGGGGGGCTGATGATCCGCGCGACGCGTTCGCGCGATATCCGCGCGCCCAACCTCATCGAGCTTTACACGCCCCAGACCCAGTCGTTGCCGCTGCCCACCGATCCGCGCAGCGGCGTGGCGCGGCCCACCAACAATGCCGGTTTCATCGTAGGCGGCAATCCCAACCTGAAGCCGGAAACATCGACCACCCAGACCGTGGGCGCGACCTGGCAACCGCCGTTCCTGCGCAGGCTCAACCTGTCGGCCGACTATTACAACATCCGCATCGAGGGCGCGATCACTTCGACCAGCACTCAAGGCGTGGTCAACAACTGCTTCATCGGCGGTTCCTATACCGGCAATTCGTGGTGCTCGCTCATCAGCTTTGCCAACAATGACCCCGTGGCCGGGCAGATGACCGGTGTTCAGGGCGTGACGGCCAATGTCGCGGTGTTCCGCACCAAGGGTCTGGATTTCCAGGCCACCTATCGCCAGCCCATGGAGGAATTGGGGCTGAAGGGCCGCCTGACCGTCAATATGCTGGCAACGCATGTGATGTCGTTCTGGTCCTCGACCGATATTTCCACCCTCTTCCCCAACGGCATCGACCGCGCGGGGCAGACGGGGGCGGCCTTTGGCGGTCCGGCGGGCCTGCCCAAATGGCTGGTCAACACCACGCTGGATTATGAAGTGGGCCGCTTTGGCATCAACGGCAACATCCGCTATGTCTCGCCCTCGCGCCAGAACAATGGCCAGTTTGGGCCGGATCAGGCCGGATACAACCCCGCGCTGACCACCAGCATCAGCAACAACAATATCCCGGCGGTGGCCTATGTTGACCTTGGCCTGCGTTACAACTTTGGTCCCGATGGCCGCTATACGGTCTATTTCAACGTGGCCAATCTGCTGGACAAGGACCCGCCGCTGCCCGCCAACGGCAGCGCCTATTATGACCTGATGGGGCGCACCTATAAGGGCGGCGTGCGCTTCCGGTTCTGATCGTGGGCCGGGCGGCCATTTCGCCCGGCAGGTGTCAGCCCCGTTGGGGGGCGGGGCTGACGCCAACGTTTGTGCTTCCATTCTGGTCAAAGGTGCCGCCGCCATGACGTTCCGGCTTGCTCTTGCATGTATGTTGCTTGCCTCTGTTTCCCCCGCCTTTGCGGCCCATCCCCCGGCAAAGCCCTCTGCTTCTGCGGTCAAGATCGACAGCGGTACAGTGGAGGGGACCAACCTTGCGTCCGGGGTGCAGGCATTTCTGGGCATTCCCTATGCCGCCCCGCCGGTGCGCGATTTGCGCTGGAAAGATCCCCAGCCGGTGAAGGCGTGGCAAAGCACCTATCATGCGGACCGCTATGCGCCGCAATGTATGCAGCCCCAGCGCAACCTGCGGGCCAATCAATATTCCGGCGCGGAAATCACCAGCGAGGATTGCCTCTATCTCAACGTCTGGACCCGGCCGGGGCTGAAAAAGGCGCCGGTGATCGTCTTTATTCACGGCGGGGGTTTCTATATCGGCTCTTCCGGAATGCCGATCTATGGCGGTGAAGAGGTCAGCAAGGCCGGCGCCGTTTTCGTCAATTTCAACTATCGACTGGGCGCGCTGGGTTTTATGGCCCATCCGGAACTGTCGGCGGAATCGCCGCACAGGACATCGGGCAATTATGCCTTTCTCGACCAGATCGCGGCGCTGAAATGGGTTCAGCGCAACATCGCCCGGTTTGGTGGCGATCCGGCCAATGTCACGATCATGGGCCAATCGGCAGGCTCGATGTCGGTGCAGGTTCTTCAGGCCAGCCCACTTGCCGCGCATCTGTTCCACCGCGTGGTGGGCATGAGCGGCGCTCTGGCGGGCGGCCCCAGCGCGACC